>CAZCTF010000011.1:0-16501 GCA_964501755.1 uncultured Bdellovibrionales bacterium
TACGGCAAATTCAAGGCGGTCGAAGTGATCGCGCGTATCCCGTATCAGTCGTGGGAGGTGGCGAGCTATATGCTCCTCACCATGTTTTATTCGAACGAGAAAAAAGCGATTGAGCTGTCCAAGACCTCGCGTTTCGGCCGCTCCTCGCAGGACAATGAGACGATGCACGTCGTCGTGCTTTCACAGCTCGCCAAGAAATATGGCGAGGATGGGTTCATCCGCCACACGCTTATCCCACTCCTTTTCTCCTTCGGGTACGCAGCCGCTTCGTTTGTCCTCTACCTCTTCAGCCCGAAAAGCTCGCTCCAGCTGAATTATCTCTTCGAGGATCATGCGTTTTCGCAGTACTCTATCTTCGTCGAGAAGCACGCCGAGGAACTCAAAACGAAACCAGTGCTCATCGATTTCCTCGATTTCTACGGCCGCCATGTGAAGAGCGAGTATGAGCTCTTCGTCACGATCAAGAACGACGAAATCATCCATCGGAATATGTCGGTCCATCGGGCAGATGAACTCTAGAGGAGAGAGTTGTCAGAGTACTGTTTCCGTGATAGTCTAGGGTCACAATTTGATTGGCGTCGAAGGGACTATCATCCTGGAGCCATGGGAAGAAAACTTCATGGGAAGCGAGTAGAACCCAACGGTCGCCTGCCCGCATCGCTCACGCGAAGCGTCGCGGGCGGGGCCCGTCACAGCCGGAATGAAGAGTTGTTAGTTCGTAGGGCTTAGTATTAGGTCGTCCCTAATCACTAGTGACTATGAACTAATTACTGCAGCCGAGGTGGTACCACGTTGAGCTTGTCGAAACGTCCTCAGCACATGTGTGTTGGGGATTTTCTTTTTTCTCTCAATCTATGCCATTCAAAAAAGTCGATGCTAAGGTAGATTTCCCGAAGATGGAGGAGCAGATCCTGAAGTTTTGGGAAGCTGAGAAAATTTTCGAAAAATCGGTAGAGAAGAATCCTGAAGACAAATCCTTCATCTTTTACGAAGGGCCACCGACTGCCAATGGCCGGCCGGGGCTGCACCACGTGCTCGCGCGATCATTCAAAGACATCATCCCGCGTTACAAAACGATGAAGGGGTACCGCGTGGCACGGAAGGCTGGCTGGGATACGCACGGGCTCCCGGTCGAGTTGCAGGTCGAGAAAGCTCTGGGGCTTAGAAACAAACAGGATATTGAGAATATCGTTCCGGGCGATGCTCGGGCGAGCGTGATTGAGTTCAATAAGCAGTGCAAAGCATCGGTCTGGGAATATCGCGACCTCTGGGAAAAAATGACGACCCGAATGGGGTACTGGGTAGACATGAAACATCCGTACGTGACATATGAGAACAGATATATCGAGTCGATATGGTGGCAACTAGCTCAGATCGCAGAAATAAAAAATGACGCAGGGGAATCATTCGTCTACAAAGGGCACAAAGTTGTGCCGTACTGCTATCGTTGCGGCACGGCACTCTCATCACATGAGGTGGCGCAAGGGTACAAGTCGGTCAAGGATCTCTCGGTGACGGTCGAATTTGAATTGACTGGCGAAGCAGTGAAGACTTCGATACTGGCTTGGACGACTACCCCCTGGACACTTCCGGGGAATGTGGCACTCGCGGTCAACGAAACGATTGATTATATCACGGTTGAAAAGAAAGATGAAGGCGTCGGTGAAACGGTGCGCTTTATCGTCGCGAAAGATCGTTTGAAAAATATTTTTGGCGAGGAAGGGTATTCAGTCGTTGAGGAATACAAGGGATTGAAGCTCGTCGGTCGTGCCTACAAATCGCTCTTTGATTATTACGCGAAGGACGAGAGTTTGAAGAATCGCGAGAACGGGTGGAAGATCTATCACGCGGATTTCGTCACAACCGATGTGGGAACGGGTATCGCGCATGAAGCACCAGCGTATGGCGAAGATGACATGCGCCTTGCTCAGGACGAAAAACTCCCGATTATCGAGCATGTGGCACCTAACGGATTTTTCAAAGAGTCGGTTCGGGACTTCGTTGGATTGCTTGCCAAGCCGAAGGATAGTCCAGAAACAACGGATGTGGCGATTATCAAATATCTGGCCAAGGCGGGCGTGCTCTTCGCTAAAGAGAAGTATGAGCACGAATATCCTTTTTGCTGGCGCTGTGACACGCCCCTCGTTTACTTTGCTAAGCCTTCATGGTTCATCCGGATGAGTGAGCTTTCTGCAGCTCTCGTGGAGAACAATAGCCGAGTGTCTTGGGTCCCCGAGAACATCAAAGAGGGGCGTTTCGGCGAATGGTTGCGTGGCGCGAAGGACTGGGCGATCTCTCGCGAGCGGTACTGGGGAACGCCACTGCCTATCTGGGAATGCGAGCAATGCGATGCTCGGAAGATTCTTTCATCAACCAAGGAGTTGAATGGACTTGAGGATCTGCACAAGCCCTACATCGATGACGTGACTTTTGCATGCGCGTGCGGTGGGACAATGAGACGGACGCCTGAGGTGATGGATGTGTGGTTCGATTCTGGAGCGATGCCATTGGCGCAGTTCGACTATCCGAATGCGGTCACCGAAGACGACAAACGGAACATAGAGTCAGGGAAATATTTTCCAGCTGACTATATCTGCGAAGCCATCGATCAGACACGCGGCTGGTTCTACACGCTGCACGCAATTGCGACGCTTTTGAACAAGGTAGGCAAGGTACCGACTGGCAATGCATACAAAAATGTCATCTGTCTCGGGCATCTCCTCGACGGCGAGGGGAAGAAGATGTCCAAGTCGAAGGGGAATGTCATTGATCCATTTGATATGCTCGATCAATTTGGCGCTGATCAATTGCGTTGGTTCCTCTTCTCCATCAATCAGCCAGGGCTGCCGAAGCGCTTCGACTTGAAGGGGATGCGCGATGTGCAGAACCGCGTGTTCCGCATGCTCTGGAACTCGTATTCATTTTTCACGACCTATGCGTCGATTGATAATTGGAAACCAAATCAAGAATCAAGAATCAAGAATCAAGAATCAAAAAACTTACTCGACCGCTGGATTCTTTCGGAGACGCAGGTTCTAGCGCGGGAGGTGGACCATCTACTGGAAGGATATGATGTTTACACTGCGACACAGAAAATCGAAAGCTTCATAGATAACCTGTCCAACTGGTATATCCGCCGGAGCCGGAAGCGTTTCTGGAAGAGCGAGGACGATGGCGACAAAGAACAGGCGTATCAGGCGCTCTACACTGTCCTCGTCACGCTCGCGAAACTGATGGCGCCGTTCACGCCATTCCTCTCTGAGGAAATCTATCGCAATCTGACTAGCGAAGAATCAGTTCACCTCGCCGAATATCCGGTTACGGATGAATCGCTCATTGATGAAAAATTAACCAAAGAGATGGAATTGGCGCGATTCATAGTTTCTGCTGGTCTCCAAGAAAGGGCGGTACAAAAAATAAAAGTAAGACAGCCGCTAAGGATGGTTAGCGCTAGTGGCATTCGAGAGTCTTTGCAGGAAATGGTAAAGGAAGAGCTAAACGTCAAAGAGTATGAAGTCTGTGACAGTATGGAAAGCAAAGACCACATTGGATTTCGTGCATTGGACATTAATATCACTCCCGAACTGAAACTCGAAGGGGAAGCACGGGAAATCATTCGCGCGATCCAAGAGGGTCGCAAGAAAGCCGGATTCAATGTGGAGGATCGCATCAGTCTCGGCTATACCGGAAAAGAAGAGGTATTCAAAGTCTGGCAGAAAGAAATCGCCAGAGAAGTCTTGGCAACCGAAGTGAAAGCGGAAGCACTTGCTGATGCTGACTACTCCGAAACTGTGGGTACCGAGGATGAATCGTTCGTTTTCTCACTCAAGCGAGCATAGGGGCGATTCGGAGTCGAATGTCTTAGCCCCATGGTTAAGCCATTTTCTGATGGAAAAAAATACGAATCATGGCTTGATGGAGCCATAATTATCTTGACATCGAGGACGCTTTGTGATACCCTGGGGCTTCAGTAACTTCACAACTTCATAGATTCCTCCTCTACAGAATTCCCACTGTTTTGCTGTACCCACCCAAAAAAGGAGCCTATCCATGGTTTCTCGAACATTCCAGAATATCTGGAACGTCACTCTCGGCCGTCGGCTGGTGGACGAACGCTCGCTCATGGCGATCTTTGGGTTCGTGGCGCTCCTCGTTTGTGTCGTGTTCATCACGGCGCTCGCGAGCTATCGGCCGATCCCAATCGTTCGTCCGGTGCCGCGGATTCTGCCGGTGACCGTAGGGGTTGCAGCTCCCGCTCGGCTTCCTGCTAAACTTCCCGCCCCGCAACTGCTTCAAGTTGCCGCTCCCGTCGTTTTGCCCGCTATTCCCGCTGACGACCAGGTCGAGTACCCGGTCCAACGCGGGGACACCCTCATCGGTGTACTCCGTGGCTACTGCCGGAACGATTACCTCGCGGTCGCTCGTGAGAACAACATCGATCCGAACTGGATCTACGCCAACAAGACCGTCTTGAAGTTCAAGAACGGTTGCACCCACGCTCCCTCGGTTTTGGTGAACAGAAATGTTTCCCCGAGGGAGCTTGCTAGTGATGGCGGGGCTTCTTCGGGAAAACATATTCCGAAGCTCGTGACCCGAGCACCTGAAGCTGAACCGCTTCCTCCTGCCGTGGCTGCTTTCGTGCCAGCCTCTGCGGCGTCCCAACCGATCCGCGCTATTGCGCCGGTCGAAACGGGTGAATCGCCGGCGCTTTCCGAGGTTTACCACAAGGAGATCTATCGCAAGGCAGCGCTCCTCAGCATCCCTGCCGATGAACGGACCAAAGCGCAGAACAGCGAGCTCTACCGCTTGACGATGCGCATCCGTCCCGAAGTGCTCGCCCACTATCCGCTCCCGAACCCGGACTGCCTCTACGCTGAGGGCCGGGAAATCGGGCGGAACTGGGAGGAGCAGACGCTCTTCCGGGCGCGCTGCATCCGCGAGAACTACGGTACGGTCATCGACGAAGTCGCGACCGAGCGCAAGCTCGCACCGGCGTTCATCGAGGCACTCATCATCGCAGAGTCTGGCGGCAAGCCGGACGCGATTTCGCCAACTGGCTGCACCGGTCTGAAACAGTTCTGCCGAGGTTCGGCCAAGCTCTTCGGTCTCCGCGACCGCTTCGATCCGTTCGAAAGCATCCGTGCTGGTGGCCGTCACATCGAGGACAACCTTAGGATGTGGGGCGGCAATCTGCACAAGGCGATTGCTCACTGGAGCGACGGTCCTCTCGTGGTCAGACAAGCCGGCTTCAATGCCGCGAAGTTTCCGTTCACCCGGAATGTGCTCCGGATCCAGAGACTGATCGAGAAGGAATCGCCGCGTTTGGCGCAGAGCGCACCAGGATTGGTGCCCGTCGCCTATGCGCTCGCTCGCTAGAGCACACCCTAAGAGGGACAGAGATTCCTTGCTTCAGAAGCCCACCACAGAGAACTGGACGTGGGCTTTTTCATTTGCTTCAGACTCGGCTGACGAGATACTCTGGAACAGTATGGAATACCGATTTACCGGCATCATGCTCCGAAAGCGCGAAGTGGGGGAGACCGATCGTTTTTATACGTTCTTTTCGCGCGAACAGGGGAAAGTGACCGCGATCGCCAAGGGCGTGCGCAAGGCTGAGGCGAAGCTCGCGAGTGCGCTCGAGACGGCAACCCTCTCGGAGATCATGGTGGCACGCACCCGCGGCACAGGGAAAATCACGGGCGCCGTCCTCGAACAGTCGTACCCGGCGCTTCACCATGCCTATGAAATCATCCGCGAGGCTACGCGTTTTTTCACGGATGTTGACCGTCTCGTCGAGGCCGAAGAGAAGGACGAGGAGCTCTTCGCATTGCTCCGGGACTATCTCGATGCGGCGGAACGGGCTGCAGTTGACGATCTGCCAATCGGCCAGGCGCGATTATTGACCGAAGCCGCGTACCATAAGCTTTTCATCCTCCTCGGATATCAGCTCGAGCTCCGGAGCTGCGTCGTCTCGCATGAACGGCTTCAGGTGGGCGAACGATTTTTTCTCAGTTTCGAATCAGGTGGCGTCGTTTTGGAGGTACATGCGCGAACAGTACGCGATGCCCAGCCGGTATCGGAAAACGCCATCAAAACACTCCGGCTCATGGTGCACGAGCCGTTGGCACGGGTGTCGAAGCTCATCCTCGATACGAAGACACTCGACGAGTTATCCCGTATCCGTTCAAATTATCGGCGCTTCATCCGTGACTAGCGAGCTTTCATGTGCCCGAGCGCTCTGATAAGATAAAGGAAAACAAGCCTATGTCACTTGCCCGAATCAACGAAGAGCTTCATCGCCAGAGCCGCGATACGGAAACGCCAATGCCGGGCGATCCGATCCGGCCGATCCAACCGAAATCTGCTCTGCCGGATCCGGTTGATGCGCCGCTTCCTGATGTTCCACTTGGCGATGCCTGGGGCGGAAAAGAGAAGCGTGACGAGCCGGTTGCGCCCGGGCTGAAATCGCGGAATCCGTTTGCGCGGCTGCCGAAGAAAGTCGCACTTCTTTTGGGTGGCATTGCACTTACGCTTATTGCGGCCGGTGTCATCTTCAAGGCGGGAGGCTGGCTGTTTGCTCCAGAGAATGTCCAAGTGACGATGACTGGTCCGAAGCGTGCCGAGAGCAACGAATCGGTGGAGTATATCATCCGTTATGAGAACAATAACTGGGTCGATCTCGACGAGGCCGAGCTCATCCTGACGTATCCAGAGATGTTCCGGATCGCGGAAGGGAGCGGTTTCGAAGTGAGCGCGACGCGGGCTGTTTTGCCGCTCGGGACCGTGAAGAAGTCCAGTCTCAATAGTGTGACAATCAAAGGCTCGTTCCAGTCACTTCAGGATCAGGTAGCGCTTTTCACGGCGACCCTGCGCGCGGCACCGGCCGGCGTCGCGAGTCGGGTTGACACCGAGTATCAGTACAGTATCGCTGTGGAAAGCTCGGCGATTATTGTTGAACTTGGCGTCCCGTCACAGGCGGGTGATGGACAGTTTGTCGACTATGTCGCGACCTATCGGAATGAAAGTACCGAAACAGTCCAGAATCTCCAGCTCGTTATTGACTACCCGATTGGCTTCACGTATCGGGAAGCGACCCCGCCTCCTTCCAAAGATAAAAATGTCTGGAATATCCCACCGCTCGCTCCGGGTGGATCGAGTACGGTCGCTGTCCGGGGGATAGTCCAGGGCGCCCAGGGCGATGTGAAGCGCGTACTGGCTAAGGTTGGTGTGCCTCAGGGCGATGGGTCAATCCTCTCGTATGCTGAGATTGAACGCCAGACCCGTATCGATGCTTCGCCACTCGCTATTCTACAACGCATTGGTTCCGATGATCGAAAGTCGGTTGCTCCGGGAGATCTACTGCCGTACCGGCTCATGTTCAGAAATGACGGTGATATCGGTTTGCGCGACCTCATCCTGACGGTTGAGCTTGATCCGAAATACTTTGACGTAGCGAATATCAACTTCGGTAGTGGAGGTACTTATCTTGCTGAGAAGCAACAAGCGGTCTTTCGGGCGGGTGATCGCGAGGTCCTTCGTCTTATTGAACCGGGGAAGAGCGCTGAAATCGATTTCTCACTCCCGGTACGATCAGATCTCGTTTCGTACGGGAAGCCAAATCTCGAAATCGAATCAGTAGCACGAATCGATAGTCCCGATGTTCCGACGCCGATCGGCGCGAACAAAATCGTAGCGAGCAATCGCGTCACATACAAGGTGGAGACGAAGCCGCTCTTTGAGATGAGCGGGTATCATTTCGGTGCGTATGAGAATACTGGTCCGATTCCTCCGGTTGTCGGGTATGAAACAACATATACACTGAATCTACGCGTCGCATCCACGATTAATGCGGTCGAAAATGCTCGAGCGGTGCTCTCGATGCCCGGTCAGGTCCGTTATCTGAAGACATTCAAGAACGATCAGGGATCAGTTCTCTATAATGATCGTACCGGAGAAATCTCCTGGAATATTGGGACAATCGATTCGGGAGCGACCAACGGCGTGGGGCTGTCGATCCAGATCGGCTTCCTGCCCGATCCGAGTCTGGGTGGCAAAGATGAGGCGCGCCTAGTAAACTCCGTTACGATAACGGGGAAAGACGTGTGGACGGGCAATAACCTCGAGGGAGGGTTCCTGCCGATGACCACCAACCTGAAAGACGACGCACAGCTGCAGTCTCTCGATGGCGGCAGAATCCTGCCGATGCCATGACCTTACGAGTTTCAGGTGAACGATATCTATGACTAAAGACCATGGAAACAAGAAGACTGAAACTGGAGATGAGAAACGGCGCCGTCGAGACGCCGGTTTTCATGCCGATCGCTACTCGTGGTGCGGTGAAACATCTCACGACGGATGATCTTCGCGTGCTCGGTGCGACGATCGTACTTGGCAATACCTATCACCTCTGGCTGCGGCCCGGAGACGAGATGATCGCACGTGCTGGCAATCTCCACCGCTTTATGCGTTGGGATGGGCCGATTCTGACCGACTCGGGTGGCTTCCAAGTGTTCTCGCTCGGCGCTCGGGCAGGGGAGCGTTTCGGCAAAAATGGTGTGAAGCTCTCTGAGGAGGGTGTCGAGTTTCAGGATCCGACCAACGGCGATACGCATTTTCTCTCACCGGAAAAATCCGTCGATATCCAGCTTAATCTCGGATCGGACATCATCATGGTGCTCGACGAGTGTCCGCCATATCCGTGTGTGCGAGAGTATGCTCTTTCTTCACTGGAGCGGACGATACGTTGGGCGGCGCGCGCCAAAACACATTTTGAAAAACGGATTGTCGAACTCGGAATCCAGGAGAGTCGGCCGCTCCTGTTTGGTATCGTGCAGGGATCGATCTACGCTGATCTCCGGGTACAGTCCGCACGGGAACTTGTGGCAATCGGCTTCGACGGCTATGCCATTGGCGGTGTCGCGGTTGGTGAACCGCGCGAGACCTTGCCGGATATACTTAGTGCTACCCTTCTGTATCTCCCAGCTGACAAGCCGCGCTATCTCATGGGCCTCGGACGACCCGAGGAGATCGTCGCCGCAGTACGTGCCGGTGTTGATATGTTTGACTGTGTTATTCCGACGCGCGAAGGGCGGCATGGCCGACTCTTTTACTGGACTGATGCGCCACTCGATAGTGCAGGGAATTTTTATACGACCAAAAACCTGACGAGCGAGGAATTTCGTGAAGACTTTTCACCAATCGATGAGACGAGTCCAGTACCAGCGCTTCGGGAATACTCCAAGGCCTATCTCCGACATCAGTTTGCAGTCGCCGAGCCATTGGCTGGCCGGCTTGCGACGTTGCACAATCTCGCTTTCTATTTCGGACTCATGCAAAAGCTCCGCGAAGAGTAAAGCGTAGCGGCCAACGTATAAAAAAACACGCCACCCTTTTCGATCAAAGGGTGGCGCATACGGCCCGACACGTTGGGTTAAGCTACCCGGCGGATCGGAACGACGACTGCGTCCCGGCGCACTGCCTGTGCCGGAAAGATGATTGCATTCGCGGCGATTGCTGCCTCGCGGAGAAGAACGATGCGGGCGGCAAGATCCCCTGCTTCACTCGCGTCGAGAGGACGGTGTGGACCCATCATTTGTTCCGGCAGCTCCTGGGTCAGCCGATCAGCCTCTTTGAAGAAGAGGGTCATCATGCCGGTAGTGTTCTGGAATTTGAAGTATTCTGGGAGCTGGGGAAAACGGTCTCGGAAATGAATGAGACAGATGGCAGCGATCAGTTCCCAGGTCGGCTGTCTGGTTGTGCGGAGCGTTGTAAGCGCGGTGCGGATCGAGTAGAGACCAAGGTCTTGATGGCGCATGAAGTGCTCCTCAGTGTGGCAAAAAGCCGGTTTCTGGCCGTGGTAGTGTTTTTAAACAACGTGTAAATATAGCAGGGAATCCGTAATTTGTCAATATAGAAAATGAATAAAAAAGAGGCGCGAGGCAGGGTGCTGCTTCGCGCGCTTTCTGATGAGCATTCGCTCTGTGGTGTTGGGAGAATAGGGTCAGTTGCCTATCTTGCCCACACTATGTCCCATCGAGCCGGCGGCGGCCGACAGGTCGCGCAGGAGCTGGATGACCATGCCTTGGTGATAGAGCTCTTCCGGATCGACCCGCTGGATCACGCAGCCGAGCAGCGCTTCGTGCCGCATGCTCGCGAATGCGCGCATTTGGCCCGACAGGAAGTACCACTCGCGGCGTTCGAAGTTGTGGCGGAGGCTGCCGAGATCGGGTACCTCCAGGATGTGGAAATGCATGATCGCGTCGAAAGCCTCGAACGTAATCCGCTTCTCGTTCCGGAGATGAGCGAGGGCCTGTTCGATGGTGCCAAGCGATCGGCTGAAGTCGGTAGTGGTCATGTTGGCCTCCTTGGCCTAGTGGTTGGGGATGCGCGCTGCGATCACGCTCACGAACTTCCGGAGGAGCAGGATCTTCTGCGCCTTTTCTTCCTGACCGAGTCGGGTGATCCGGTGCTCGGCGATGTCGACGGGTAGTTCCTCGGTCCAGCGCGCGAGGAGGCGGGAGAGCGTGGCGTGGAGCCAGAGCCAGTCCTGCTCGCGGAAACGCCGGAGCGCTTCAGCTTCGCTTCCGAGGTGGAAGTCGAGGATGTGCTCGACAGCATCGTCAGGGATGTCATAGCCCTGCTCACTCAGGTAGCGGAGGGCATCTTGGGGCGTGGATAGTTGGTGGATGAGGTTGACGGCTTCACTAGTCATGAGGTTCTCCTCGTAGTCAGACGACGGCGACGTCCATGTGAATGCGCATCTCTGCGAGGAGACGCATGAGCTCGATGAGCGCCGCCGATCGGCAGAGCATCTCGACCTGGTTCGGATCATGGCTGTCGACCGACGCGACGAGCGCGATGGTGGAGCGTTCCATGAGCCGGATGAAACGGTTGAGCTCATCCTGCGCCAATCTGATGGCACCGAATCCTGCGTGCAGGGTCAGCTCGGAAGTGCCGTGTCCCGCCGCGCGGAGGAGTGGGATGACGAGGGTCTGGACGGCGGTGATGGCCTCGGAAGCAGAGAGTACTTCACGATCGCGGAAGCGGCTCAGGGCGACGGTGAGGTCGCGACGGTTGGGAGTGGTGGTCATGGAGTCTCCTTCGAGTCAGGGGTGGGCAGATGTGGTTCTCGCGAACCGGTGGGAAAACAGGGATGCGCCGATGGCCCGGAGGCTTTCGGCGATGGTGCAGGCGACGAGAGCGGTGAGACCAATCATGAGGCTGATGCTGAGAGCGGCCGCCAGTCGGCCACTGAAGCTCGTCGGGACGCCGATCGAGGCCGCCATAGACGGGAGAATCCCGAACCACGACCGTTTCACGATGCCGTACAAGAGTCCGGTGAACACGAGCGCAGCCAAAAGCCCTGGTTCTTCAGGCTCCGAGATGACGGCCGACCGCGCCGGAACAACAGCGTTTCGGATGATCGCGATCAGCGTGATGACTGCGAGGATGAAGACGGCCTTGCCGAGGGTGGTCAGCTCATAGCTTTCCGTGCGGATGAAGGCGAGGCTGCTGACGAGGGCGGTGAGACCGGCTTGGAGCAGATTTTCACCGAGGGGGATGCGGAACATGGAAATCTCCCTTCTTTCGGTTGATGGATAGAGTGAATGTTGATAGTATGCACTTGTCAAAGAATTCGCTCAATATAAGGAAAAATAGCATTTTTGTCAATCCTGTTAGAGTTCTGAAGCAGTAGATTTTTTTCGTCAGAATATTGGAGAAGCCGCAGAATTCTCTCAGTAGCGAACAAGTTTTTGACAGTACTCTAAACAGGATCAACACTTTTACCTCACTTATGAACGACCGACCAGCCGACCTCATGGAGAAGATTATCTCGCTCGCGAAACGCCGCGGTTTTGTGTTTCCATCGTCGGAAATCTATGGCGGTTTTGCGGCGGTCTATGATTTTGGTCCGTACGGCGTCGAGCTCGCGAAAAATATCCGCGATGCCTGGTGGAAGGCTATGGTCTATGACCACGAGAACATCGTTGGTCTCGATAGTGCGATTTTCATGCACCCGAAAGTGTGGGAAGCGTCGGGCCATGTCGGTGGCTTTTCCGACCCGCTCGCCGAGTGTCGGGAGTGTCATACCAGAGTCCGGGTCGATCATCTTCTTGAGGCCGTTGGCGTTTTCGCTGATGAAAAGATAACCGAAGCCGAGATCAATGCGCTTTTTTCCGAGCACAAAGACAAGGTGAAGTGCCCGAAGTGTGGCAAGAGCAATTTTACCGAAGCGAAGAGCTTCAATCTCCTCGTCCAGTCGAACCTGGGCAACTTCACTGGCGATTGGACAGCGGAACCGACCTATCTCCGCGGTGAAACCTGCCAGGGTATCTATCTGAATTTCAAGAATGTCCTCGATTCGTCCCGCGTGAAAGTACCGTTCGGTATCGCACAGATCGGCAAGGCATTCCGGAACGAGATCACGGCGCGGCAGTTCATCTTTCGCAAACGCGAATTTGAACAGATGGAGATGCAGTACTTCGTCCGGCCGGAAGATGCGACAGTAGTCTATGAGGAATGGCGGGCGAAACGTTTCCAGTACTATCTCGATCTCGGGATTAGACCAGAGAATCTGCGCTGGCATGAGCATGAGAACCTGGTGTTTTACGCCAAGGCAGCCTGGGACATCGAGTACAATTTCCCGTTCGGATTCAAGGAGCTCGAGGGTGTGCACAACCGGAGCGACTATGATCTGACCCAGCACTCGAAATTCTCGGGCGTCGATCTCTCCTATCGCGATCCGGCGACGAATGAGAAATTCATGCCGTGGATCGTTGAGACATCAGTCGGTCTCGAGCGGACTTTCCTCGCGGTCTTGACCGATGCGTATACCGAAGAGAAACTGGCTGAGGATCCCTCCCAGAATCCTTCGGATACTGAGGCGGGCAGGGATACGCGCATTGTCCTGAAATTCCCGAAGCAGCTCGCGCCGGTACAAGTGGCGGTGTTTCCGCTCCTCAAGAACAAGTTCGAGCTCGTGGCGAAAGCGCGCGAGGTGTATGACCTGCTTCGAGAGAATTTCCGCGTCGAGTTCGACGATAACGGCAATGTCGGCAAGCGCTATCGTCGCCAGGACGAGATCGGTACGCCATACTGTGTCACCATCGACTTTGACACCCTCGGCGAGAATCCGGACCTCGAGGGCACGGTCACGGTCCGCGACCGCGACAGCATGCAGCAGGAACGGGTAAAGATTGGGGAACTAGAGGGGTATTTAAAGAAATAAATATATTGTAGGATTTTATGGAATATATTAGAGAGGCTAATTCTATTAAAGTAACAGATAGTAAAATATCGTTGTTAAAGCATGTGGCAATTTTTTTGTATGCAGTAGTTAGTTCTGCGTTGCTTGCAGTGGTGGGGCATATAATTCTTGATCCAAAAATACAAGCTGTATATTTTATTACGAATTTTTGGATGCCTCTTCTCTTTGGAGTGTTTGCTGTACTCCCTATCATATTTTTCTCTGGTCGGCGAACTCTTACGATGAAGAAGAGAATCTTGATCTTTATTGGAGTTTGTACGACGAGTCAGTGGATGGCTTTTATAGCGGGGGTGCTTTCTCTTATCCTCTTTACTATCCTAACATTCGTATTTGCGATGATTGGTATTATTGGATCTACAGCAGTGGCGACAAAAATCGCGCTTGTTTCAGCTCTTCTTATCCCTTCTGCTGTTGGAGCTGGGGCGATTCTCCTATTTCAGCAAATTTTGTTTTCAGAAGTAGTTTCAATGAAAAAGTCTGCACTTATACCTGTAGTCGTATACTGTTTCCTATTTCCGATACTGCTTTCATTTTTTATGGATGTTTCGACTTTTCTTGGCGCTTTGAAATTTAGTGGTGATGAAGGAGTTGTCGATGCTCAAACTTATTTGAAAGTTTCGTTTTTCTGGCAAGTTGGCGTATTCTATTTCTTAACAAAATACTTCTCCCATCTAGCTAATTCGTATCCAACCGTGGTTCGTTAATTTTCGATTTTTATGAACTACAAGAAACACACATTGAAGAACGGGCTGCGTATCATCATCGCGCCGATGCATGAGACGGAGACGGCGACGGTCATGATCATGACGGGCGTAGGGAGCCGCTATGAGACACGCGCCGAAAACGGCCTCGCTCATTTCCTCGAGCATATGTTCTTCAAGGGGACGGCGAAGCGGCCGACCGCAGTCGATATTTCCAAGGAACTCGACGGCCTTGGCGCCGAATACAATGCCTATACTGGCAAAGACCGCACGGCCTACTATGCGAAAGTCGAGGCGCGCCATTGGGAGACGGCACTCGATATCGTCTCGGACCTCTTTCTCAATGCGAAAATCGAAGAGGAAGAGATCAAGCGCGAGAAAGGTCCGGTGCTGCAAGAGCTCAATATGTATGAGGACATGCCGCCGCGCCATATCAATGATCTCTGGGAACTCCACCTCTACGGCGATACGCCGCTCGGCTGGGAGATCATCGGGACCAAAGAGAATCTGCACCGTTTCACGCGCCGGGATTTCATGAAGTACCTCGCCCGCGGCTATGTCGCGGAAAACGTCGTCGTCGGTGTCGCGGGAAAAGTCGATCCGAAGAAAGTCATGGCAGCGATCAAACGGCACTTCACTGGTATCCGCACCGGTAAGAAGCCGACCTTTAAGAAAGTGAGGGAGTCGCAATCGAAGCCGGGCGTGTTCGTTCAGCACAAGAAAACCGATCAGTCCCACCTCATTATTGGCGTGCGGGCGTATCCCATGAATCATCCGGATCGCTACGCGCTCGCGGTGCTCGCGACTGTCCTCGGCGGTGGCATGTCATCGCGTCTCTGGCTCGCGGTGCGCGAGCGGCGTGGGCTCGCTTATCGTGTGACGACGGGTGTCGAGACGTACCATGACGCGGGCTATCTCGCGACGCAGTCCGGCGTAGAGCACGAGAACCTGGAGGAAACCATTCGCGTCATTCTCGATGAATACCGGAAAATCGCGAGCGAGAAAGTCGGCGCGGAGGAACTTCTCAAAGCAAAGGATCACATGAAGGGTGGAATGGCACTCGCGTTCGAGGGTTCGGACGATATCGTCGAGTACCTCATCACCCAAGAGACGATTTTCGGCAAAGTGACTCTGCCCAAAGAGAAGGCGAAGAAGATCGACGCCGTCACGGCGGACGATGTACTCCGCGTCGCGCAGGACATTTTCCAGAACAAGCGTCTCAACCTCGCGGTCATCGGTCCGAAAGCCGACAAGAAGAAACTGGAGAAACTCGTGAAGCTCTAGTTCCACCGAATCAGGATGTATGAATAAGGAGTCAGGGAAGATTACATCGTTTACGAAGCTGGAGACTTGGCAAGAAGCGCACCTCCTCGTGCTTGCGGTGTATGTCTCCAGTAAAGTATTTCCAAAAGAGGAGTTGTTTGGTCTCACGAATCAAATGCGCCGCGCCGCTGTCTCAATAACTTCGAATATCGCGGAAGGATTTAGTCGTCAGTCGTACAAAGAAAAAACGCAGTTTTACTCTATAGCTCTTGGATCGCTAACCGAAGTCCAGAGTCAACTACTGATTGCTCGTGACCTTGAGTACATTCACAAGAAAGAATTCGACGAGGTTGCCCGCCAGACTATCAAAGTTCACAAAATGCTCAACGGACTTATCAAAAGTTCAAAAAACCATGATTCCTAATTCATCAACCATGATTCCTAAAAAGCACGGGGTGCTTTTTATTGTTGGTACGCCGATCGGCAATCTCGCTGATATCACGCTTCGTGCACTCGAGACGCTCAAGTCTGTCGACTTCGTCCTGGCCGAGGACACACGTGTGACAAAGAAACTCCTCATGAAGTACGAGATCACGGTGTCGGTGTATTCAGCACATGAGCATACCGAGGCGAAGAAGCTTGAATCATTCCTCGCTCGTATCGAGGCAGGGGAAAGTGCAGCAGTTGTGACGGACGCCGGGACGCCGGGACTGTCGGACCCAGGCAATGTCCTCGTATCGCTCGCACTCGCTCGCGGCATCATGACTGTCCCGATCCCAGGAGTGTCGGCCGTTGCAGCACTTGTTTCCGTAGCGGGAATCGATATGCGGGAATTTATGTTCCTCGGGTTTCCGCCGCACAAGAAAGGCCGTGAGACGTATTTCAAACGAGTGGCGGCGAGTGAAATGCCAGTTATGTACTATGAGTCACCGCATCGGCTCATGAAGAATCTGGAACTCCTCAGTTCGCTCGCTCCAGAAAAGCACAGCATCATCGGCCGTGAGCTGACGAAAATGTATGAGGAGATCGTGCGGGGGACTGTAGCCGAGGGAATCGCGTACTTCACCGAACACGGAGACAAAGTGAAAGGGGAATTCTCGGTGATAGTATACTGAAAAGGTTCACCCTGTGAAATACGATTTCAAAAGAATCGTACCATCGGAATAGTAATTTCACAGGGTAAAAAAGTTTTGAAGCCCGAGTACGCAGTGCGCATCGGGCTTCGGGGTTGATGGAGACGACTACTTCAGGCCGAAATACCGGAACACGG
>CAZCTF010000011.1:16601-24980 GCA_964501755.1 uncultured Bdellovibrionales bacterium
TAGAAGAGTTTCGGCTCATGCCGTTTCAGCCAAGCATCCATGGGTTCTCCCTTGGGGTGTCGTTGAAAAAAAGGTACTGCAAGTGGGTACATTATACACCTTCTGAATGTAAAAGTCAAGAGTGATATACTAGAGATACTATGAATAAGCCATTTTTCATCACTACCGCCATCGATTATGTGAACGCGGCACCCCATGTCGGGCATGCCGTGGAGAAGGTGCTCACCGATGTCGTGGCACGCTATCACCGATTGAACGGCGATGAGACGTATTTCCTCACTGGTTCGGACGAGAACAGCCTGAAGAATGTACAGGCCGCTGAGAAAGCTAGTCGTCCGGTCACGGAATTTGTCGCGGAAAATGCCGAGAGTTTCAAAGCGCTTGCCGGTTCGCTTGATCTGTCATTTGACCAATTTATCCGTACCACCGAGCCACGGCATTTTGAGGGGGCGAAAAAAATGTGGAACGCATTCAAAAAAGAGGATCTCTATTTGAAGAAGTACCGCGGACTGTACTGCGTCGGCTGCGAAGAATTCAAGACGGAAAAGGATCTGGTCGAGGGTCTCTGTCCCGATCATAAAGTCGCGCCAGAAGCGATCGAGGAAGAGAATTGGTTTTTCAAACTGTCGAACTATCAGGATGAGCTCTTGAAACTGATTGAGAGCAATACGCTCAAGATTTATCCCGACTATCGGAAGAACGAAGTCGTGTCGTTCATCAAAATGGGACTGGAGGATTTCTCCATCTCGCGTTCGGTCGCGCGAGCCAAAGGCTGGGGCGTGCCGGTGCCGGGGGATGAGAGTCAAATCATGTATGTCTGGGTGGATGCCCTGTCGAACTATATCACCGCACTTGATTACGCGACGGATGGAGAGCTGTACCAGAAATACTGGACCGGGGATTCAGACCGTGTGCATGTCATAGGCAAAGGCATTCTCCGTTTCCACGCGATTTATTGGCCAGCGATGCTCCTGTCAGCCGACTTGCCGCTCCCGACGACGATCTATGTCCACGAGTACCTGACCATCAATGGCCAAAAGATGTCGAAGTCGCTCGGGAATGTCATCTATCCCGATGAGCTTGTGGAGAAATATGGTGTCGATGGGACGCGCTATCTCCTCCTCACCGCCTTGCCGTACTCGAAAGACGGGGATTTATCCTGGGAAAAAATGACCGAGAAGTATAATGCTGACCTGGCGAATGGACTGGGGAATCTGGTGAGCCGAGTCTTGCGGCTCGCAGAGAATCAGGAATCAGGAATCAGGAATCAGGAATCAGAAACTGAAGAACTCAGACATTTTATCGCTGAATATCGGATTGCGGAGGCGCTCGAATATATCTGGGGAAAAATACGGGAAGCGAATAAGTATGTTGACGATATGAAGCCTTGGGAACTGGCGAAGACTGATGAGGAAAAATTTCGATCCGTGATGGCAAACCTCTTAACGCAGGTGAGCATGATAGCGACTCTGCTCAAGCCTTTCCTTTCCTCAACATCAGAAAAGATTGAGACTGCACTTAAGACCGGGAAAGTCGAACCGCTCTTCCAGCGTATTAAATGAGTGTATGTTTGCCAAGAATTTTACCCTCGGTTTTCAAGTAGTAATCAAAGATGGAGACCGTGTGCTCCTCACGAAGCGGGAGGACTACGAAGTCTGGTGTCTGCCCGGCGGGGGAATGGAAGAGGGGGAATCATTTACCGAGGCTGCGATTCGTGAGACAAAAGAGGAAACTGGTCTGGATGTCGCAATATCGAGATTGATTGGAGTCTATTACCGACCGGCGGAAAATTGCTACAACCTCGTTTATGAGGCAAGAGTTACCGGCGGATCAATCGGGAATTTTCCGAAAGAAGTGGTTGAAGCTCATTACTTCGACTATCGATCTTTGCCAGACCATACCATCATTTTTTATGAGCGGATGATTCTGGATGCCTTTGAGTTTACGGAGACGGTCGGCTGGAAGTTGATGACACCGAATCCCTTCGGTGACGAAACCTACCGCGAACTCTATATCCGGCGTGATCAGTCAGGACTCTCGAGGAAGGATTTCTACATGAAGCACTTTGGTGACCGGGCTGATTATCAGGAAATCCGCGAGTTTTAGTATCCTCTATGTATGACATCCATACACATCTCTATTGGGATTCGTACGATACCGATCGTGACGTGGTGATCGCACGCGCTCATGCGGTGGGAGTAGAGAATATGTTCGCGATCGGCTGTACGGTCGAGGAAAGCCGGCAGTGTGTTGCACTTGCCGAGAAGTATCCTGAGATCTATGCCAGTATCGGTATTCATCCGCATGAATTCCGAACGGAGGTTGATGTGCGGAATCTCGAAACGGCTGTCGCTGCGCTGCGCGGGCTCGCTCGAGGATCGGAGAAGGTCGTAGCCATCGGAGAGTGCGGGCTCGACTACTATGTCCGGCCAGCCGTGATGGATCCGCAACAGTCATTCATCGGACGGGGAGTAGCTACCGTTTCCGAAGAAACAAAGGTAGTGCAGCGGCAGGGATTCTTGGCACAGATTGCACTGGCTCGCGAGCTTGGGCTGCCGCTCATCATCCATTGTCGGGATGCCTACGAAGACATGCTCGAAATACTAAAAGCTAACAGCTCTCAGCTAAAAGCCCTAATCCTTCACTGCTATATGGGTGATACCGAGGTGACGAAGAAATTCCTCGAGCTGCCGAATGTTCACTTTTCCTTTACGGCGAATATCACCTATCCAGTGAAGAAGACACTTATCGGGACCAAAGATGATCTGACCGAGACGGTGAAACTCGTCCCGCTCGATCGATTGTTCGTCGAGACGGACTGCCCATTCCTCGCGCCGCAGTCGAAACGTGGTGAGCGCAATGAGCCGGCCTATGTGGCGCTTGTCGCCGAAGAGATCGCTCGACTAAAGGGCATTGATGAGGCACTCGTCCAGTCCTCGCTGAACGAACGCGTTTCGAGAGTGTTCGCTTTAAATAGCTGACCATTACGCTTATGCCGGAAAAGCCGCCGACCATGTCGTCTCAGCCACCCGAAGAATCACCCGAGGATGAATTGAAGCGTCTGGAGCGTGAGGTCGAAGACTTGGAGAAAAAAGCCGCTGATTTCGAAGATCGTTGGAAGCGAGCAGTTGACCCAAAGGGAAAGAAGGCGATCGAGTGGGAGTGGTCGAAACTGAAGAATGAACTGGCCCGTCGTATTCTGCATCGAGATAGCTTGAAGTGAAAAATTTCTGGAAACTGCCTCTGCCGAGTATAATGGGGTAGAGAAAGTAGTCAGCTAAACGATACAAAATATGTGGGGTCTTGAGAGAATGTTTGCTGGGAAGGCAGAAAAGAAACCGAGAGCGGATGACTTGGCAGCCGAACGTGAGGCAAAAGCGGTAATTGCCAAAGCGGCGAAAAAGGATAGTCCGCTGCCTATCGGTACGGACTCGGGTTTTCAAGATACCGAAGTGATGCCGGTTCCAGGCGAGACGATTCCGAAGATCGGGGATTCATCCCGGCTACTTATCCCAAAACCGGTACGTGAGGATATGCCCGTGAGTGCCGAGGTGCCGACTGACGGCATTGGTTTGCCAGGGTCTCGCATTGATAAGAAAACGCTTGAATCGAATCTCGCTACACCGGTTTTGCCTCGGGCACCGCTGCCTCGGCTTGGCCAAGTCAGTGATCCAATTGCTCCGAATCGCTGGGGTGCCGACCAAGTCCGACCGCCCAAGACTGACTATCAAGCGACTCCTGTGAGTGATCGTGGTTTGGATGAGTTTCGTATCGACCCACGGACGACTGAGACAGCGCTTGCCGATCCGCTGCCTGCTATGGCTCATCATAAGCCACGGTATGATCATGCTGAGAGCATGTATGACAAGCAGCAAGCACGAAAGCGGAATGCGCCGAATGCAAGCGTCGTCTCACTCCCAGATTTGAGGACTCTTGAAGGAGTAGAGATTGAACGGCTTGATCCAAACGCCGAACGTGATGCCAAGTGGCGGCAAGCCAGCGAGAACTTCCGGGAGACTGATGGTTTTCCTGTACCAGCATCACTTCGTGGGGGAGAACTTCCTCTCGCGAGTGCTACTGAGAGATTGAAAGAACGTCAGCGCATCGCGGATGCTCGTTCTGCCGAGGGTCTCGGCGTGTACAATGGGAGACCGGCCGCGTTACCGACCGATGATGAAAAATGGGAACAGGCTCGCCGTGCCGCTCAAGAAGAAGATATGCAAGCGGTCAGTGATCGGGTAGCAGTGGCAGAACAGGGACGGGGTGGTCGGGTGAGTTTGGATGCCAAAGAATTAGCCAAAGAAGCAACTCGCGAAGCGCTTCGCACACGCTATTGGGACAAGGTTCTCGAGTTGCGTCAGATGATCGTCTTGGCAGCTACTCCCGAGGAGAAAGAGCTGATGCAGGACGTCTTGGGCCGTAGTATGGAAAACTATAAGCGTGATTTCGGCGATTTTCCGTCCGAAGCGTAGTCTTTTCCCTGGCCGGCCATGGTGGGTGTATAATGGAGGCGTAAATCCACGGGAAATTATATGGCCTGGGAAGATACCAAGAACCGGATGGTCGGCGATAACGGCGAAGAGCGCGCGGGACTGGCGAGTTATGGCGAGGCGATGTATGGACAAGGGGGTGCCGCTGAACGCCGAGGTGCCGAACGTGAATTCACGGCGGGCGCTGTAGAAGATCAAGCCAATAAGCTCCGTATGGAATTGGGACAGCTTGAAGGTAGTCTCGCCGCTATCGAGGCGAGTCTCGAAGCGATTGTGGCGCAGATTCAGAGTGGCGAACGAGTTGCACACGAGTCGAAGAGTGTGACTGCAAAGGAGTTGAATCAAAAGCTTGCTGTCGAGGCGCAGACGGTGAAGCTCCAGCTCTTGGATGAGAAGAATACGCTCCTCACCAAGCGGCGGATGCTCGAGGCGAAGCTCGCTGATCTCTAAATTTATAATAAGGCGGTTTGACCTTATCCTGTTTGACAGCTACAATAGGGGCGCCTAAAAGCGCTTTTCTGTTTGATTTTTATGGACCCCGTTAGTAGTTGCGGACAGCATACTTCTCGGAGTCCCTTGCTCTTTTAGTGGCCGGGTATTTTCTGAAAACACGTAATCATTGTCAAAGTAAGGCGTACGCGCCCTACTTCTAACGGTGTGGAAATTTCTATCGCCGCTGAAAAGCTGTTTTCGTTCGGTACCTTTCCGGTGACGAACGCTTTTCTCATTGGGGCGATTGTCTCCGGAGCGCTCATGCTCGTCACACGACGGATCGTCGAAAACTGGAAAGAGGTCCCGCGCGGTGCGCAGAATGTATTTGAGATCATCATCGAATCACTCCTCGACCTGGTACAGTCGGTGACTCAGGATCGCAAACAGGCACTGCAATTCTTCCCACTTATCGCGACCATCTTTCTCTTCGTTCTTTTCTCAAACTGGGCCGGACTCCTCCCGGGACTCGGCACGGTGGGTATCTATGGAGAGCACAATGGTCACCACACAATCATCCCATTTCTCCGGAGCACGTCAGCCGACCTCAATTTCACGCTTGCGCTCTCGCTCATCGTTGTCCTGACGATCCAGTTCACTGGTATCGCGGCGATGGGGATTGTGAAGTATGGGAAGAAATTCTTCGTCAGTCCGTTCCATAAGCCGTATGGTATCGGTACGGCCGTTGGCATTCTCGAACTCGTGTCCGAGGTAGGGAAGACCATCTCCTTTACCTTTCGTCTCTTTGGCAATGTATTTGCGGGCGAAGTGCTCCTGACTGTCATGCTTCACTTGGTCCCGTATTTTCTCCCGCTCCCATTCCTCTTTCTTGAAATCTTCGTTGGCTTCATCCAGGCGGTTGTGTTTGCGATGCTCACGCTCGTCTTTCTGAAGATGGCGACGATTCCTCCGGAGCACTAAAAAATCGACATTGGACAACTCGTCGATTTTGGGGTACACTAGAGGCGTTTTATTGTCGAACGAAGCGAGCGAAATGAAGGCTCTGACTCATTTCCGAGCGAGTGAAGACATCAAAAGGAAAGCCCTTTATTTCGCGCTTTGCGCAGTAAAGATAACTCGTAATTAACGTATTCATCATATGGAACTGGAAGCAGCAAAAATGCTCGGTGCGGCACTCGCCATGGGTCTCGGTGCCATCGGTCCTGGTATCGGTCTCGGTATTCTCGCGTCGAAGGCGCTCGAGGCGATCGGTCGCAATCCTGAAGCACAGTCCAAAGTGCAGACGACGATGATCCTCGCGATCGCCGTGACGGAAGCAGTGGCTATCTATGCCCTCGTTGTCGCCCTCATGATCCTCTTCGGCTAAAACTTTTTCTTTTGGCCGGTTCTTTCGTTTTGGTCTCCGGAGCTCATCATCGTATTTCCCTATACGACTCCGTCGCTCCTCGACCAAGCCCCAGACTCGACTCAAAAGAAAGAAGTTTCGCATGATATGCTAAATCTCTTTCATGGAAGTCCTCGCTAAACTCGGTATTGATTGGAAACTCCTTATCGCACAAGCGATTAATTTCGTCGTGCTGCTCTGGGTACTCAAGCGCTACGCGTACCAGCCAATCTTGCGTGCGCTTGAAGCCCGTACCAAAAAGATCGAGCAGGGCCTGGCTGATGCGGCGCTCTCGCAAGAGAAACTTGCTTTGAGTGTCGAAGAAGAGAAGCGTATCATGGCGGCTGCTCGCGAGGAGGCGCGCGATATCCTCGTTCGGGCCGAAGCCAGTGCCAAGGACCGCGATGTGAAGATGCTCGCTGAGACAAAAACGAAGATCGACAAAATGATCGCTGATGCCGATGCACATCTGGCTGAGGAGAAGGCACGGCTTGTCCGCGAAGCGAAGTCGGAACTCTCCGAGCTCGTGGTCGCCGCGACCGGCCGCGTCTTAGGCCGGGCTGTTGATCAGGCTGTCGACACCAAGCTTGTAGCCGAAGCTCTCGAGAAAGCAGCCAATTAATATAACCTATGCGAATCGCGGAAGTGCAGCTGGTCCGAGCGGCGGGCGAGCTCCAGAAAGAAGGAGTGATAGCGGGATCTGATCTGGCGAATGCTTTTGGGCGATTTCTCCGCCGGAAGCGGCTCGGGCGTCGGGCCGGGAAGATCCTCCGTGCGCTCGATGCGTACGTCGAGTCTGAGTCTGGCAGCATAGCTGTCACAGCGACCAGCGTTCGACCACTCTCTCTTGCCGAACGGAAACAGGTTGAGGTCTCTGCGGCTGCTCTTCTTGGTAAGACTGGGCATCAGGTCGCGATCGAGTTTCGTGAGAACTCGACAGTCATCGGCGGAATCCGACTCGAAACGAGCGATACCCGATACGATTCAACCGTCGCGCGTGGTCTCCGGGAGCTTCATACATCACTCATTTAATAAACATTCGGTATGTCCAATCCACTCATCGAAGAACTGAAGAAAGAGCTCTCTCAATTCCACCACGCGGTGGAGCGTGAGGCTATTGGTACCGTCCTCGAAGTCGGTGACGGTGTGGCGCGCGTCGCCGGCCTTTCCGAGGTCATGGCATCCGAGATGGTGGAATTCGAGAATGGGGCGCTCGGTGTGGCACTGAACTTGGAAGAGAGCGAGGTCGGTGTGATGGTTATGAGCGACCTGGGTGATATTTCGGAAGGGACAAAGGTCAAGGCAACCGGTCGTATCCTCTCGGTACCGGTGGGCGAGCATATCATTGGCCGCGTTGTGAACGCTCTCGGGAAGCCAATCGATGGCAAGGGCGAGATTAAGAGCGACAAATTTTATCCTGTAGAAAAGATTGCCCCGGGTGTCATCACTCGCCAGTCTGTGCATCAGCCGCTCCAGACTGGTATCAAGGCGATTGACGCGCTCATCCCAGTCGGCCGTGGTCAGCGCGAGCTCATCATCGGCGATCGTCAGACCGGCAAGACCGCAGTCGCGATTGATACGATCATCAATCAGAAAGGCCAGGGTGTCCTCTGTATCTATGTCGCGATCGGACAGAAGGAATCAAAAGTCGCTCGCATCAAGGGTGAACTCGAGAAAGCTGGCGCGATGGAGTACACCACCATCGTCGTCGCTGGCGTGTCGGAATCAGCCGCGCTTTCCTATATCGCGCCGTACGCAGGCTGTGCTATGGGTGAGTACTTCATGGATCAGGGTAAAGATGTGCTCGTCATTTACGATGATCTTTCCAAGCATGCAGTTGCCTATCGACAGATCTCGCTCATCCTCCGCCGTCCACCGGGCCGTGAAGCCTATCCAGGTGACGTGTTTTACGTACACTCGCGTCTCCTGGAGCGAAGTGCCAAATTGAATGCCGACAACGGTGGCGGATCGCTGACCGCGTTGCCGATCAGCGAAACGCAGGCAGGTGCTGTGTCTGCCGAGCTTCCGACGCAGGGTCTCTCGATGACGGCTGGG
>CAZCTF010000012.1:0-1004 GCA_964501755.1 uncultured Bdellovibrionales bacterium
AAGACCAAAGAAATCCGCGCCGCCGAAAAGGATGAGACGAAACTCGAGAAGGCGCTCGAAGACTTGAAGGAGCAGTATCGGACCACGAAGGACGATATCAAGAATCTCCGCCCGAATCAGATTCTCTCCGAAGTGGAGTATTTCAATCTCTCCAGCCGTTTCGGCCAGGTCTTCACCGCTGGCATCGGCGCTGAAGCGATCCGCAAGATCCTCGAGAAAATGGATATCGGCGAAATGGTCGAGATCCTGAAGAAAGAGCTCTCCGAAGATGAGTCAGCTGATCAGAAGAAACTCCTCCAGCGGCTCAAGGTCTACCAGGGCTTCCAGAAAGCGAATCTTCGCCTCGAATGGATGCTCCCGACCGCGATCCCAGTCATTCCGCCGGATCTTCGCCCGATGGTTGCTCTCGACGGTGGACGTTTCGCGACGTCCGACTTGAACGATCTCTATCGTCGTATCATCAACCGCAACAATCGCCTGAAGAAGCTCATGGCGATCGGTGCACCGGAAGTCATCACGCGCAATGAGAAGCGTATGCTCCAGGAGGCCGTTGACGCGCTTTTTGACAACTCAGCTCGTCGTGGACAGGCCTCGACCGCTGCGTCGACCGGCCAGCGTCGTCCGCTCCGCTCCCTCGCCGATGCGCTCAAAGGGAAGCAGGGCCGTTTCCGTCAGAACCTCCTCGGAAAGCGTGTCGACTACTCCGGTCGTTCCGTTATTGTGGTCGGACCGAAGCTCAAACTCTACCAATGCGGTCTGCCGAAGAAGATGGCACTCGAACTCTTCAAACCGTTCATCATCAACAAGCTCATCGAGAAGGAACATGCCCATAACGTTCGCACCGCCGGACGAATGGTAGATTCGGAAAGCGAAGAGGCCTACGAAATCCTCGATGAGATCATCCCACAGCACTACGTCCTCCTGAACCGCGCGCCTACGCTCCATCGTCTGTCGATCCAGGCGTTCCAGCCGGTCCTCATCGAGGGGAAGGCGATCCGTCTTCA
>CAZCTF010000012.1:1014-20592 GCA_964501755.1 uncultured Bdellovibrionales bacterium
CACCCGATGGTGTGCTCCGCGTTCAATGCTGACTTCGACGGTGACCAGATGGCCGTGCATGTGCCGCTGACCGCCGAAGCCCGGACGGAGTGCGCGACGATCATGCTGTCGTCCAAGAACCTCCTCAAGCCTGCCTCCGGCGAGCCGATCGTCTCCGCGACGCTCGATATGGTGCTCGGTGTCTACTACCTCACGCACATCAAGACTGGGACCAAAGGCGAAGGAAAAGCGTTTGGCACGATGGACGAGGCGATTCTCGCCTATGATACCGGCGCAGTTGCGGTGAATTCAAAAGTCCGTTTGTCCTTTGATGGTGCGATTATCGAAACCTCGGTCGGCCGTATTCTCCTGAATGACATCATGCCGGCGGGGCTTCGCTTCGTGAATGAAGAGATGACGAAAAAAGATCTGAAAATCCTCATCTCTCGCATCCTAGAAACGCTCGGCCAGGACGAGGCAGCGCTCTTCGCTGATCGCCTGAAGGACCTTGCCTTCAAGTCGGTCTCGAAGTCGGGCTTTAGCTGGGGTATGGATGACCTGAAAGTTCCGAAAGAAAAGACTGAACTCATCGTCGCAGCTGAAAAGAAAGTAGAGGCTGTAAAGGATCAGTTCAATATGGGCCTCCTCACCAACGAGGAACGCAAGGGCCGTGTCATCGAGATATGGAATGAGACGAAGAATGAAATCACGGATGTCGTCCGTGCTGGTCTTGACAAAGAAGGCCCGGTCTACGCCATGGTGTACTCCAAGGCGCGCGGTTCCGAATCGGTCGTCGTGCAGATGACGGGTATGAAGGGTCTCATGGCCGGTCCGACCGGCGAGACCATCGAGCTCCCGGTGAAGTCGAACTTCAAGGACGGCTTCAATGTTCTCGAATACTTCATCTCGACCCACGGTGCGCGTAAAGGTATGGCCGATACCGCGCTCCGTACCGCGACCGCTGGTTACCTTACTCGTCGCTTGGTTGATGTGTCCCAGGACATCATCGTCCGTGAGAACGACTGTGCCGATACGACCGGTGCCTATCTCTACCGCGAGGATTCCGACAAGATCGGTATGTCCTACGCTGCCAGAGTCGAAGGTCGTTACGCTGCCGAGACCGTGAAAGATCCGGCAACGGGCGATATCATCGCGAAGAAGAACGAGCTCATTTCCCGTGCGAAAGGCAAGGACATCGAGGGTAAGGACATCTCAAAAGTGAAAGTCCGTTCGCTTGTCACCTGCAAGTCCCGCCGCGGTGTCTGTCAGAAGTGCTATGGTATCGATCTCGGCCGGAACGCTCTCGTTGAGCTCGGCGCTTCCGTCGGTGTCGTTGCCGCTCAGGCGATCGGTGAGCCGGGTACGCAGCTGACCATGCGTACCTTCCATGTCGGTGGCGTGGCTGGCTCTGACATTACTCAGGGTCTCCCGCGTGTCGAGGAAATCTTTGAGGCCCGTACCCCGAAGACAGAAGCCATCCTCTCCGACGTTGACGGCCAGGTGAAGGGAATCGAGAAGGAAGTGAAGGTGGTCAAAGTGACTGTCATCGATGAAGAGAAGGTCGAACACGAATACTCCGCTCCGGCCAATGCCGCAGTGAAAGTGAAAGTCGGCGATCTCGTCGCTAAGGGCTCGATCCTCTCCGAAGGCCATGTCGATCTGAAGAAGCTCCACGAAGTCATGGGTGAAGAAGCGGTCCACCGCTATATCGTCCGCGAGATCGAGGAGATCTACGCCAGTCAAGGTGAGGGTATCAACGACAAGCACATCGAAGTGATCATTCGTCAGATGCTGTCTCGCATGAAAGTAGCTGATCCAGGCGATACCATGCTCCTCCCGGGCGATATCGTCGAAAAGGATCAGTTCAACGAAGCGAATGAAGAGATCGAGAAGACGAAAGGTCAGGTCGCGACCGGCGAAGTCATGGTGCTCGGCATCACGAAAGTCGCACTCTCAACGGAATCTTTCCTCTCGGCTGCGTCCTTCATGGAAACGGCGCGCGTCCTCATCAATGCGGCCGTCCAGGGTCGCGAGGACCGGCTCCGCGGACTCAAGGAGAACGTCATCATCGGGCGTCTCATCCCAGCCGGTACCGGCTATCGGGTCGGCGAAGACGAGGAGGCCTAAACAGCTCTCTCGAAGTCAAAAACACCCCTTCCATAGGGGTGTTTTGTTTTGGATGCGGGTGATACCATGGAGGCAGAGGTAATCCCTAAAATCGTGAACGGTATGAATCACATGGAACAACCAGTCCCGTCCGAACGAAAAGTTTCCGGATTGGAACAGAAAGTAGCCGAGTATCAGGTGGAGCTGGATGAGGTCGGGGCGAAGATTGAGCGTGTGAAGCAGTTGCAGACTATTGCATCTGGACTTGAGACATCGAAGGCGATTCTTGCTGGCTTCGAAGGGGCTGAAGATGCCATCGAGGGCATCGAAGCTTCTCTCATGGCGATTCAGAATCTCGAAAAAGAACAGGGGTTTGCTCAGCTTCTTGAACGCCGCCGTCAATTGAAACAGCTTATGGTGACCGGGAAGATCGATCTCGAAGCCGACAGCTTGGACCAGGAATGATAAAAAGCTTGTAGAAGGCGTATTTTTGTGCTATGCTATTCTTAGATAAGGAAAAAGCGGGGTGAGCCCGCTTTTTTGTTTGTAAAAAATCGATGGGATGAGGAATGGTCAAAATATCTCTAAAAGTATTGAGGGAATTTTGATTGGTCTATCATGGAACTGGTATACTGAACCCTATATGGGACGAAAAAAGAAAAGCGAAAAAAACGAAGCCGACGCTCCTAAAGAAAGCCAACCAGCTCTCGGAGGCGATGCCAAACGCGGTATCGTAGCGGTTTTTCTTTTCGCCTTTGCCATTCTCTGCCTCCTTTCATTCATCGGACAGGCCGGGTCGTTCGGCAAACTCGTCGATCAAGCGATCGGGCTTTCCATCGGTTGGAGCAAATGGCTCCTCCTCCCGCTCCTCCCGCTCATCGGCTATTCCGTCGTCCGCCGGCATGAGACGAATCTCTCGGATGTCATTAAATATACCGGCCTCGGATTCGCTTTCTTTGCTTTTCTCGGATTGTCCCACCTCTTTCTCGGCGACAGCGCCAAAGAACTCAAGGCTGTCGCTCTGGCTCGGGAAGGGGGCGGCTATATCGGCTACTTCCTTACGGGCCTCTTGTCGGGGGTGATGGGAAAGATTGCTGCTTTTGTCGTACTATTTACTTTATTTGTCTCGGGCGTGATCGCGGCATTCAATGTATCGCTGCTTCACTGGTTCGAGGAAATTACCGCTCGCTTCCGGAAAGAAAAAACTGTCACAGTAACTAACGAAAAATCTGAAGGAGCCGCATCGCCGCTCATCCATGATGCAGCACTTTCCCTTGAAGGGGCGCTCGCGTCGTCGACCCCAATGAATGAGCCGGCTTCGCAGAGCGACGGCTCTCATTTAACCCCGACGGAACAACCGAAGCATGAAGCAACACAGCCAACGGGGAATATCCAGAACATTCGTTTTGCCGAAAGCGACGAAGAGGATAAGGATAGCCAGTCAGATGTCCCGACTTCTCCGCAGGGTGATGATGAGACCGTGCTCGTCCCAGCCTTTATCCGTCCGCGTCGCCGGAAACTGAACTGGGAATTCCCGCCGCTCGAGTTATTGGCTGCATCTGACGCCAAAGGCGGAGGCGGGGATATCGAGCAGGGCAAAGACATTATCATCCGGACGCTCAAGCATTTCCATATCGACGTCGAACCCGGCGAAGTCCAGGTTGGTCCGACGGTCACCCAGTATACATTCCGTCCTGCTGTCGGCGTGAAGATTTCGAGCATCACCCCTTTGGCGCAAGACCTTGCCCTGGCGCTCGCCGCGCAGCATATCCGTATCGAAGCCCCGATTCCAGGGAAGTCGCTCATCGGTGTTGAGGTACCGAACAAGGCGAAAGTAAACGTCCGACTCCGAGAATTGCTCCAGTCAAAAGAGTTTAAAGAACAAAGACTGAAGTCCAGTCTGACGATTGTTCTCGGCCAGGATGTTTCCGGCAAGTATATTTATGCTGATCTCGGCCGGATGCCGCACCTTCTCATTGCCGGCACGACCCGATCGGGGAAGAGTGTCTCTATTAACACGCTCATCCTCTCGCTCCTGTATCAGAATTCTCCGGAAGATTTGAAATTCATTTTTGTTGATCCAAAGCGTGTTGAACTCTCGCTCTACAAGGGTATCCCGCACCTGAAGACCGACGTCATCGTCGACAATCACAAAGTCGTGAATGCGCTCAAATGGGCGGTTAGTGAAATGGAACGTCGCTACAAGACGCTCGAATCCGCTGGCTCGCGCGACATCCATTCCTATCGCGAAAAGATGGCTCGTGGCGAGAAGAAGCGTGTTGTCGATGCTGAGACGAGCGAAGTGCGCGAGGAAGAGCTTTCACCAATGCCACAGATCGTCATCGTCATCGATGAGATGGCCGATCTCATGGTGGCTCACGGTAAAGAGGTCGAGGCGTCGATCATCCTCCTCGCTCAGAAGGGTCGAGCCGCTGGCATCCATCTCGTCCTCGCGACCCAGCGTCCAGAGGTCAATGTCGTGACCGGTCTCATCAAAGCGAACATGCCGGCGCGCATCTCTTTCAAACTGAAGTCACAGATCGACTCCCGGACTATCCTCGATACAGGCGGGGCGGAGAAACTCCTCGGCAATGGCGACATGCTCTATTCATCGGCCGAGGCCTCGAGCCTCCAGCGCATCCAGGGGGTCTTCGTTTCCGAAGATGAAGTGAAAAAGGTCGTAGATTTTATCGAACGCCAGAAAGTCGAGAAAGGACTGGATGAAATCGGCGAAGATTTCGGTGGCGGCGACGAGAATCCGATCGATCTCGACAACACGGCGGGGAGCGATGAAGACGAGCATGATCCGATCTATCAGGCGGCTAAAAAGCTCGTTGTCGAAACACAGCGAGCCTCCACGACGTATCTCCAGACATTTCTCAAGATTGGCTATCCGAAAGCGGCCCGTGTCATGCAGACACTCGAGCAGCGCGGCGTTGTCGGACCCGAAGTTAACAAGAAGCGCGAGGTACTCCTCAAGACCCTCGATGAGGGTCGGCAGTATGGAGACGATCCGTTAGCCGACCAGGCAGATCGTGAAAAATGGCAGATGTAAGCCATTTTTTACAGAGAAAAGAGAGTCTAAGAACCGGCTTAGGGCCGGTTTTCTCTTCCCTCTCGGCATTTGGTATAGTGAGGGTATATGACCGATGGATTTGTTCGAAAGAAAGTGGAATCGCTGACTCTGGGGGAAAAGCTCCGAAAGCTCCGACAGCAATACCGCATGAGCTACGCCGAGATTGCCAAGGCGACTCGGATTCAGGCCAAGTATTTGGAGTATCTCGAAGCGGGACAGTACGACAAACTCCCAGCTGAAGTCTATGTGAGGGGATTCCTAAAGAGCTATGCCCGCCATTTGGGCCTGGATGATGATGCATTCCTGAAGCTGTACGATAAGGAGAAAGATATCCGTGAGAACCTGGGCCAGGAACACGGTGTTCCAGAGTCGGTCCGCTATCCGGCCATGAATACCTGGATCATCACGCCGCGGACGATTCTCTTGATCGTCCTGGTTCTCATCCTCGGTAGCACCTTTTTGTACCTGTTTTCCGAATTCCGAAGCTTTGTAGCGGAGCCGCAGCTCCGCATTACCGATCCTTTGCCGGGTGCTACAATAGACGGGTCCATCGTACTTTTGCGCGGAGTGACGGATCCGGGGGCGACAGTGACGGCCAATGGCGATCCAGTTTTCATCAGCAATACCGGCGAGTTCACCGAGGAGCTGACGCTTTCGCAGGGGCTGAATCGCATCACGGTCCGGGCAACTAACCGTTTTGATAAAACTAAGGAAGAGACGATTGCGATTGAAAGCCGGGTAGCAGATGCGGGCGGCGACAGTGGGGCGCTCGAAACCGCGCAAACAGGTTTTGCTTTCCGGGTACGCGCGACGACCAAGGCAGTCAGCGTCACAGTAGTGACTGGCGAGACGGTACTCTACAGCGGGACACTCATGCCAGGAATAGAGGAGGTCTTTTCCGGACTCTCTAGTCCGATCCGACTCACGACCGATGACGCGCTTCATACCGAGGCTGGGCTCGATGATCAGCCGATGGAGACGGTCGGAAAAGAAGCGGTCCCTGTCAGTGGAAAAATCTATGCCAATGAAACACAAGCATCAAAAACGGTTGAGTCGGTAACCACTAATCCATAATCACATAAGTCGTATGGCAAAGGAAAAAACAGCGAGCAACGGAAGAAAGAGCATCGATGCGGTCGTCGATGAGATCAAAGGGAAGTTCGGCGAAGGGATGATTATGAAGCTCGGTGATGTCCGAAAGGTAGATGTCGAAGCCATTCCGACCGGATCTCTCTCGCTCGATATCGCGCTTGGTATCGGTGGGATGCCGCGTGGCCGTATCGTCGAGGTCTATGGCCCGGAGTCTTCGGGCAAGACGACACTGACCCTTCACACCATTGCTAATGCCCAGAAAGCGGGTGGTGTCGAGGCGTTCATCGATGCTGAGCACGCGCTCGATCCCGAGTATGCGAAGCGTATCGGCGTGAATATCAATAATCTCCTCATCTCACAGCCGGACTCCGGCGAGCAGGCGCTCGATATCGTCGAGACGCTCGTCCGTTCGAACGCAGTCGATGTCATCGTCGTGGACTCCGTCGCGGCGCTTGTTCCACGCGCAGAGATCGAGGGCGAGATGGGGGATCAACATGTCGGGCGCCAAGCTCGGCTTATGAGTCAGGCACTTCGGAAACTTACCGCTATCATCTCGCGATCGAACGTCGTTGTTATCTTCATCAACCAGCTTCGGATGAAGATCGGGGTCATGTTCGGTAATCCAGAGACGACCACCGGTGGCAACGCGCTGAAATTCTACTCGTCGGTTCGTGTCGAGGTCCGGAAGAGTGCTCAGGTGAAGAAAGGCGAGGAGGTTGTCGGCAATCAAGTAAATGTGAAGGTTGTAAAGAATAAAGTCGCCCCACCCTTCCGGACGACGTCGTTCTTCATTATGTATAACGAGGGAATTTCGTGGAGCGATGATGTGCTTGATACGGGTGTGAAGTACGAGATCATCAAGAAGCAGGGGAATACCCATAGCTTCGGCGAGGTGAAGCTCGGCGTTGGCCGTGAGCAGGCCCGAACGTTCCTGAAAGAGAATCCGAAAGTGGGCCGTGAGATCGAAAAAGCCGTCTGGAAGAGGGTGAAAGAGATCGAAATCGAAGCTTCGAAGTAGAAAATATGAAAAAGAGGCTTGGAAGAGCCTCTTTTTCTATGGGGTATAATAGAAAAATGGGCATCAAAACAAACAAGCATCGCTTGGTATTTCTTCTCTTTCCTGTACTGGTCATCGGCGGGGTTGTTTTTATGGCTTCACCAGCTTTCGCTGGGGAGGGGGCTGAAGAGATAAAGGGTGATATCTCGGATGTCGAGAAGAAGCTGAAGGCCGCGGAGGCGAAGAAGAGAGCGCTTGAATCGGAGCTCGCCGGCATCAATGCCTCGCTCTCCTCGACGCAGCGCGCGATCGCTGAAACACAGATCAAGATCAAACAGGCGGCCAATACGATCGAACGGAAAGAGGCCGAGGTTGCTTTCCTCGAGGAGCAGATCAAAGAGAAGAAGGATCTTATCGCGAGCCTCATGCGAGAGCTTTACTATGAAGGGGAATGGCCGCTTCCACGCATCCTGGTGGCCGAGGAACGTTTTGCCGAGGTCGTGAATGATCCAGACAAGCTTTTGACCGTCGGGGAGAAGATATCGACGCTTTTGAACTCGATCTCGGCCACCAAGGCAGATACGGAAACGGAGAAGCTTTCGCTCGAGGATGCGAAGAAAGATCACGAGGAGCTGCTCCAGAAGAAAGCAGTTGAAAAGAATGCGCTTGTCTCTGATCAGCAGGAGACCATCGAGGATGTCGAAGATGTTGCGAAAACCGTGTCCCGTCTCAAGAAAGAGCTGGCTGAACTCGAGGGCGACTTGGCAACATTGACCGGAAAATCCTATAACGCCAAGGATATCCGCGAAGCCGTAGAGGACGCGAGCGATGAGACGGGCGTTCCCGAAGGCGTTCTCTACGGGTTCCTGAAGATGGAAACGAATCTCGGTGCCAATACGGGGCAGTGCACATACAGCGAGGTGGAGAAAGTATCGATCGCGCGCTATAAGAAGTATGGGAGCAAGTACAAAGCGTCGATCAATCTGCTCTACAAGCGCAAAGAGATCTTCTACGATATCGTCGATGCGCTCGGTTATAACAAATCAAAAAAGGTTTCCTGCTCACCGAACTACATCGGCCAGGGCGGAGCGATGGGCGTCGCACAGTTCATGTCGGATGTCTGGCGCGGATACGAACCAGAGATTCGCGCGAAGACGGGACACAAGAATCCCGATCCCTGGAGTCTGACCGATGGCGTTATGGCCATGGCGATCAAGCTCCGCAAGGCCGGGGCAACCTCGGATAAAGAAGCGGCTATCCGCAAAGCCTCGATCAACTATCTCGGGGCCTTCAATGCCCACTACTACAACGGCATCGTCTATTGGTCCAAGAACTACAAGAAGCTCTTTAATTAATGCCGTACCTTTTTCTGGAGGGTGATTGTCAATGGGTATCTGCCCGGCTGTTTCTTTGGGTCGTTCATTAGCTGCGCGACATGGGCTATTTTGGCGGATGTGAGTGGTAAAACGGCAACTTGACAAGGGCGGGGTAGATGCTATGTTTGCCTTGGTGAAGGAGGATGTTTTCCCCCGAACTGTTCGTGCCCCCGGACTTTGTCCCCGGGTTTTGACAACTTTCCCTCGTTGAACTGGAGGTCATCATGGCAACTCGCCTGATTCGATTGATGCTGGCCATGCTGGCCAGCCTATGGTTCGCCGCGTGCGGCGGTGGTGGCGGAGGAGCGAGCGCCCCTCCCGTCGATAGCAAGAGTCCAGAGCTCGTGAGCATGACACCGGCCACTGGTGCTACCGGCGTACCGACAGACACGCGGATGGTGGCCTTGTACAACGAGGCGATCACCTGTTCCGCTACCACCATTCAGGTGGGCGGGGTATCGGCCGATGTCAGCTGTAGTGGCAAAGAGCTCACGGCGAAGCCGAAGAGTGAACTGCCGAGCGGCAAAACTATTTCGGCGGTCCTGCCAGCACCGAGCGATCTCGCCGGCAATGTGGGGGTCGCGGCGACGTTTTCCTTCACAACGAAGGCGGCGGATACGACACCGCCCAAGCTCGTCGCCGTTTCTATCGCGGACGGCTCGACCGATGTTCCGGTTCCGCTTCCGACGGTGGTCTATACCTTCGATGAGGTGGTGGCGTGTGACAAGCCAGCGCTCACGCTCATGTCATCTGGTCATTCAATCGCCGGGACGGCGACCTGTGCGGACCAGACGCTTTCCTTCGTGCCAGACGCGTCCTCGGCCGCGTTCTATAGCGCGGACTACGTGCTCACGCTCCCGGTCGGGGCTGTCTCAGACACCGTTGGAAACGCGCTCGCCACGGCGAAAGTGACCCGTTTCACGACGACGGCACTCGGGATCGGTCCGCGGCTCTATACGGCAAATTCCAATGCTGACTCCAAGAGCGGGAACTTCTATGCCTCGGCGATCGACCTCGCCAATGACTACAAGGTGACGCCGATCGAGTTCGAGGGTGCCAAGCCGAGCTATCAGTCGTTCGTTGCGGTCGACTCGGCGACCGGCCGAGTCTATAGCACGGGCTTCCAGACGGCTCGGGGCATTGATGTGATCAACATCGCGACCGGCGCGTGGTCGAGTTTCGAACTCGATCCCGATCCACACGTCATCGAATTCTTCGGTGCCATAGCTCTCGGACCCGATGGACTCTATGTCCCGTTTGCGAACTCGTCGACCTTCCCGGACTTGGCTAACCGGGTGTTCCGTTTCGATCGTCTCAGCAATCGTCGCGTGGCCCAGTCGCTCCCGCTCGTGAGCAACCTGAACGCGTTTCTGACTCCGACCGCGGTCATCGTCCATCCGGACGCCGCGCGGAAGCGGGTATATGTTCTATCGGCTGATGCCCATGCAATGTGGGACACGCTCGATCTCAGCTGCGAGACGGGTTGGTACTACCAGCCCGGGTCGGTCGGGCTTGTGACGGAGCTCCATTCGGAGACGCTCGAACCGGTCCGAACATTCAGGGTCGGATCTGTTCCGATCGCGGCTGTCGTCGATCAGGTGGGGAACCGGCTCATCGTCGTCAACGGCGGTGATCAGAGTTTCTCGGTCATCAGCCTCGAGACAGGCACGGTGTCGGACCCGATCCATCCGCCAGGATTCACGCACTGTCGTCAGCCACAAGAAGGGAGCCTGCTCCTCGATGCCGCTGGACGGCTCTGGGTGACCAACACCTTCGATGGCGTTCATGTCTTCGATCAGAATCTGGTCGAGACGGCCTTCGTCGCGACGGGGGAACGGTCGGTACCACGCGGTATCGTAGCCGTTGGGGACCGGATGTTTGCCACGCTCTGGAGACTCGACTCGGCGATTGTCGAGATCACCGGGACAATCGTCACGCGGACGATACCGGTCGGTTTCAGTCCCTACGCAATTGGTGCCTATCTCCCGGCACCATAAGGTCTTTGTCCCGAACCAGTTGGGACATGTCTGGACGCTCGTCCAGACTGGGCGCTTCGCATACACACGTGCGCAGCGCCCTTTTCTTATCTCTTATCCCGAAAAACCATGTGCGGGGGCGCGTAGAGACGAACGAGTATCGCTTCAGGAGTAAGCACCACATTCTTCTCGAATGACTATTGACGGGAGCCTATGGAAGTGTCGATGTCGTTTTTTTTTTGGTATACTGGAATCAAATGAACAAAAGTATCTGTATGTCAATGCGGCGGTTTGTTTTCTTTCAGCATCTCTTTCTCGTGGCCATATTTTCTGGGGGGGTGTTCCTTTCGCCAATCGCATTGGCCCAATCCGTCGACGAAATTTCTCCGTTAGCGGATACGGTTTTGGGTGATGTTTCCAAACGGGGGAGCGGTCTCGCGGGTGCTCCCGCTGGAAATGCCAAGTGCTTTGACTATTACACTTTTGGCAGTGCCGTAGTCAACATCGCTTCGATTATCAATGACGCTCTCCCCGGGACGGACATGACGTTTTCTGGTTCGATTGCCAATGAAAATGCCTACCCGCTGGTCGGACTTGACCTCTACGTGAAGATATTTCGGAAGCAAGCCGATGATCCAGACGTCCAATTGAATGGACATCACCTCGTGGCGCAGTTTGTGGCCGTGAAGGGACTGCATATCGATGCGAAGGGAGAACAGAAGTTTTCTTTCCAGTGGCCGGTCCCGGCTGGAACGATTCCCGGAGACTATATGTTGGCGACGTATGCCATGACCAACGAGGCGTATAACCTCTCCGGACTGTCGTTTACGAATGATGTCACCGGATCCACCGCGCCGTTTGTCATCGGTGGCCAACCGGTGGATACCTTTGCTTGGGACAAGAACGCGGTGGCGATGAATCGGAATCCATTTCATTTTGCTGCCTACATCCCTCAATTTCCCAAAGATGAACCGGTGACCGTGACGGCCCCATTCGTCAATCAGACGAGCGAAGACCGGACCATCGATCTCACCTGGAAGCAGTATAGCTGGGATGGATTGCGCGAATCAGCGCTGGTCGATACGAAAGTCGAGCGTGTCCTCATTCTCGCGGGGCAGACCAAAGAACTAGCCTTTGTCGCGACCAAGTATACCGGTTCTGTCACCTATATCGTCGCGGACGCGGAATATCAGGGGACACACTCCATCCTCGATATGCGTTTTGCGCGCACGGGGGTCGAACAGGCACGGATCAATTTCCCCTCGTTGACGACGTTCCCTCTCGTGGCGGGACAGCCGACAGCGATGTTCTCTTGTCTCCACGTGGTGGGGCCGGATACGCTCGGTGGCGGAAAACTGGATCTCGTCGTGACGGACAAGGACGGAGCCATCATCGCGAGCGACACGTATGAGGGGAGCATTACGGGCGCCATGATGGGCGTGAAGTATGATTTTGTTCCGCAAAAAGACTATGACACAGCGATACTGACCGCCACGCTTTCTCGTGACGGGGTCATCGAAGATAGCGGGACGGTGACGTACGATTGCCAGGACATCAATCCCGCGAAATGCGCTCCGAAAGAAGCGGTTTCGACGGCCAAAGATCCGAAGATGCCTGTCTCGGCCCTCGGCATGGTTGCGGGGATAGTTCTGCTGAGCGCCATAGTCGCCGCCGCTCTCTACTTCAGGAAGAAGAAAATATCTCCGCCGCCACTCGCGCTGTTCATATGGGCGGTACTTTCCGGCGTGGTCTTTGGCGGGAGCCCGTTCGCGGTACGAGCCGATACGACCAGCTGGACGTCGGGAACGATGTCGGGGTATGAGATGCTCGCCCATCCACGATGCGACGCTAATTGTACGGATCCCGACGGCTATCCCTGGGGTAATCATGGGCCGATTAGTCCTACAGATAGCACGTTATACCGCAACAGTGGAAATATGATAGAGGGCAAATGGCTGTTTGAAATCTATCCGGTGGCCAGGTTTGATGGTATCAGCGCGACCGTCCGATATAATGTTGATGCGAAAAAAAGCGGGTCAAAGCTTACTAATGGCAGCTCGGTGCTGAAAGTTGGCGATACCATCACGTTTGATCCGGTGTTTAGTGGCACGGATATAGATTGGGTCGGGACGGGATCATTTAACGACAGCCCGTATGGCCAGTGGGGAGTCACGGGAAACCCTGGATGTACTGTGGCGAACAGAGTTGCCTCTGACTACGGTGACGCGCTCTACGGCGATAATTTTGTCTATGCCTCGCTGCAGATCCCCCAGCCGACCGTGTCGTTGACGAGCCTGAGCAATCTGTCCTGTGTGGGATTGTCCTGTACTGTGACGGGATCGGGGACTGTCAGGGCGACCGTCTCGTATGCCGCGACATCGGGACAGATGTACGGCGCGACGAGCAGGACAAAAAACCCTAGTGGGAGTGGTGTCTACTATGATACGGGCTGTACGTATGTTTCGACCCCAATCGTTGACTACGCGAAAAGTGATGCCTATCCATCTTGCGTGGGCGTGGAGACTGAGGACAAGGAAGTCGCTTGCTTCAACAATGCCAGCAACATGAAGCTGTCGATTAATGTTCCAGTAAAAACTATTCCTTTTAGTTTCACCGCCGTCAATCCCTCTCTCACGATGACCGGGGGAAAGCATGTCGCTCTCGGCGATTCGCCCTGGGAACGAGCGCTCGCGTCCATCTGGTCGCGCTTCTTTGGGACAGCCCGGGCGAGCGGAGCGGCGGTCAGTATCATCGTGGGCGACTCTGTTGATCTCAATTGGACATCGACAGACGTGGACAGTTGTAGCCTCGCTGTTCCGAGCAAATCGCCATACGTTGTTCCTTCGGGGAGTATCGCGAGCGGCACTCGCAACGTGACCGGACTGCCCGTCGGCGCAGGCCAGGTGCTCACTATGACCTGTACGAATTCATCGACCGGCGCGAGCGTCTCGGACTCCGTGACAGTCAATGTCAGTGCCGCCAATGAACTCCGGATCTGTCCGCCGACGTTGACGATGTCAGCAGGTTCGAACTATCAGATGCGGGCGTTCTATCTCATCGGCGGCGTCGACTGCGACAGTCCTGGGGTAGCGGCTGAAGTGAGCAATGCCGTCACTTGGACGAGTTCTGACACGTCGATCGCGACAGTAGGAAACAATCCTACAGGCGGGCGGGTGAACGCCATCAGTCCAGGGACAACCAACATGACCATTTCTTCGTACGCGGGGAAAACTGCCTCCGCAGCGGTCGTCACAGTGACTGCCGCCACCTACACCATCACCTCTTCAGCCGGAACAGGCGGTACTATAGCTCCCAATGGGACGACCAGCAAAGCGTCTGGCAGTAGTCAGGCCTACACCATCAGTGCGAATACGGGCTACGTGATCAATGATGTGCTGGTTGACAGCGTCTCTGTCGGCGCAGTCTCGTCCTATACGTTCAGCAATATCACGGCCAACCACACGATCAGCGCGAGTTTTACGCGCTCTAACCCGGTCATCACCTTCAACGGCAATGGCGCTGACAGCGGAACGATGTCAGCGCAGACGGTGACTTATGGTGTCGCTACCCCAATCAAAACCAATATCTTCACGAGAACGGGCTATCGATTCAATGGGTGGAACACTCTAGCAGACGGTACGGGCACATCGTATTCGGATGGCGCAAATATCACCCTCACATCAAATACTACTCTCTATGCGAAGTGGACCCCGCTTCTTCAGATATCTGGCCTCTCGGTTAGCCCGCGTACGTGTGGTAATTATGGACTCGATGTCGCATGGAGTCTGGTTATCGGCGCGACAGGATATAAGATATCGCGTGACGGTGGCACGTGGACGGACAAAGGGAATATCAATTCTTTCTACGACAATCCTCCGTTCGGAGCGGGTACGACCCACACCTATCGTGTCCAAGCATACGCCCCTGGGCCATTGAATGGACCCATATTTCCTCCCAATGTCGACCCAGCCGTCAGCGGTATCGTGGCGAGCGCGTGTGGTACCCCCACCTATAGCATCGCTGCGAGTGCCGGAACAGGCGGCACCATAGCTCCCAATGGGACCACTAGCAATATAATGTCTGGCAGTAGTCAGGCCTACACCATCAGTGCGAATACGGGCTACGTGATCAATGATGTGCTGGTTGACAGCGTCTCTGTCGGCGCAGTCTCGTCCTATACGTTCAGCAATATCACGGCCAACCACACGATCAGCGCGAGTTTTGTCGCCGCCAATGAACTCCGGATCTGTCCGCCAGCACTGACGATGACAGCCAGTACAAACTATCAGATGCGGGCGTTCTATCTCATCGGCGGCGTCGACTGCGACAATCCTGGGACAGCGCTTGATGTGAGCAATGCCGTCAATTGGACGAGTTCTGCCCCGTCGATCGCGACCGTGGGGGACAACCCGGCAGGCGGGCGGGTGAACGCCATCAGTCCAGGAACAACCAACATGACCATCTCCTCATACGCGGGGAAAACTGCCCCGGCGGCGGTCGTCACGGTGATCGCTGGTGCCACCTATAGTATCGTCGCGAGTGCCGGAACAGGCGGCACCATCGCCCCCAATGGGACCACCAGCAATATAGTATCTGGCGGGAGCCAGGCCTACACTATTGCTGCGAATATGGGCTACGTGATCAATGATGTACTGGTTGATAGCATCTCGGTCGGCGCAGTCCCGTCCTATACGTTCAGCAATATCACGGCCAACCACACGATCAGCGCGAGCTTTGTCGCTGGCGCAAGTGGCGTCTGTGGCGTTGTATACGTAGATAGCTGTAGCGCTGGTACCTATGTCGATGCTGCGGATACAGAGGACTACTATCATTGGACATGTGAGCCCATAGTGTCGGATGGAAATTGCTATATGGCTAAGCCGAAAATCAATATCTGCCCCGATTCGGGAGTGGTAGCTGTTGGAGGTACTCTACAGTTACGTTCTTACTATACCCCCCTTGGAACACTGTGGAGTGGTAGTTGTTCCAGTCCAAATGGCACTGATGTGGCAAATGCAACTGAGTCCAGATGGTATCAGTTCTCTCTCGCTCCTAATACATCAGTCACATCCCCGGGTGGATTGGTGACTGGACTCGTTCCTGGAGGTGAAGTTATTCAGACATTTTACGACCCACCAGGGGGCGGTACAGGGTACGGAAGCGTTGAAGATCAAAACTGGAATATAACAGTCGTCTGCCTTCCGTATATCACCTGTTCGACCTCTCCCCACGACGCGACGGCGGCCAATACGTGTCCCGACAAGAGTTTCACCATCGATGACGGCTGCGGCGGTACGGTCACCTGCAATGGAACGCGAACCTGTGACTTCAATTGGAAAGAAGTGGGGCAGTAGAGAATCAGCATTACCAATCAAGTAATAAATAAAGTTATTAGTAAAACTGTCAGTATGATCAATCAACGTAAAGTACAATCAGGCCACTTGTTTCTTGGAGGGGCATTGCTTGTGCTCTTGTGTTCCTTCAGTTCGACCACCCGTGCCGCCGAAACATCCCCGGTCATCCTCACTTGTACCCCTAATCTCCCCAGTAACAATATTGAGGGAGGGCAATTCACGTTCGCCGCAGGTAAGACACTCACTATTGACTGCACGGCCCAAAGTGCCGCGTCCAGCGATCTTTCCGCCATGCTGCTCGGCAAGCAAACCGATGCGCAAAAAAAATCGGACGCCTCCAGTACCGATATGACACTCACCTCCGACACTCCCGCCAAAGCGACACTTCAATTCCCTGCCGTCTTTCAGAATGGGAATTACAACTACTCCTTTACCCTTCTAGATATCAAGACTCATCAGCCGATCGCCAAAGAAGTTCTCTTGACGGGTGTCATTGCGGGGGATGAGCAGGCGCGTATCATGACGGCTGCTTTGAATCAGGAGAAATACGAATGGCAGGCGCCTGCCACGCTTGACCTCTCGGTCACCTTGCCGGAAAACAAAACTCTCGAGACGTCACCGCTCTTGCTCGAGATTTCCATGAGTGATACGAATGGAAAAATCTGCCATACGCTGGTGAAAAACACGGCTATCAAACAGCCAGTGGCTTCCTATACATTCAAGTTTCCTGAGTCTGGAACGTGTGCCAACACGCTCAAAATCGTCCTGAAAAACCAAGATGACACCGTGGTGGATGAGAGGATGCTTGCTGTCGGATTACCGGAGAGTACCGTACAGACCGCTTCGAGCGCTGAGCAGATAGTCGCGGCTGCAGCATCTCCCATGTCCCGTCCCGTGATTATTGGCCTGGTGCTGGTGGTAGTCGCCCTCTTGACCATTGGTGCGATCAGCTTCGCCCGAAAGCAGCGGTAGGAAATATTTTTCACTATACTGCATAAAAAGTCCCCGACAAAAGAGACCCTGTCGGCTGAATAGCCTGACGGATTGCGTATTTGGCGGCCTGTATAGGTGCGTAAATCCTGGCTGGTTTTTGAAAAAAATCTATGGGTTGAGACGGGCAGGAACGGTCCTGATTGAATGTCTGCCGGTCGCGGCAGGGTCGGTGGACCATTGAACGAAACTTACCTGCGGAACGCCAAGTATTTTATGGCCAACAGGTGTCCCAACCAGAGCCTCACCATCGATGACGGCTGCGGCGGTACGGTCACCTGCAATGGAACGCGAACCTGTGATTTCAATTGGAAAGAAGTGGGGCAGTAGTTAACGGCCCCTCTTGCCAAGGGTGAGGGAATCTGGTATCCTCCTAAAACAATTCGGAAAGTCCAAGGATTCCCGCTCGCGGCTGCGCGCCAGAGATAGGAGTCCGTCAGTCCCACGACTTTCGGCATTGTTGTGGGATTATTGTTTTTAAACCCTTAAGAGCCATCAAGTATGCGTGAGTACGAACTGTTTTATCTCGTCGGAGAGAGCAAAGAGCCGATGCTCGATACGATTCGGGCCGAAGTCGAGGCAATCTGCCGTGAGGAAGGGGCAGAATTTTTGGCACCAGAAACTCAGGACAAACGCAAGCTCGCCTATGAGGTTGAAGGCGAGACGCGTGGCATCTACATCGCCCGTCGTTTCACGTTATCGGACAAGAGTGAATTGTCCGCGGCTGAATTCGATGCCGAGATGAAGAAAGGTGATGCGATTACCCGACTCAATCGGAAGTTTTCCCTCTCGAAGACCATCCTTCGCACGCTTATTCTCCGGGCTGACAATTTGCCGGAACTGAAGCCGATCGAGCGCACCGAATATGTAAAGAAGGATCCGCGCGCGCGCGGTGGATTCCGTCGTGAACGTTTAACTGCCTCAACGTCTTTGAACGAAACTCGGACAGCGACGGCCCCTCTGGCCCCAGCAGCCCCGGCCAAGGAAGCCAGCAAAGAAGAGATTGACGCTAAACTCAAAGAGAAACTCGACATCTAATTTCACACGCGTCCAGCCGGACGCCCATAATCCTTAGTTAAAAAGGCTATGAACGTGAACAAAGTCATCCTCGTCGGTCGGCTCACCCGCGATCCGGAGATCCGGACGACCCCGACTGGTCAGAGTGTCGCGACTATCGGCATGGCAACCAATAATTTTTGGACCGACAAAAGTGGCCAGAAGCAGGAGAAAACCGAATTCCATACGGTTATCCTCTGGGGGCGCCAGGCCGAGATTGCTGGTCAGTATCTGACCAAGGGCCAAGAGCTCTTCGTCGAAGGACGCCTCCAGACTCGCGAGTATACGGCCAAGGACGGGAGTCAGCGCCGCGTGACCGAAGTCGTCGGAGAGAACATGCAGCTCGGCGCTCGTGCTGGTGGGCAATCGTCTGGACAGGGAGCTCCGCGAACTCAGTCGAGCGCTCCGGTCGCGAATCGGAACGCTGCGCCAGTCCAGGAAGAAGAGATCCCAACCATCAATCTCGACGATGAGAAGGAGATCAAGATCGAAGACGTTCCGTTCTAACCACTACCCACTAATTTCTCAAATCTGTATTTTTTATGACTCTCGACCAAGACTCACGGAAGAAACTGGGCCGCCTCGACTACAAGGACGCCTATTTTCTCCGTCGTTTCCTCAATTCCCAAGGGAAGATCTATCCTCCGAAGCGTTTCGGACTCACCTCGACCGAACAGCGCAATCTCTCGCTTGCCATCAAGCGCGCGCGGTTTATGGCGCTTATTCCGTACGTTGTGAAGTAAGCCGGAGTGACTGCGTAGCTCAACACAAAGCGATATCATCATGCTCAATCTCACTGAAATCAAGACCGGCAAGCGCATCCTCTGGAATGAGGAGCCGTATGTTGTGGTCGAGTACCAGCACAGCTTTCTCGGCCGCGGCGGCGCGGTCATGCGGACCAAACTGAAGAATCTCCTCTCGGGGGCGATCATCGACTACACGTTCCAGGACAAGGGTGGTGTCGATGAAGCCGAAGTCGCCAAATCCAAGGCGCAGTACCTCTACCACGAGGGGAATGAGTACAGCTTCATGGATATGGCAGACTATGATCAGTTCACGCTCGACAAGGAGACGCTCGGACCGCTCGCCGACTACCTCGTCGACGGGACTGAAGTGACGATGCTCAATTGGAACGGCCGGCCGCTCAATATCGAACTCCCGATTAAAATGACGTTCACGGTCGCCGACGCCCCGCCCGGACTGAAGGGGGATACGGCTTCGGGTGGCGATAAAGTTGTCACGCTCGAGACGGGTATGCAGCTCACCACACCGCTTTTTATCAAGACCGGCGACCGGGTCATCGTGAATACCGAAAAGGGGACCTATGTCTCCCGCGCTACGGAAGAAAAATAAGCCTGACGGAAGGGCTTTTCCCCGCCACAAAATTGGCTGGTTTTCCTTTATATAAGCCACTCTGACGCTTGCTTAGTCAGGGAAAAAACCGTATACTGGAGATAAGTGCTTATGGGTTTTTGTACCTTGCTCTGATGCGCCTTTCGACGTCAGTTATCATCCTTCGTCTCCTCGCGCTCGCGGCCCTCGGCGTCCTCGGCGTTTTCATTTTTGGAGTCGATCC
>CAZCTF010000013.1:0-4755 GCA_964501755.1 uncultured Bdellovibrionales bacterium
GCTGACTGGATCGGTTCCTCACCCTGCGTCAATGAGCGCGACGGAGTGGTATACGTTGGACTGGAATTTGCTCTTCCTGGAAAACGGGGCGGAGTAGCGGCAGTTGATATCCAGACAGGCGATCTGAAATGGGGGAATTATTCGTTCCCTGGACTGGCGCATGCCTCGCCAGCGTACAATGCGAAAAACAACCTTGTTGTGTGCGGCTCGAACGACCATATTTTCTACGCCATGAATGCCGCGACTGGCGAGACTATCTGGCAGTTCGAGACAACCGGCGAGGTGAAATATGGGGCCGTGTTTGATGATGCACACGATCTGATCATCTTTGGGAGTATGGACGGCGGAGTGTATGCGCTCCATGTCCAGGACGGGATGCTCTATCATCGGTTCGACGCTCGCTTTGGATTCTATTCGACGCCTGTACTTACCGGAAGCCGGGTCGTCATCGGATCGCTCGACAAACTTGTGTACTGTTTTGATCTCGAGACAAAATCGACAGTCTGGACCTGCGAGACGGCCGGCCGCATCTTCGCTAGTCCGGTAATCGATGGGAAAAGTGTTTTCATCGGCAGCAATGATGGCCGGCTCTATGAGATTGATGTTGATTCGGGTATAGTGACAGCCGTAGTCCAACTCACCGAGCGGATTGTTAATCGGATTCAGATAGCGAGAGATGAGAACGGAGAGAGGGTCCTGTACGTTCCGACACATGCCTGCGAACTATACCGACTGAGCGAGCGAGAGCAGATTTCTTCGTAAAAAATATGGCAAAGGTATTTCTCTTTGATTTTTTTCACAATGAAACAAACGATCGGACTGAACGTGGCCTTGTTCAGATACCGAAAGATATCCGCGACTGGCCGGATGATTGGAAGAAAGTTGAGTACAAGCAGTATTCGCTGTTTCCGCCAATTGGATTGCCACGACCAGCCTCACCCCTATTCGACCTGCTTTCGAAGCGCCGCTCACGAGAGAGCGACGGATATATCTTCGCCAACAATGTGACTACAGCATCATTAGGGAACATGCTCCGTTCGGGGTCCGGCCCCCGGGATCAAGAAGGCAACGATCCAAAGTTCCGCGAGAAGCGGACCGCTCCATCGGCCGGGGGGCGCTACCCACTCGAAATGTACCCCGTACTTTTTAAGGAAGTAGGTGGAATACGGAGGGGTATATATCATTACGGAATCCGGGAACATGCGCTCGAGCCGGTGACTTTTGATGGTTTCACCAAGGAGGAGATCGAAGCATCCGTCTATCAGACATGGCTTTCCGATGCAACGGGGATGATCTGTATTTCTGCCGTTTTTGATCGGTCAATTCGAAAATATGGCAGTCGTGGGTATAGATATATTCTCCTCGAAGCCGGGCATGTTGCTCAGAACATCATACTTGCGGGGGTTGAGAGTGGGGTTGATATCATGCCGGTCGGCGGTGTGAATGAGGTTGATTTCGAACGTCGAATCGGGCTTATGAGTTCAAATGAACGCATCGTGTACATCCTGTTTTTCTAGTTATGCTAAAGAAAATAAACAAGGAACATTATGATCAGTCCGTACTCTTCTGCCGACGGGGCTACATCCCTCTTTTGGAATATCTGGCAGATATCCGACATATGGATCGGTACGGCCCCTGGAAAATCCCACTTCGTTTTTCCGACCGCATGCAGCTCGGGCTGTTAAAATTACTCGCGAAACTCTCATGGTTTGCGCCCTCTTTGTATATCATGCATCCGAGCAGTGCCAGTCCGTCCTATGCACTCATCATCTCATATCTCCGAAGACATGGGATCGTCCATTCTGTCGGAGAAAGGGAATCGACAATCCCAGGATGCTTTTCTTATGTTGCGACCACGCGTGTATCAACCTCATGGAGATCTGGCCGGATAACAGGACAGGGGACATCCGGGGATCGTGCGACAGCGCTTTCGAAAGCCCTCGGGGAGATCATTGAGCGACTTATCTCGGGAGTCCATGATACAAACCACACTGTAGAAATTGAATCCCCGAACACACTCATCGGACGAGGGGAGAACATCATGTATCCACCCCTTTTTCATCGCTATTTGGATGTGCAGAAGGCAAAATATAAATCCCTTCTCCATGACCCCGGCATTCCTATAGAGTGGGTTTTCGGAGAAAATCTTGTGACTCAAGAACGGGTACGTATCCCCAAAAAACTCACCTCTTGGTATATAGCGAACGGCCGACGAGAAAATATGCTTGCCCAAGCGACAACGAACGGTGCAGCTGGATACTTTACGAAAAACGGGGCAGTCCTGAGAGGGTTGCTCGAGGTTGTTCAGCGCGATGGTTTCCTGACACACTGGCTAACAATGGCAACTCCGGATGTTATTACAAATACGAGCCTCCCTGCTCACCTGAGGGAACAAGTGAAAAAGTTAGAGTCACAGGGCCTGTCCGTACATATACTGGATGTCACTTCCTTGTCGATCCCTGCAGTCATCGTTGCGGCTGTGAGCGAGCAATCCGCCGAAGGTCCGCAGGTTGTGTTGAGTGGCTCGGCAGCGCTAACTTTTGGTGAGGCTATCGGCGCGGCATTGAACGAGATAGTGAATGGGCTAGAGATGTTTCAGTATCCAGATATTGTTTCTCTGGGCGGCATAGAACGCGGTGAACCAGCACCGTTTGTCTCGAAACTAGGAAAAATTGAACGACAGCTGTATTGGCGTGGAGCGGAGCGTGTCGACCGATTCCGTTGGTTTGTTTCAGGCACGAGAGTGGAGTACGGAAAGGTCGTACGGCAAGATCTCTTGTCGGCTACAAGTCGAGATACTGACCGGTTGATGAAGTGTATAGAGGTACTGAAAGGTCGTGGTTATGATTATTATCCAGCCGTGTATTTTCCGAAACATGGAATCCAGCGAGAGCTTGGATTTTATGTCGCCCAAGTATTTATTCCGAAAGCCTTCCCGCTCTACCTTGTCGAGTATATGGGTACATTTGATAGCGATCGCTTGGACGAATTTGCTCAGTCAAAGGGAGTTTCGGAGTGGAAATTAAATCCATATCCGCACATGTTCTCCTGATTCTCTTCCGGATTGTTCGATAACATGGTACATTTCTGAGTATACAAATAAAGTTCGCTTATGGTTCGTATCATAAAAAAGAGGGTATATCTCATGCTCGGCCTCCTCGTGGGAGGAATCATCAGTTCTATTGGTACTCACATACGGTCGCAATATACGAAGTCGAGTTCCTGGATTATCCCATCGGCGCATGCTGATGTTCAGCCGTACGTTTGGGAACCGGGAGGGTGCGGTGATGGCAGCGGCGGCTGTTCGGGTTGCGATACGGGCTCATGAAATAGTCTTTACGGCGCCTCCAAGTTCTGAAGGGTTATGATTATCGAAACACAAAAATCAAATAAAAAGACGATTGTCATCGTCTTGGTACTAGTTCTGGCAGTCTTCTTGGTCACTGGATTTTTCCGGCATTTCAGCACGTTGTACGAGGAGTCTCAGCGGCAGGAGGTGGCTGATGATCGGGTGAAAGCGACCGAAGATGCTTTCAATGCAAGTCATCTCCGCAATAGTCCCTCGGCGCTTCAGGAACTTTTTCTCCAGGACATTCGAAACGGGGTGAATGACAAAGTGACGAAGTCAGCGATTTATTTCATTACCCATCGCTTTTTTGATAATGGGGGAAATATCTACGAGATTTACGACTACATCGAGGCTCATCCGGAGCTTGCTTTCATGAAGGAGGCGGAGGCGATATATCCGAGTGAGTTTAAACAGTTGAAAGAAGGGGTCATTCCGCGGATTGCTGTGGATCGTGCCATCTACATCTACTGTGCCTATATCGAGGTCCTTCATAAGCATGGCTATGCTGATGTAGCCGCAACGGCGACGGCGGCTAATCAGTATGCGAAGACAGCATATTACACCACTGCTATCGCTAAAGAAATGCCGAAAAAAGAAGGTGCCCACCGTGCGCGCTACGCAAAGCGCAACATGAAAAAGGCGGGCGAGTTCATGCTGATGTCCAAGCAGCAAGTAGCAGATATCATGGATGGAAAGCTGATCGACAAGGATGTTATGCCGCGCGATATCCTTGTTGGGCTGAATCAGTACGCGGCTGCGCTCCGGTATCTCGAGGCACTTGGGATTGATGTCTCAGCCTCGCCGAAATCAGCAAAGGAGATATTCGAATACACGATGGAGTATGCCTACCGCAATGTCCCAGCGCTCCATCACTTCACTTCGCTTTTGAATGCCTCAACACTCGCGATACTGGACGGCGCAGATCCTCGTGACGTTCGGGCTGCCCTATATCCTATTCTTGACTTTGATATGAGAGGGGAACGGGGGGCTATTCCTACGAGTATACTTCACGAGGTAATCAAGTCACGACTCGAGCCCAAACTTCCCCCTGAACGGATAGGTGAGACCAATATGGGAATCTATAGCAAACGGAATACGATTCGGCTTGCGAGAATCGTTCCCGAGTTCAAAGACTGGCTCATGGAAAATGGTTGGGTCGAGGAAGATTTCCAGCGTTAGTTCCGTCGCATGGGCGCTGAAAGTAACGAAAAAATATCGTGGCCATCACCGATGGTTCGACCCGCCCTTGTTATCTTGTTGGTACCGCTTGCTCTGCTAAGTGTCGCAGCGGTGCTCGTGTTTACTGTGCAGGGCGATGAAGACGAAGTAGTAGTTCAGGATCCGCAGCTTGTTGTTTCTGAAAAAATTGAGATTGAAAGTACGTCGAATACCGATTCGCTTCCAAG
>CAZCTF010000013.1:4765-20439 GCA_964501755.1 uncultured Bdellovibrionales bacterium
AAGGAGCGCTATTACCGGAGCCTTTTCCAAAATGATCCAAGTACAGTCCAAGAAGGACTGCTTTCCACTGTTCGCGAAGAGAGCGTTGATATTCAATCAAAGGCTAATGCGTACTTTGTGACGCATCGCTACATAGATAATGGAGGGAATATCTACGAACTGTATGATTTCTTTGCTCGTCATCCGGAGCTCGTATTCATCAATACGGAAGCAGCGAAAATTCGTCCTGAAATCTTCGATCAAATCGAGAAGCGACGTGCCCCGTCAGAATACTCGGACCAGGGAATCTATGCGTACCTCGCTTATCTCGAGGTGCTCGAAAGGCACGGGTATGCCAATATTGCCATGACGAGTACGGCGGCGAATCAGTATGCCAAGCTGGCCTACTATAAGACGGGGATTCGAAAGGAAAAAAGCGCGGGTGACCTATCGACGTATCCGGATTATTCATTGGAAGAAATCAACACGGATATCAAGAAAGCGCGATTTTTTCTCTCACTATCGGACGAACCGATATCTTGGCTCATGTCTGGCGAAAGTAGCGTGGCTAAGGGCAGCGCATTACCGCTTGATATCTTCTATGGTATGGAACAGTATGGGTCAGCGCTTCGGTATCTAACTGCCTATGGCAAGTCACCGGAGGATGCAAAAAAAACAGCTGATAATGTTTTTGCTTTTGGCACGCAGTTCGTTCGACGGGAATTGCCAGAGCTATACTTGTATTTCTCACTTTCCAACGCATCCACGTTTCTCCTCGTTGACGCGAGCTCTCGGGAAATCCGCAATGCCTTGTATCCATTTTTTGATATTAGAAGCGACGAAGCGAAACAGTCTGGCATTGTGGAGCGCGTTCTCCGGTCTCGGCTTGATGCGCCGATGGCGCGTTATAGAGATCTTGATCTCTATAGTAAGAAGAAAATCACCGAACTGGGGAGGAAAGTACCAGAATTCAGGGCCTGGCTCGTGTCGAATGGATGGAAGGAAGCAGATTTTGAGGGATAGATCAGAGATGTGTCTCTCGGCTAGCAGGGGTTGTACCGAAAATGGATACGCAACGATATGATTGATGCAGTAGCTCGATACTTTTCTGGTTATGTAGTCCGGGTTCTCGGGATAGCGGTGGACATTTTTGATATCGTGAACGACCTCCGGCTTCATGTGCTCTTTAATTATTTCTTGGTAGTTTCTTGGTTCTTGAAATCCTCGGGGGTAGATGCGAGAGACGCGGTAGAGTACGGTCTCGTGGGCCTCTCGATTGCCGGGACAGTGTATCTCCTTAATCGGTATGCGGACTATAGATATGATCTGGTGGCTGATGCCGGTTTGGCAAAAGCGCCACGTCAGGCATATCTCGTTGCGGCGGCGGTATTCTTTTTTAGTGGTATCCCATACATATTTCACAACCCTGTCACGATATTTCCGAGTATCTTCGGCCTGACTTTTGGTACGCTGTACAGTTTTAAGACCTTTTTCCGCTACCCGCTCAAAAACTATATCATCAGCAAGAATCTGATTGCCGCCGGATCAAAATATATTGGAACGTTCGGTGGAGCGCTCATATTTGTTCCATTTTCTGATCTCCTTCTGCTCAGGAGTATATCGATGTTCGCCTTTCATCTCATCTACGAAATTCTTTGGGATATCCGGGATATAGCAGCCGACAAAGTCGGGAAAGTCTCGACAATCCCGCTAAAGTTTGGGAAATCAACCGCTCTGCTGATTTGTCTAGGTATCTGGCTGTCCAGCTTCGGCATCCAATTCGGTGAAGTGCGGCATACGGAACATTTCTTCGCTAAATATGGGGTCGTACTGTTCTTCATAGTATCCCTCGTATGGGTACGGCACCCGCGTTGGTTTCACGTGATGATCTATGTCCATCTCGTCCTCAATCTGGCATATGTGAATGAGGAGGTTCTGCGGTACGCAGGTGCGCTGTTTCTGCCCTAGTAAATCCTTTCCGTGGGGGCTATCATAGAAGGTGCGAAGAGCACTCTAATTTTACTTATGCTGATCCTTCTTGATGTAGTCACGGCAACGGGGATAATTTTCGCGTTCGGGCATTTCTATTTTGCTCTGGTGTACGATGCGAAGAAGTATGGGGCCAAAAACACAGTCATCCTTACGCTAGTTTCGTTGGCTGTGACTGCTAGCGGGTATGTACTTTGCTGGTATTTCCCGTCATCGACTAACGTAAATTCCTTTTCTCTTCTGGCCATCATACTATTTATCTTTCATAACCTGTTTGATTTCTTTCGTTTTGGCTATATCCGACTCTCTCTACTTGGTACCATTGCTGGCATGGTATTTTTGTACTTGTTTTTCTGGAATTATCCATCCCAAGCTGGTATTTTAGGAGCCTACGGGATTTGGATTTTGGTATTTTCGCATTATTTATTCTGGATCATTCTTTCAATAAAGAAATTCGATGCTGTTTTGAAGCAGCGGTTTATTCATCAGACGATCATCGTTCATGTAATTGTTGCGGCAGGGTATTTGCTGGGCGAATTATTTAGGAGCGAATTGCTACAGGCACTGTATTCTCTTACCATTTTTTACTTTATGACGTTGGCACATGTTGTATTTTCTACCCTTCGCCAGCTCGTCAAGAGATATTATCCGAAGGTTGCTCCACCTCGACCAATGAGAAATATCGCTTAGTTCGGCCAGCCGATGGGCTGTATCGGTAAAACGCCCTCGCTAAGCCATCGATTTGAACATTCTGCTGAAATCGAATAGAGTGTCGAGATGGAGAAAATCCCTGAAAAGACCGTGTTACTTGTCGGCGGTGGTACCGGCATTGGCCGCGAAATAGCCCTGCTTGCGGGTCAGGGGTGTTCACTTATTGTTCTGTACAACAGTTCGGTGGATGAAGCTGAATCGTTGCGAGAGGCGTTGCGGAGCAGTCCGCATCAGCACGTTTTTTTCCAGGCGGATCTCTCGGCTAACAAGGGGCTTGATGCGGCTGTTGAGTTTGTACGCGGGCGTACAGATCAGATTTACGCCATCGTCTATTGCGCGGGTGCACATGAGAAGAAAGATTTTTTGAGCGTCACGCCACAGGAATTCGATCACGTCTTTGCCGTCAATGCACGAGCCCCGTTTTTTCTCGTCCAGCGACTGTTTCCGCTACTCAAAAATTCCGGTGCCGATCCGCCGCGTGTGATACTGATTGGATCGACATACGCTTTTACAGGCGGTAGTCGGTCGAGTATGCTCTATTCGGGCAGTAAGGGCGCGCTCGTGAGTCTGTCGCGGACATGGGCACGGGCATTGGCTCCCGACGTTCTCTCAAATTCTGTTATACCAGGATACATAGAAACAAAGATGTTTTTTCGCGGACGCTCTCAAGAAGAAATCGAAACCAAAAGAAGGGCCGTGCCACTTGGGCGCCTGGGGAAGCCGGAAGAAGTAGCGGAAATGGTGGCGTTCCTACTTTCTGAAAGGGCGAATTATGTGACGGGACAGTCTTTTCATGTGAATGGTGGCGTGCATTCCTCTTGATGTGCCGCCGTCCGGGACTCCTTTATTGAATATTGAATTCGATACATTGCTTCCTCTTATATGAAGCTTAGGGCAAAAATCTACTGTCGTATGAAGAACATGGCTGGGCGTTGTCAGGTTTGTTTTGGCCCAGTGCTCTCTGAATGGAAATGTTTCACGGGGAAGAATAATTCTCCATATCACATGAAGTACAGCCAACTCGAGTTTCTCACGTGTCAAGAATGTGGGTACAGTTTTTCGGCTCAGAATCAGAAGGACTACCTTAAGGGAGTGCGTCTCACATCACCGGGGAGCGTCCCGAGAGTCGGCGATGGTATGGTCGCTGGCCGGGAGTTTTATATGGCCAACGGAGCAATGAATATACTGCGGCTCGTTCGGGAAGGCCCGTTTTCGGTGCTTATTTTTGGTGCTGGTTTGAATCGAGATCACGAATTGATTCGTCGGTTGCCAACCGTATCTGAGTGCGCTCTGACCGATCTCGGGAATTTTCAGGAGCACAACTCATTCGTCCCACTTTCGGGATCTAAAAGACGATTTGATATCGTGGTCGCGTGTGAGGTTGTGGAACATTTTACTGAACCACGACAACAGTTTGGACAGATTATCCGTTTCATGAAACCAAATGGCGTCATCATTGCCTCTACCAATCTCAAAACGAAGTCAGACTTTTCTATTTACCCTTATCCGTTTCTATACGGCCACGTGAGCTACTATACAGGAAAAGCATTGATGTTTCTTGCGGAACAGTGTGGCCTTTACATTGACTTTCGGACTCCGGCGAGCAAAGGATGGGTGACTGGAACGAAGCGATATGTCTATATGACGGGGAGCGACAAGATTCGCCGGGGAATAATCGAAAGGTTTTCCATGGTCCCTTATCCGCGTACAGAATAGTTATGCTATGAGAATATTGGCGCTACGAAGTGTCTATGAGTCGGAAAGACAAAACACTCCCACCCGCGGTACATCCTGACCCTTCGTTGTGTGAAAAATTTCAGGTGGTCAAATTTGATTCCTACAATACTGAGAATATTTAATGAGCTTTTTCGAAAATTCTATAGCAGCCCAGTCAGCATGGTGGAAAGTACAATATCTGCCTTTCCAAATGGTTTGAAACGAAGCGACTAGCGTTTAGTAGGATGAACAAAATAAAATAATTCATATGTTTTACCGAGCGCCAAGATCTCTACCCTTCCCTGAACAATCACTTTTCGATACAGTCCTATCCAGAGTGCGAATAGTCTAGCGATACGATCGATGAACCAGAAAGAAAAAATTGCTGTAATCATACTCGCAGCCGGCGTGGGGAAGCGATTTTCCCGGTCGCTACCGAAGCAGTTTCTCATGCTCGAGGGGAAGCCGGTCTTCATCCATAGTCTGCTCGGCGTTCTGCGTGGGCTGAAACATCTACCTGAAGCGGTAGTCATCTGTATCCCGCCAGCCTACGAAGCACTGACCGATCAGATGCTTGAAAAGCATCTGCCTCTGAAGTGGCGAGCAAAGGTGGTGCTCGTCAAGGGTGGGGAGACGAGGATTGATTCTTACGACAAGGCGGTAAAATATCTGGCCCAGACCCCGGTCACTTACAATATTGTCATTACTCAGGATGCGGCGCGTCCGTGCATGCAGCCTAGTGTTATCCCTCGGCTGATTCGCCAATTTCGGCGGACGCCAGGGAGTGCGGTTTGCATAACCGGTGCCCCGCTGACGGAAAGCCTTTTTGCAAAGAAAAGACTGGGACGCGGCCTGCAAGGCGTAAACCGGGAGCAATACCTGATCGGCCGTACCCCGTACGTATTCGACCCGTCAGCTCTACGGGCCGCGCTTGCGCGTTGGAAAAAACGGAATCAGGATGATGTAGTTTCGGAGACGGCTGACATTCTCGAGTTTCTCCCTCTGGGCCGAGATCGGAGAATCACAGTCTTAGAAACGAATGAGGCAAATCCAAAACTCACCTTCCCAGAGGACATAGACGTTATTCGTCGGTGCTTAAGGAAACTCCAGTGACTCAGACACTGCATAGGCCAAGGGTTGGCCTCGTCATTTTCTACCCTTTTCAGTACTACGTGCTGAAAGATATCTACAAACATCTTGGAGATGATGCCGAGTTTGTCGTAGATCTCGGGGCTTTTTTTCCGATTAATCAACCTACCTCTCTGGAAAATGCGATCATCCTGCTCCTTCAGAAGAATGGTGTAAAGTATCGTGTGCTTGAACACTCGGCCTACTACTCCTCCGAGCGGATGGAGGATTTTTTCTCTCCTTATGTAGCCTTGGTTAGTCTGTGGGAACGGGGATGTGTTACGCATTCGTCTAATCGTGATCGGAAAAAAATCTGTGCCACATATGGAGCAGGGAAGGAATTGACTATGGTCCGTCCTTCGCGCGGCTACTACGATCTGATACTGGCGTATGGACCAAGAGACCGTGAGCTTTTTTCCTACTACACCCAAGCGGAAATTGTTGGCAACCCAAAATTTGATGACTGGTTCAATGACGCTCTAGACGAAGAGGAATTGGGAGTAATTCGCTCTAGGCTCGATTCGCGGCGGCGGACTATATTGTATCTTCCCACGCATGGAGATCTCTCCTCGGTCGATGAACTAGCAGATCAATTCAGGTGCCTGACGGAAGAGTTTAACGTCATTGTCAAATGTCATTACTTTATCACGCATGAGGAGCCGGAGCGGGTCGCGATGCTCACACATCCAGAGATTCTCGTGTATGGCGATGATGCTGATCTTCTTCCGCTTTTGAAGGTTACAGATGTCGTAGTGAGTGACAATTCGAGTGCCATTTTTGATGCGATATTGGCCGACAAACCAGTTGTCGTGACTGATTTTCATACTGCCGAGTATCTTGATCGAACTCACAAGGAGCGGCGTCAGTATCGGCGTGGCGTGAATACGGCACTGACGTTCTCGGGGAGTATCGAACAAGAGATTAAGCGAGATGGTCGGGTAATAACTTTCGCCAATCCAGCTGATATGCGCGCTCGCATTATTGACGCGCTTGAAGACAAAGAATATTATCGGCGGGAGCGGAAAAAATTGATTGCCGAACTCTTCTCTTACAATGATGGAAAGTGTGGTGAGCGCGCGGCCAAAATGATACTTGATTGTATCGCTGATGCTTCACCAAGGGAGCGACCGATTTTGTATCATGCCATTGAAGCATATAAAACTCGTATAGGAGTTGGTTCCTATGCGTACAAATACGAGTCAGAGGGCCGGTTAGCAGCGTATAGGCATCAGATTGTCGTGCTGGGGAGTGAGAATGGTCGACTCCCAACCTTTTCCGTAATCGTAATTGACACGGGTCAGGGATTACGAGAAACGTTAGCTGCAGTCGCATGGCAAGAGTATCCGACGGACCAGTATGAGATTGTGGTGATGTCGCCCGAGCCAAGGGTTGGGGGGAATTGTATGTATGCCACGAGTCGGTCGACACTCAGGTCTGGCACAAAGATCCGCTTTGAGTTTTACTCTGGCAGCAGGGCCCTCTCTGATTGTCTTGCGGTCGTAGTTTCATCTTCCGATGTTGAGTGGATGGGGTTTACCCGGAGTGGCTGTGCTCCGAGTTCTGACTGGCTGTTGCGTTATATATTCCACATAAATGGACTGAACTACGTGGTTGGAATTGGTGGGTATGAAATGGCCACTCCAGAGACCGTCGGTAATCGATTCATGCAATATGAACACTACCTAATCGCGAGAAAGCTCGGGACACATACGGCGCTTCGCCGTTATGCTTGGGTGAATACGGTTATAAACTCCCTTCCATTGATTAATCCATTTGGTTCTCTATCGAACTCTTTCTACCGTCGTGGGATGCTGCTTCAGATTGATATTGCAGGATTTAACACGAGATCATGGGCGATTATTGAGACCCTGCTTCGCTGGTTAGCCGTCAAGCACGGTGGGCTGGCCTTTGTGCCGATTGGGGTACGCAGATTTATTGGTCCGAACGATATTTCTTTCAGAACAGGCGCATTTGATCAGGGGTTTGCCCATGGTCTTATCAAACGGTCTCGTGGCCAGATTCTGAGCCGATATTCTCCGCGGGAGGGTATCCGAACGATTCTGAGAGAAGTGGCATCCGTCTTCTCTGGGATGAATGCACATGGGACGTTTGATTTGGTGCGGACTGTTTTACAGGCGACTTGTCTACGCTGGATTGGGTTTTTGGCGGCCCGGTATCAGATTCTTACAAGGCGTCAGGTAGGGAAGTTCCGTTAATTTTGGCTTTCTTGCGTGAGGAATTGGGGTAGCGTATAATAGGCTCATTACTGGATTAACGTAATTATTGCGCTATGCAATCTTCTGAAAAGCCATCTTTCGCGCGTTTCGGTAGCCAAGCTAATTTCATGTCTGAAAAGCCAACCGTAGCGATGCCGTCGACTCGTCCCGCAGCCACTGATAACCCGACTGCATCCAAGGCCCGTACGTCCAGGGCGTTTGATCTCATTATCACGGGTGTGCTCATGCTTTTGTTCTTCGGCGTCCCGATTTTCTTTACGGGTTTGACTTTCCAGGGAATCGCGTTCGAGAAGCAGATTTTTTTCTATTTTTGCCTCCTCGCTGGTCTCGTTGCCTGGGTATCCAAGGGCGTGATGACCGGCGAGATGCGCATCCGCCGGACACCGCTCGATATCCCGATTATTCTGTTCTGGCTCTTCTCGATTGTGGCAACGGTTTTTTCAGTCGATCGCTGGCACAGTTTCTGGGGTTTTTTCGGTGATCCATCACGTGGCTTCATTAGTTTGACGGCCCTTGTGCTTGCATACTTTTTCATCATGAGTCACTTCACCGAGCGTCGGCGGAATCTCATGCTTGGTTCATTTCTCGCGGCCGGTGTCGTTGTCATTGTCTGGAGTTTCCTCGTAGTGATGCAGCTCCGATTCCTCCCGGCGAGCTGGGAAGCGATGGCCCCGTTGTCACTCATCGGATCGATGTCCACCCTGACGCTTTTCCTGGCGCTTCTTGTACCGCTCATAGTCACGGCGCTGTTCCTCATTCATCGAGAGGATGCAGCCGCCACGCGCGCTTTCCGGCTCATAGTGACGAGTGTGCTCGGCATTGCTCTCGTGCTCGATCTCTTCCTCCTCCTCGCGCTGTATCCGTTCGTGACCTGGCCGGTCGTTTTGGCTGGTCTTGGTTTCTTCCTCATCTATATCCTCGCCCAGATTGTCCGTCCGACCGAAACGCTGACATGGATGCCGATGGTGATTTTTGTCGTGGTACTTGCCTTCCTCATGATTGGGGCGAACGAACTCGTCCGTGCGACCCTGCCGGTCGAAGTGACCCCGAATATGAAACTCTCTTGGCAGATTGTGAAGGAGTCACTCAGCACGAACTTTCTAACAGGATCAGGACTAGCTACCTATGGCTATGATTTCTCGCTTTTCCGTCCGCAGGAGTTCAATGGTAACGCGCTCTATACACTCCGCTTCTACCAGGGCACTGGCTTGGTCGCTGAGGCACTGGCAACGATCGGTGTCGTCGGGACGATTCTTATGCTGGTTGTCTGGTTCTCGTTCCTCTCAATCGGTCTGTATCTCCTGACGATGGACAAAACAAAGAACAAGATCGCTTCGCTCGGCCTCTGGTCGGTCGCGGTCATGCTTTTCGTAGCGGGGTTTGTTTCGCCGATCAATGCAACAATCCTCATTCTTGGCGTTCTTCTTTCAGCTCTCGCTCTCGCGACACTTCTCCAGGAGAGCGGGTCAGAAGAGCGGCATTGGGAGCTTTCGTTCCGGGCTACTCCGAAATTCGCTCTCGCCCTTGCCTTCGTCTTTATGGTGGTATCGGCCGGTGTCGCCTTCATCTTCGTCTTCATGGGCAAGGTCTTCATGGCGGATGTTTCTGCTGGTACTGCGGCTCGGATGCCGGCATCGACTGAGGAAAGTATTCCAAAGTACGTGAAAGCGATTCAGCTTTACCCACAGGAAGGCCGTTATTATACCCGGATCGCTCAGGAGTATATGGCGATTGCGAATACTGAGGGTGGAAAGAATGCCGAAGAGCGTGATGTTAACAAGATTGCCTTTACGGTTCGTGAGGCGGTTGCGTCTGGTCTCCGAGCCAAGGAGCTGATGCCAAATGATGTTCTTGCCACCGAGGCACTCGGACTGATATATGAAAACGCGAGCATCTTCGCGACCGACGCTTTGCCGAAGGCGGAGGAGATGTATATGCGCGCACTCGAGCTCGAACCGCAAAATCCGCTTTTTGCCATCAAACTTGGCCAGATCAAACGCCTTTCTGCCGATGGGAAGCAGGACGGGGCTGAAAAGACCGCGCTTCTGAACGAAGCAAAAACCTACTTTGAGCAAGCAGTCGCTAAGAAGGCCGATTTGGCCATCGCTCACTATAACCTGGCGGTTATCGCCTCGCGGATGAAAGACTACGATACCGCTATCCGCTCGACCTCTCAGGCAATCCGTCTTGCTCCTTCGAATCTCTCTTTCCGCTATAATCTCGGACTTCTCTATCAGGAACGAAATGACGAGGGTGATCGTGACCAGGCCGAGGGTCTCTACAAGCAGGTGTTAGAAACGAATGATCGACTCATTGATGTCCGACTCTCGCTTGGGCTTCTCTACGAGCGTGAAAATAAGCGTGAGGCGGCGATGGCTGAGTATGAAAAGATTCTGGCGCTCATCCCGGATGATGAAAAAACGGGAAATAACGTGAAACAGACTCGGACGCAGATTACTCAGGTTATTGAGAATCTTCGCTCAGGAAAGGGGAATATTCCTACTGGCAATAGTCTTTCCGAACCCGGTCCGGTGACTCCGGCGACGGCTGCTCCGACGAATCCCGCTGGCTCTCAGGGTGAGACACTCTTGAATGGCCCGACACAGTAAGCGAGGTAAATAGCAGAAGGGGAATCGGCTGAACCGATTCCCCTCGCTGCTTAAAAAGAAAATATGAAGTTACGAATGCAGTGTTTGTTTCAGGCGCTCGCGCTCCTGTTTCCATCGTTGGTGAGCGCCGGACCGATCGATGAGGCACAGCCGCTCTCGGTTGGGTTGACGAATATTCTTGACTTTTTATTGGAGATTGTTGGTGTAGTTGCTATAATTGGATTGGTAGTAGCGGGTTTCTTGTACTTTTTTGCAGCTGGGAACATGCGACAGGTGGCGCTCGCAAAAAAAGCTACCCTTGCTGGCATCATGGGAATCGTGATTGCGCTCGGAGGGTACACTCTGGTCCGGATGATTGCCGCTTTCATAGCCAATTGAAACAAAAATAAAAACCTGATCCTCAGGGTTAGGTATTGAAAGGAGGTGAGAGAATATGCAAAAACTCAAAAAAGTAGCTTTTGGTGCTGCGAACGGGCTTCTCTTGCTCGCTCCAGCTATGGCTTCAGCACAGTTGAACAACGGCAACTGGTCCGACAGAGGAACGACGAACTATCAATCGTCCGGACTACCGACAGGAACGATTTATGAAATCATTTCGTCGACATTGTCTTGGCTCTTGGCCATCCTCGGTTTCATCGCTGTTATCGGTTTCGTGATCTCTGGTATCATGTATCTCACCGCCGCTGGCGACGAGAGCCAGATCGAGAAAGCGAAGAACGCGATGACGTACTCGATCATCGGCGTTATCGTCGCTCTGATGGGCTACGTGATCATCCAGGCAGTCAATGCTTGGCTTGGTACGGCAGCGAACTTCTAGGGAGGTATTTTTCGATCGAAAAGTGAAAGCAACCCGAAAGGGTTGTTTTCGTTTCTGCATATGCGGAGTATAATAAATCGTGTAGGGACAATTGATTATTTTATTCGTGTCGTCCACCGAGCGCTTCGGGTTCGGTGCTACAAGGAAAGGAGGTGAGAGAATATGCAAAAACTCAAAAAAGTAGCTTTTGGTGCTGCGAACGGGCTTCTCTTGCTCGCTCCAGCTATGGCTTCAGCACAGTTGAACAACGGCAACTGGTCCGACAGAGGAACGACGAACTATCAATCGTCCGGACTACCGACAGGAACGATTTATGAAATCATTTCGTCGACATTGTCTTGGCTCTTGGCCATCCTCGGTTTCATCGCTGTTATCGGTTTCGTGATCTCTGGTATCATGTATCTCACCGCCGCTGGCGACGAGAGCCAGATCGAGAAAGCGAAGAACGCGATGACGTACTCGATCATCGGCGTTATCGTCGCTCTGATGGGCTACGTGATCATCCAGGCAGTCAATGCTTGGCTTGGTACGGCAGCGAACTTCTAGGGAGGTATTTTTCGGTTCAGATTATGGAGACAGTCTCGGGGTCAATCGGCCGGAGGCTGTTTTCTTTGGTAAGGGATTGGAGTATACTGGGGAGGAAATAATCAAATTTAAATCTCTTCGGAATATATGATGTCTCTAATAAAAAAAATCCTGGCATTTGTTCCCGCCGCGGCGGTTGCCATTTTTCCAATTACAGCGTTTGCTCAGGGCTGGACGACGGGACAGGTTAATGTTGCTGCTTCAAATCTACCATTCTCGAGTATTTATGGAATCATTTCAAATACACTCTCCTGGCTTTTGGCCGTCCTCGGTTTTATCGCGGTCATGGGGTTTGTCATCTCGGGCCTGCAATATCTCCTTTCGTCCGGGGATGAGGAGATAGCGGAGCGGGCGAAGAACGCGATGATGTACTCAGTCATCGGCGTTATCGTCGCTCTGATGGGCTATGTAGTGATTGCGGCGATTAATGCCTGGCTTGGGGCGAGCGCGTTTTTCTAACGGTTTCTGTCACTAGGGAAACTTTGGGGTATGAAAACAAAAAAGGAATCTATGGTCTTGATCGCCAGAAACTATTTCAGTAATCGGAAACAGTCACTGTTTTTAGTGGCAGTTTTTTCTCTGCTCATGTCGTCTCAAATCGTTCTGGCACAGACTTGCCCGACAGATTATACCATGGTCTCTGGTGTCTGCTTTCCGGACAATACCGGCCTCTCGAGCACACCAGTGGTGGATATCGTCATGAACGTGATGAACTGGATTCTGGCCGTCCTCGGCTTTGTGGCCGTCCTCGGCTTCGTCATATCGGGCATTCAGTACCTCATGTCGGCCGGCGATGATGATATAATCAGTACGGCGAAACGGAATATGAAGTACTCGATTATCGGCGTCGTAGTGGCGCTTTCGGGCCGTGTTCTGATTGTGGCGATAGATAATCTTCTTAAGGCAAGTGGTCCGACATTTTAGTTGAGTCTATGTTCCCTATGAATAAACTATTGATTGTCGGCCTTGTTCTCTCCTTGTTCCTCTCGACGGATCCCATTTTCGCTCAAAGCGGCCCACCGACAGGCACAGTAACGATTGATGTCACAAATCCGCTGGACTTCGACACGGTGAATGATTTTCTCGGTCGGGTGTTAACTTTTCTACAGACATTCATTGTTATCCTCTCGCTTATCTTTATCGTCATCGGAGCATTCCTGTACATTGCTTCAGGTGGGGACTCGGGACGGATTGAAACCGCGAAAAAATGCATCACGGCCGCGCTCATCGGTCTCGCAATCGGTATTGCGGCACCCGCCTTTCTTCGCCAGATTTCTGATATCCTCGGTTGGGTATCTGCGCCACCGGTTGGTGTTGGCACATCTCTTTCTCTCATTCAGATCGCGTCCAATGTTCTCAATTTCCTGCTTTCGGTCGTCGGTGTCGTAGCGCTCATCATGCTCGTGGTTGGGGCGTTCATGTATCTGACATCGGCCGGTGACGAGGACCGCATCGACACTGGCAAGTCAATCGTGAAGTATTCGATTATCGGTATTATGATCGCGCTCGCCGCGCTTGTACTCGTTCGCCAGATCGCAGCCTTTCTTTAAAGGAAATTATGAAATCTATTGGACAAATGATGCGTCGATTGTTCCTCGCGGTTTCGCTCGCATTTATTTTTCTACCCCTCATCCCATCCAATACTTCGGCGGCGACCTGTGCCTCCCTTGATGGCGCCTGCCGTCCTACCTGGGTAGCTGGCTGTGCTTATCCAGAATTACCCGATGAGGATGCAACATGTCCGACCAATCCGAATGGTAGACTGGTCTGTTGTGTCGTCACCCAAAAAGTGAATGATTGCACGAATGGTGGAGGGGTGTGTCGGAGTGACTACTACGATGTCTGGGAACCTGGCGAACCAGCCTGTGGTTATGGTGGAGGTGTCCCGTCATCGGAATCGTGTGGTGGCTTGGGGCAGATGTGTTGCTTGCCACCCCCGCCACCTACCCTCGATTCGTTCAATGTTCCAGCCGGATGTACCATTCCCGACGGAGCATCAACTTGTACGATAGTCGTGAGCTGGTCAATCAGTGATGCCGTAGCGCCATCGCTCAAGCAGAATGGAACAGAAATCTCTACCCTCGCGTCGAGTCCGGGACTTTCGGCTGCTTTACGCTATGGTTCAAATACGTTCAATATCTCGGACAGCGGAACGTCTCTTGGGACGAAGTCATCAACAGCTGCCTGTGGATCTGATAGTACTTGGGACGGAACAATCTGTGTTCCAAATCCGCCCAAACTCGATTCGTTCAATGTTCCAGCCGGATGTACCATTCCAATAGGGGCGAGTAATTGTTCGATTACCGTCAGTTGGTCAATCAGTGATGCCGTCCGTCCGGCAGTTTCTCAAGATGGGACCGTTTTTTCAAACGCCTCCTCCTCGCCCGGCGTAGCCCGACCGATCGGATTTGGAACGAGTAATTTTGAAATTGCTGATGATGGAACCTTGCTCGGTTCCGCAACTTCGGAAGGAGTGTGCGCGAGTGGGTCTAGCTGGGATGGAAGCATTTGTGCCGCTTCTTCTGCAGTCTGCACGGGGTCATCTACTGGTCGTCCAGGTGTCTGTATCAGCGCGATCGCGTGTACTGGTATCCAGGATACGGATGTCGTATGTGGGCCGGGACTCGTCTGCTGTGTATCAGCCGATGGCAATGTCTGCCAGGGTGATGTGAGTGGCAATACTGGTACTTGTCGAGCGGTGGGAACCTGTCTTCCTAGTGAGGTGGCCGAATCAGATTCGACGCATTGTGGCACGCTCTCATGTTGTACGAATTCGCCGCTCCCCGGGACTTGTTCGGGAACCTGTATTCCAGCCCTCATCGGATGCGGGAGCATGGTGGTAAGCCCAACCGAAACTTGCGTTGATCCAGGGGAACTCTGCTGTGTGAATTCGTCGCCCCCTCCGCCGCCCCCTCCGCCGGTTGGACCGCCGCTTCCTGGAAGCTTCATTAACTTTGAGAACCCACTCGTTTTCAATGATATTAATGCTTTGATTTGTTCGCTTCTAAATTTCTTCCAGGGGCTCATCGTCGTCCTCGCGCTTATCTTCATCATTGTGGGCGCCTTCCTCTATATCACGTCGGGCGGGGACGAGGGTCGTCTCACACTGGCGAAGCAATCCATCCTTGGCGCGCTCATCGGTCTTGCGATTGGCATCGCTGCGCCGATGCTCCTTCGGGAGTTGGCGAACCTGCTTGGTTGGTCTGCATTCGCAGCCTGCTCGGGCTTCGGCAGTACGCTGACGCTCATTCAGACCGCAACCAATGTTCTGAACTTCCTCCTCTCGATTATCGGTGTTGCAGCACTCATCATGCTCGTGGTTGGTGCGTTCATGTATCTCACGGCAGCCGGGGACGAGAGCCGTATCGATACCGGTAAGTCGATCGTGAAGTACTCCATCATCGGTATCGCTGTCGCGCTCGCAGCCCTGGTCCTGGTCCGCCAGGTAGCGCTCTTCTTCTAGGGAAAGCAAAAGGTATTGGAAAAGAAAAACGGGCCCTTGCGATAGTGTCGCTTGGGCCCGTCTGTGAATCCTGCCGAGCGTGTCGGTCAGGTGGTTTGGCACTGTTTGATCACGACCCGGAACATCCCTGGTCCGGCGTAGCTCGCCGGATGTTGGAAGTTGTTCAGGTCGAGCGCTACCGGCTTGTCACTCGATAGCTGGACTGTTCCGTATCTTCCAACGGGAAGCGCAGGCCATCCATCGACGAGCAGTAGAAGCTTTCCATAGGCCTCACGGGGGATGTGCGCCCGCGGAACACTCGGTATCGGCTCCGGTGCCGGCCAGACCGCGCCACCCCGGTTGAGGATCAGCCGGTTGTTGCTGGTGAGGCAGTCACCCATCCGGCCGTCGGCATCCGCTTCGCAACGCTTGTCAAAGACAGAGGGCCTGCCGGTGTAGAA
>CAZCTF010000014.1:0-17988 GCA_964501755.1 uncultured Bdellovibrionales bacterium
CTCCAGTACAAGAGCCATTTACCACTCTCTACAGAAGCTTCAACTATTCCTCCTACTCCTGATGATACATCTCTTATAATAGGCTTAGTAATATTAAAGAAGGTATCATAAACCTTGTTCAATAGGCGGATGTTATACATTCTGCCAAGCCATAGGAAATAGAGAAAAAACATTGTGAAACCAAAAAGTACACTGAAAATACTTGTTCGATCAGTGATGTACCCGTATGCAAAAAACAAGTAAATGATACTTACAATTATTCTCACTAGTGTCGTCGAGACAGTCTCCCATTTCATATTCATTCTCCTTAAACTAAAGCACCCCTTCCGAAGTGCAATTTTTGCTCTAGATCAATACCCGATGTAAGGATTATAGGACGAGCGGTAAGTCGATCGGTAGGAATTGTACCCTGAATAGTAGTCAGGCTGCGTGTTCCAAGATGCAGTACTCCATGAAGAGTTGTATGAAGGTGAGTTGTATGTCGAATTATATAGACTACCGCTTCTATAGGAATAATTGTCGTATCTCAAACCATTTGGGTTCGATCTGTAATGAGGTTGAACATAAGTACCATTTGAACGATAGTAGCCACTGACATAAGTTGCATTAGCCTGGGGAGCACTTAAGACAAAAATCCCTACTAGGGCCAATAGCACTATTAGCTTTTTCATAGGATCTAAATTAATAGTTTCTACCGTAGGTATGCGCTTAAAAAGACTATTTGTCAACAATGGAAAGACAACAAGAAAAAGAGTTGGTATCACTACGCTGAGAAGCCTAGCGATATAGTCTCCGTGCTTTATATTACCCCCCAGTTGCTTTGATACCATTCTTGTTCGTCTCTACTCTTAAGAAAGTAAGTCCTCTTTTGAAGCTAATTCGCCGCTGTGAGTAAGCTATTGTTACCCCTCTTTCCTTGCTATATCGCTCTACAAGCTTCAAAATCTGCCTTCTAGCGTCTTTATTAACAGTCCTGGCAAGATGATGCTCCAAATCATAATATCCAGCTACCTTACGTCCTGGAAAACCCCTTAACTCGCCTGTGGGGGTATAGAAGTTCTTACTAGCATCAGTACGATCCGGTTCAGCCACCTGAGCATTTAGTACTACTTGAAAGGATTCATTATTGCGGGACAGACCATGAATGGATCGAGATCGAGAATCGCGAGAAACGTGAAATAAATCTGAAGGGATTTAGCATCGCGACTGGGACAAAGAAAAAGTCTATCACCAATCATCCAATCCGCGAGGATTTCACTGTCCCGCCTAAATCCGTGAAGCGACTCACGCGCGAGCATTCGCTCTTCACGCTCGGGAATGTTCGCGGCCACATCGAACTCCGTGCACCAGACGGCGAAGTACTCCAGCATCTGAAGTACAAATTTGACAAAGGCCTCTCCGACAATGCGGTACTGAAGAAAGAAAAAGGGAAGGCACTCGCGCTCGCCTCAATGCCGGTCGAGTCAAATACATCCGAGACCACAGAAGTGACACCCAATACGGTCCCCGAGACCGTGAACCCAGTTCCTGCTACTATCGAAACTCCTACTCCTGAACCATCTGTCAAAACAGACGTTGAGTCTCGTGAAATCGTATACCCGAGCGAATCTGCCACATCAGAGAGACTCACATGGACGGAAGTGTTATCGTACGGCACTCCTTTTTCTCTGCCAGAGTCGTTTACCCTCAAGGCTGAGGCAGCTTCAATCCCGCCGTTTGAAAAGACTCCGGAGGCAATCCGCAACGAAAACGTCCCACGGAGATGGCGGGACGCAGTGAATGAATTCTTGAATCGGTTCGTGGAAAGACTGCCCTAGTTCTTCACTACCGGAGGCACCGACTGATCCGGGATTTCTGGTTCTGGGGTGACCATGACTTCCGGGACTTTGGTCTCGGGTTTGGTTTCAACCGAAGCCCCGGTGACTGGAACGACTGGCGTTTCTGTCGTCACGACTGTACCAGGAGTCGCGGTGGCGAGATCAAACGTCTGATCATAGAGCGAACGGTAAACGAAGACGAGCGCAATCGACACGACCGGGATCGCGACCAGAAGTCCGATGCCAAACGCTAGCGCGCCGAGCAGTATGACGCCGAATGAGGCGAATCCAAAGCCGACGATAAGCCACTTCACGCCGTCCGTCAATTGGCCGCTCATTTTCAGCGCATCAAAGGCACCAAGACGCTTGTCCGCGATAAGATAGCCGTAAAAGCCGTACTTCACTGCCAAGTAAACACCCGGGATGATGAAGAACAGGCAGCCGATCAGCACCATCAGGCCGTAGAGAATAGAAGCACCGACATAGGAAATCGTCTCCTCGCGCCAGACGAAGAGATCGCGCCACTCTGGCTTTGCGCCGTCAAAGAGGCGGATAATGGCAACGAGCAGATTGAAGTTCAGCCAGACCCGGATGAGATAACCGATGAGAGAGAGGAGCCCCGCTGTTGGCTCGATATCCTTGTATGGGCCCTCCACTAATCCCCCGAAAATACCGCTCACGACAAATATCGTCGTATACGAGAGTACGAAAAACAGCCAGTGCTCTTTCAATTTCGTCCAACCGGCACCAAACGCGTCCCCGAACGAAAAATTTTTGGTCATCACATTTTTTAGTATTGAACTTTACTGAGCCGGACTGTGGAGGAAGTTAGAACTGTATTTATAGCTATAAGTTTTGTTTTTTAAGTATAGCACATGGGTTTATTTGGTTAACTAACTCGATTTACATATTTTTTAACTATGAGAAAATGAACGGACAGTTACTAAGATAAAAGGGTTTTATGTTAGAAGATACATACAATAAAATTAACGAGCTGGGGAAAAAACAGTTGTTTAGTGAGGGTATAATTGGCGCAAGTTTTGACTTGATTAAGGATCCCAGAAGGTCTCTTGATATCAATTATGAACTTCCTGATTCTTGCAAAGCTGCTATCAATAAAGAAATTACCAAACCGCTGGAAGAACTCTTCAAATCATTAGAAATAAAGCAAGTTATTTTCCCTGATGGCTGGCTACACATGACACTTTTTACGCCACTTTCAGCGACTACACAAAAACCCAACAGTTTTTTTCTTGAAGAAAATGAGAAAATGGCTAAGGGGGTAGTCCCGTACTTGAAAACATTTAAAAAAGCTATTTCTTTAGCAAGACCATTTGAAATAACTTTTAACAGACTCTTAGTTGCACCTGGAACTCCTGCAAAACCAGGTTGTATTTTATTAGCTGGTGTGCCAAAAAATAATGAGGTCGAAAAAACAAGAAAAAGAATCAAACATTTATTGGAAAAAAGTGGTCTAGAGACTTCGCAAAAAGATATCCCCGATATTTTTCATGTGACATTAGTACGATGGCAAAACGATGTTCCGACTGAAAAGGTTGGAAAAATAATCCATTTTTTAGAAAAGATTGATGGGGATAAGATATGGAAAGGAACAATAGACAAGGTTTCTTTCGCAAGCGGTGGCTACATTATGACTGAAGACAAAAAGGTTGTTTTTGATGAAACTACTCTATTTCCCTAATAACCCTATTCCTAGTACCAATGAGACCTATCCAAATAGTATTATACGAGGAGACATGTTCCTTCCAGATATACAATTAGAACCAACTATGAATGTTTTTGCTGTCTTGAGCGGGTAACGGGAATCGAACCCGTCGCTTAACCTTGGGAAGGTCACGTATTACCACTATACTATACCCGCGTCGCTTTTTATGATTCGCGCGTACTCTTTATAGCGTAAGCGAGTGCTCAAATCAAGCGTTCGTCAAAGGTCTGGCTTCTTGATATCATACAGGGGTCATTAAATTTTTTCTTCACTTCTCATGCCAACTTGGTTTACCTGGAAGCGCTTTTTTATCACGCTTTTCCTCATCATTATCCTCTCAGGTGGCGCCCTCGCGTTCTTCGCCAAGGACCACAAGCAGGAGTTTGCATTGGGTGGGCTATCGATCGTGACAAAGGTTTCGAAATTTCTCCCCCTCGAGGCCGATACAAAGAAAGAGCTTGAGGCGGTTAACCAGCTCGCTGATGCCCTCCTCAAGAAAGACGGCATCCAGCGCACCTACCTCGTCCTGCTCCAGAACAACTACGAGCTCCGGCCGGGTGGTGGCTTCCTGGGCCAGTACGCCATCGTAAAAGTAAAGGACGGCCAGGTGCTTTCCACGTTCGTCGAGGATGCCAACCTCCTCGACCAGCGTATCACCGTAAAAATCACCCCACCCTATCCCCTCACAAGGAAACTCCAGCTGAAGCGTTGGAAGATGCGCGACTCGAATTTTTCGCCAGATTTCCCGACCAACGCCCAAAAAGCTGAGTATTTCTACCGGCTCGCCGGAGGCGGGCAGAAGTTCGACGGCGTCATCGCGATTAATGCGAATGTCTTTGACCACGCACTCGCTATCACCGGTCCGATCACGCCTCCTGGCTATTCCACAACGTTCCGGTCTGAAGATGGGGCTTTGAAGCTCGAAGAAGTCGTCGAGAAAGCCTATCTCGGAGATGACGTCGCAGCCGAACTAAAGCAAAACCGCAAGGCGATCATGAAAGTGCTCGCTGTCGAAATGGTGAAGCGCCTCGCCACCGTCGACAATATCCCGAAGATGATTGAATTCGCCCATCGCGAGCTTGGTGAGAAGAACATCATGCTCTATTTCAAAGATGCCGCGCTCCAGAATATCGTCGCTAGCGTGAAGTGGGAAGGCACCGTGAACACTGATTGGAACAACGACTACCTCATGCTTGTCGACGCAAACCTCGGGGCGCTGAAGAGCGACTACTTCGTCGACCGCTCAGTGAACTACGAAGTCGATTTCACCGGCGAGAAACCGATCGCCACACTCACTCACACCTACAAACACCGCGCTACCTACGGCGACTGGCGGACGAGTGACTATCACACCTATCTCCGCGCCTATGTCCCCAAAGGATCGACCCTCCTCGAGCGCCAACTTGTGAGCTATCCGCTTACCGATGAAGGATTTGGTAAGACATATTTCGGTGTCTTCGTCGATGCAGTCATGAACCACGAAACCCCGGGTATGATCAAATACCAGCTCCCTGACACGATCAAAGAAGAGGGCTATCAGCTCATGCTCCAAAAGCAGTCGGGCGTCGGTACTACTCCCGTCTCGATCACTATCAAGAAGAAAGACGGATCGGTTATCACTCAATCGGTGGAGCTAAAGAAAGACCTCGTGCTCTCTTTCCAGGAAGTCGAGGAAAAGAAATAGTCTCGGGCAACGAGTTGAATCAAGGTATCGGCCGCCCACTTTCGGGCGGCTTTCCTTTGCAGAAACGGCTGGTTCCGGCTAAGATAGAGAGCGTTATGGCTGAAGCGAACCACGAAAAATCCGCCCCCGAACTTGCTCCGTTCGATCATCGCCGACTCGGCCAGGAGCTCGGTCTCTTCACCTTTTCCGATCTCGTCGGGTCCGGCCTGCCGCTCTGGCTCCCCAAAGGAGCGACCGTCCGCCGCATCCTCGAGCGTTTCATTGTCGATACCGAAATCGCCTGGGGCTATAGTCACGTCTACACCCCGGACATCGCCAAGCTCGACTTGTACAAGACCTCGGGTCACTACCCGTACTACAAGGACTCGATGTATGCCCCGATTACAATCGACGAGCATGAATTCATGCTCCGACCGATGACCTGTCCGCATCACTTTCAGCTCTACGCTGATCGACCACGGAGCTACCGCGAGCTCCCCATGCGGATTGCCGAGCTTGCCAAGCTCTATCGCTACGAAGGTTCTGGCGAACTCTCAGGTCTGGTCCGGGTGCGGAGCTTCTGTCTCGCCGATGCCCATATCATCTGCATGGACCGCGACCAGGCTGCCCTCGAAGTCGCCAAGGCGCTCGACCTCATCGAACACATTGCGACCGTATTCGGACTGACGCTCGGAAAAAATTACTCGTACCGCTTGTCACTCGGCGATCGCAAAGATGATAAAAAGTATTACAAGAACGATTCAGCCTGGGACGAAGGCGAGGCGATGCTCCGCGAAGTACTCACCAAGCGCGGCGGAAAGTTTGTGGAGGCCGAGGGAGAGGCCGCATTCTACGGACCAAAGATCGATATCCAGATGGTCGATGCGCGTGGCAAAGAGAACACAGCATTCACCGTTCAGTATGATTTCTGTATGCCGGATCGTTTCAATCTGACCTATATCGCCTCTGACGGGACCGAAAAACGACCAGTCGTCGTCCACCGCTCCTCCATCGGCGCGATCGAACGCGTCATGGCTTTCCTCATCGAGCACTATAAGGGCGCGTTTCCGCTCTGGCTCGCCCCGATCCAAGTGAAAGTCCTCCCGATTGGAGAAAAGCATATCGCCTACGCCGAATCTGTCGTGACTGAACTCCTACAGGCTGGTATCCGGTCCGAACTCGACCAGAGCGATGAATCGCTCGGCAAAAAAGTCCGCAATGTCAAGATGGAGAAGGTCCCGTATTTCGTCGTTATTGGCGACCAGGAAGTCGCTGCCAACACGCTCGGCGTCGAGCATCGCACAACTGGAAAAGTCGGCACTCTCTCGGTCACCGACTTCGTCGCCCGGCTGAATCAAGAGGTCGCTGCCAAACAGTAAATCTCACCGTCATGCTCTGGCTCTTCAATAGTACAAACGGCGAACGAGTGACCAAAGAGGAGTTTCGTGAATCGGTCATCCCGAGACTTCGCGACCGCGGACTATCCGAAGACGATATCCGCTATGTCCGGGCCGTCCTCGATGCTGCACTTAATGAAGACGGGATGCAAAGTGGCATCACGGACGAAGAGATCGAGCAGCTCATCGAGAATCTGAATGATAATGCTCCGAGCCACTTCTCTGACGAGAATCTGAAAAAAGTTGAGGAGGAACTCCGTCGCAAACTCTAGTCTCGATAAAAATCCACGGTTTTAGGCCAGGGTTTTGTTTTTCAATTTTTTGATCTCAAAGACAGGCGCTCTCAGCAAAGCGACCGCGCCGCTCAGACTTCGCTATTTCCTCGGCCCGATCAAGGATGATTTGCTTTGTCGTGTCCAGCTTGTATGCCACTGATTCAGCATAGCCCTCGCGGACGAGTTGTTCATTGATGAAGATATCACCAAGATACGCGTAGCGGAGAAGCCTGGCGTACCGGTCACGGTCGGTCCGGTCACGCTCCAATCGGACTTCTTTCCCTTCGACCAGTGATTTCAGGTATTCACTCGCTTCTTTCCCAAAACATTCGGCCGGGGCATCTGGCTTAACACTCTCGGGCGTATCGATGCCAATGAGCCGCACGCGTTCGCCGCCGTCGATCTCAAAGGTATCACCGTCAATCACGCGGACAACCCGAGCAACGTTCCTATCAGAAATCGTCGCCTCTCTATCGGACTGGGATGGTACCTGGCCCGTCGGCAGGACAACGCCAGTCTCTTTCTGGTAGACAAGCGTTGCGAAAAGAAGCGCCGTAAGCAGGAACTGGTAAGCACGGGCTCCAAGAAACTTGCGGAAGAGGGTCATATTCCCTTGAATCGAGCGGCTTCAAAGTGACGGACATAGTAGCGCTTCACGCACTCTGTCGCGATGAAGTAGAGAGCGGAAAGCACAATGACAATCAGCACGATATGTCCGCTCTCTGGGGCAAAGTGAAAAATTTCATGGCCCATCGGACTTTCGACAACGACAAACGCCGCAGCCAACGCGAAGAGAGAAAGACCAATGAGCGCCCATGACGGGCGACGGGCGCTGAGAAAGAACGATCGGGTGCGGAGCGAGAAGATGAGGATGATCTCAGTCATGAGTGAAAGCATGAACCATGCGGTCTGGAGCGCGGCCGGTCCCTCGCGATAAAACATGGCAAAGAGCGCGAAATCAAAGAGCGAACTCACGAAGCCGAAGAAAACCGTCATGAGTACTACCGACCCGACCTGGTATGAGCGCGGATTCGCAAGTTCTTCCTTGTCGACATTATCGGTTGCAACCGCGATCATTGGGAAGTCCGAGAGGAGGTTCAAGAGGAGAATCTGTATCGGCAGAAGCGGAACGAATGGCAGGAACAGCGAGGCGAGTGCGACCGAATAGAAATTTCCAAAATTCGATGTGAGCGTAATACGGAGATACTTCAGGATATTCGCGAAAATGATCCGCCCTTCGCGGACGCCATCAATCACGGTACCGAGATTGCGCTGGAGCAAAACGATATCAGCTGATTCTTTTGCGATATCGGCCGCGCTTTGGACAACAAGACCGACATTTGCGAGCTTCAGCGCCGGCGCATCATTGATGCCTTCGCCCAAAAATCCGACCTCATGTTTTTCCTGGAGAAGTCCGATGATGAGGTGTTTCTGCTGCGGTGAAACACGTGCAAAAACGTGACAGCGTTCAACGCGCTCACGCTGTGCTTCGGCCGAGAGCGTCTCGAGTTCAGCGCCAGTGATCACCTCTTCACGAACATCTTTTACCAATCCGACCGACCGCGCGACCGCGCCAGCGACATCGCGACTGTCCCCGGTCAAAATTTTTACCGCAATACCGAGCGAACGCGCATCAGCAATCGTCTTTTCGGCTGATTTTTTCAGCGGATCCAGGAAAGCGATCATACCGATGTACGTCAAACCGTCTTCCAAATCTGGAGCGACGGTCCGCTTCCGCGGCAGCATGCGAGTGGCAACAGCGAGGACGCGCTTCCCGTCCTTACCAGCAGCATTCCCCCAATCAATAAGAGAGTTTCGCTCTGTTTCCGAAAGACCAACACAACGATGGAGGACTTCTTCAAACGCGCCGCGAACAATGAGGGTTGTCTTACGATCGAGCTGGACGAGGACGCTGTTTCGTCGTCGACCGGGATCAAATGGCAAAGCATCCAAGCGAGCAATACCCGCAATCCGAATCCGCTCTGCCTCAGTCACCTCATGCCAAATCGCCAGATCGAATGGGTCTCGTAGAATTGACCGGTGGATCGGCGGTTCGATTGAAGCAATGCTCGCCAGCCTGAGACAAAGCACGCGGTCATCTGCATGCACTTCTGAAACTGCCAGCGCATTCTCGGTGAGTGTCCCCGTTTTGTCTGTGCAGAGCACACTAATGCTACCGAGATCTTCAATCGCCGACAAGCGTTTTACGACGACCTTTTTCTGAGCGAGGCGAATCGAGCCGCGTGATAGCGTCACGGTCGTAATGACAGGAAGCGCCTCAGGAATAACAGCAACCGCAAGCGCGAGCGAAAAAATAAGAAGCTCAGCAACATTCATCTCGCCCCGACGGAGGAAAATATTGGCAATAAAGATAAAAAGTAGGGTTCCGGCCACGAGTCGCAGGATGAACCGACTGAAGTGACTGATGCCCTTCTCAAAACTCGTCTCATGCCGAGGCTCTTCGGTCAGGTTGGCGATATCTCCGAGCGATGTCGCCTTGCCAGTCGCGATAACCACACCTTCGCCCCGTCCCGATGTGACTACCGTACCGGTAAAACCGATATTCGCCGCTTCGGACATGTCGAGCTTCGGGAACTGGATCGGGTCATGTGTCTTCATGACCGGGACCGATTCACCCGTGATGACGCTCTCGTCGATCGAAAGTGAACGGGTCAAGAAAAATCGCATATCAGCCGCGAGCCGGTCACCCGCCTCAAGAAGCATGATGTCACCCGGAACAATCTCATGACTCTCGATAAGCATCGCTTCACCCGCACGCCGGACCCGAACATGTGAAACGAGATATTTGCGGAGCAACCGAAGACTCTGTTCCGAGTGATACTCTTGATAGCTCTCGAGGCCAACATTAATGAGAATAAAGATGAAGATGAGTAGCGCTTCAAATCGTTCGCCGAGAAAGAAGGAAAGAATGGCGGCAGCCAAGAGAAGATACAGAAAAGACGAGCGGAAGCGCCGTTTGATCATCGCCGGCCACGGAGAAACTTCGTCTGCGAGGCGGTTCGGTCCGAATTCTGCAATTCGCTCCTTGACCTCAGCCTGAGAAAGTCCGCTCCGTCGAGAATGCATCTCAACGATAACGTCTTCAGGCTCAGGCAAGGCCATCTTTTTCCAGTGCATAGAAACGTTTTTTGCCTGTCCCGTTACAGGCCTTCTTTTTATTTTATCGAAAACATTTTTGACCGAACCGTAGCTATTTGGAGTGGCTGTAACGGGATGAAACTTTTTGTTGGAGCGAAAGTACGGCACTAAACTCATCGGCTTCGACTATCCTATTTTTCCGTTCATGACCACAGGCGAGACAGCGATGGAGAATTTTCCAGCTTTTCCCGAATGGTTCGATACTAATTGGTTCCATGAGCCCCCCACACTCCGCCTCACGGTCACCAGGATGGACATCGACATGTTGGCTGTACAGACAGCGCGGACAATGATTCGTATACCCATTTCCGACCACCTCGAATCCACACTCGGCACAGACAAAATCCTCGGCGCGCTTTTGAAAACGCTTAGTGGAAAGCGGTTCGTCCATGCATCTAGTATACCAGGGAGGGCGCCATGCCCCTACCCTATTTCAGGATTGCGTTGATTGCATCTTCGTCCTGGCAGGTATATTTACGGTGAGCGGAATAGTAACGCTTCTTGGGCCCATAGCAACCATTGTTTTCTCGATGCAGCGTTGCCATGAGCGGCAGGAGAAATCCCACCCTTTCCTTACGGAATTTCTCGTATAGCCGTTCCATCGTCTCGGCGCGGCGCTCCTTGCTCATTCGGGTGAAAACGCTCATGTCATCCCCGATTTTTCCGCTCCAGTCGAAGTGCACAAAGATATTTTTGGCTTTATTTTTATAATTCGGATGCCAGAGCAGTCCCCAGCACCAGTCCCCCGGCCCCTGCCACCACCGGCTATGGCAAGGATTTTCCTGGACCCTGCCCGCCCCATCGATCCCAACGCCCCCTTCGATGAAGTCAAAATATCCGAGGTAGGTCGAGTCCGTGATATCATTGGTCTGGGCACCGATAACGATCTGCATCCCGCGGAATTCAGCATATTCGTGCATCCCGCGGATGATATCCGGGATAATCGCCTGCGACAGATCACTCTTCTCCTGGTAGAAGATCTGCCCGAAGAGAAAGCTCTGAATACCCATATCCATCGCACGCTCGGTGATGTACTTTAGGTACTTTCGGTATTCTTCGCGCTCGAACGAGGGTTTGCAGGTATGTTCCCCCCAATCGTTCTTCGTTCCGTTGCGACACATCTCTTTGAAATCGAACTCGCGCTCTTCGGCCGGAAAATAATATTCCGACTTCGTTGAGATTGCTTCCGCGATGAACATGCCGTACACGATATCCCTCCGATCAATTTTCGAAACAATCTTGCGGGCGAGTTTGAAATCCGGCGGCTGAAGCCAGGTCTCGAGTGCGCGGTGCAAATAGTAACATTCCGAGCGATTCACGAGTGCAATCGCGCTATTGATATCGTCACCATACCCGGAAAGAAATCCGTCCGCGACACAACCTTTGTATTTCATTCGGTCCATCGATGGCGCAGGCGGCGGCGGAAGTGGCGGGAGATCAAGGAGCTCTTCTATCGGCCGTTCGCTCTCCTCGCTCGCGAGTGTTTCTTTCACCTCATCCCAGATCGGCTCCGGGCTGACCCAGGCATCAACGGGCTGCGGATTGGGTGCACTCTCAATGGCCGGCATAGACTTCGGCCGCATGAAGAGGTATGTCCCGCCAAGGGCGAAAACAATAATGAGACCAGCCATGATGGCCTGGAGAGAGAGGAGGCGCCGCTCCTTCGGTTCAAATTTTTGACGAAAGGCGAGCATAATGGTTTACCCCGTAGCATCCGTCAGCGGATTGGTTTGGGGTCCCATTAGTATACAGGAAACCCCGTTACATGTTTATACTTCCGTGGCCGCTATCCCCCAACAAGAAGACCAGCCAACGCTATCGAAACATGTAACGGGGCGCGTCAAAAAAACCTCGAGTGAGGCGATTTCTTGGAGCGAGAGACGGGAGATCTCACTCGCTTCGCTCTTTGAGAACCCCTCGGTTCTCAACGCTTCGTAAACTCGCTGCTCTCAGCTACGGGAAAACTTCCGTTTTCCCGACCCTTTTCCAGTTCGATTTCCTTTCGCCTTAAAAAATCAGATGCTCAATTGAGCGCCTGATTATTCTAGAGCGAGAGACGGGAATCGAACCCGCGTAGTCAGCTTGGAAGGCTGATGCACTACCATTGTGCTACTCTCGCATGCTACTTTATCAATGTTCGCAAGAATTCTTTTCCAGCACCTTGTTTCAGATACTTTTCTTTTTTACGTCCTTCAGTATAATTTTCAAAACTTTCTTTATAGATGAGCTTGAAATCTTTGAACTGTCTTGTGTAAAAACTTTGCCCTCTTTTGTGTTCACCTACTCTCCTCTCTAGATTATTTGTCATTCCTACATATATCTGGTCCAACAGTTTATCATAGATTGCATAGACCGTAATCATACTCTTTCCTAGCTTGGAAGCCTGCCTGTCGGCAGACAGGGCTGATGCACTACCATTGTGCTACTCTCGCGGAATATTTATTTGCCACCTGATTGGCTGGCGTCAATCCCGTAAACGGGTCGTTGACGAAACGCTCTTTGGCGACGCCCATAGCCATGAGTATCTTTTCCATTGCTTCGATAAAAGCAGGCGCACCAACGAGATAGTACCAGCTTCCGACGATCTCCTCGGCTGGCAGGTACTTCCGGAGCATATCCTCGCAGATATATCCCCGTTCCTCATTCGTCCCAATGCACGGAAGTGTTTCCTGGGAAAATGTCGTCACGTACTGGTAGTTCGGGAGTGAGAGTGACTTCAGCTCTTCATGGAAAGCGGCGTCCTTCATCATCCGGTTCGAATAGAAAAAACTGAACGGCCGATCAAGACCTGCATGCGCCGACTCGACGAGAATGCTCCGTATCGGCGTCACGCCGATACCGCCAGCGAGGAAAACGATGTGTTTATCGTCAGTTGCATGTGCGAGGGTAAAATGTCCAATCGGTTTGGTCGCCTGAGCTACTTCACCCGGTTCGAGCACCATGAGTGTCTGTTTGAAGCCGCTATCCGTAATGCGGACCGAGAAGACGAGATCCGCTTCGCTCGGTGCTGAGCAGATTGAGAGTGAACGAACTGGGCCACGCTTATCCGGTGCGACAAGGCGCGGCAAAACAAGCGCGACATACTGACCAGCTTCGAAAATGAAATCTGCCGGTTTCTCGAACATGAAAGACCAGGTGCCATCTGCAACCTGGATCTTGTTTTTGAATTTCAGGGAGAAATTAGCCATAACGTGACCATTGTAGCGACTCCGGCAGCCCAAGTCAAAAGCCTGCCAGAACAATGGCTGGCAACCTGACAGGGGTGCTACCCTAGTCTTTAGAATCCTTGGGCCCACTGAAATAAGCAGTATGAAAATTCACGAACTCGGCCACGTTGTCCTCTATGTCACCGACATCGAACGCTCACGCGTCTTCTATCGCGATGTACTCGGTTTCCCTGAAATCCCAAACGAGATGCGCGGTGCAGCACTCTTTTCGACCGGCCGCACTCATCACGAGATGCTCCTCATAGGAATCGGCGGCGTCCCCCGTCCGAAACACGCGCCAGAACCCGGTCTCTACCTTATCGGACTCAAGATTGGAAACACCGATGATGACCTCCGACAGGCCCTGAAAGAACTCGGGGCAGCGGGTGTCACCATTATTGGTTCAGCCGACCATACCGTGACCCACAGTCTGTGCATCCTCGATCCTGATGGCAATGAGCTCGAACTCTATGCCGACGTATCCGACAGCTGGAAAACCAATCCAGGTGCGGTCGCTCGTCCGACGCAGCGTCTGGAACTCTAGAGAGGCCAGAAAAATTGAAAGCCCCTCGACGAAACGTGTTCGTGAGGGGCTCCCAGCCGGTCGCCGCTACCTGGCGGAGACGAGCGTCATCTTCGGCGATGCGCCTTGTGGCTGGCGTAGCTCAGTGCTGTCATTCCTTGGATCTCCTCTTAGGTTGGGGTTGGGTGGCGGTGACACCGTCGCAGACCTCATGAGGCGAGCGGACGGACGAGTACGGCCTTTATCCAAAAAGCGGCACTCGTCCGTCTGAAATGACTATCTAAAGAACCTGAAGAAACATTATAGCACCTTGTACGCTGTCTGTCAATATTAATAAACGGCTTATTTCAGCTATCTTCTGGAATAAACCAACCTAAACGATCTCCTTCAGGATAGACTCATAGTCCCCTATCTCAAGCAGGAGCATCAGCATCTTCGCAAGCTTCTTGGAGTCATGGCGGATGAGCGAGCGAGTCGCGGCGATCTTGTCCCCTGGTTTGGCCGCATGGAAGGTCGAGCTCAGGAGATCGCCTTTCACGATGCGATAGCTCCGTTTCGAACGGGCTGACTCGTCAAACGCAACGATAGAGCCGCTCTCCTGTTCTTGGTAGCGCTCGAGGAGTGCCTTCCCCGGTCGGCGAGTATTGTAGGTGACAAAATCGATTACCGACTTCCCGATGAACCCATGGAGCGCGTCGACATAGTCATCGAGGGAAAAATTATTCGTATGACCCCACTTGTTCACGAGATTGCAGTTGTAGGCGATCCTCGCCTTCGTCTTTCGGAGTGCCTCCGGAATCCCCCGGACGAGGAGGTTCGGGATGATGCTGCAATAATGGTTGCCCGGACCGATAATGATGAGATCCGCCTCCAGAATCTTCTTCACAGCTTCAGTATTCGCGCGAGCAGCCGGCTCGAGATAGATCCGCTCGATACCGACCTTCTCAACATTGAAGTTCACATTGATCGCGTTCTCACCCCGGATCATCTTGCCGTTCCGAAGCTTGGCGTAGAGGTGCGTATCGTCTTTGGTCACCGGGATGACACTCCCCCGCACCTGGAGGATGTCAGATGCCTCACGGACCGCCGAAGAAAAGTCACCAGTCACTTTTTCGAGCGCAGACAGGAAAAGGTTGCCGAAACTGTGCCCATCGAGTCCACCCTCGCTAAAGCGATAACTCATGAGCTTGCGCATGATTTCAGGCGAATCGGAAAGTGCGACCAGACACTGACGAATGTCCCCCGGTGGCAGAACGCCCAGTTCGTCACGATGGACGCCGCTTGATCCTCCATCATCAGCCATCGAGACAATGGCCGAGAGTTCAATCGGGTATTCTTTCAGTCCTGAAAGAAGCATGAAACTCCCCGTTCCTCCGCCGATCGTGACAACCTTCTTTTTCATGACTCCTCTTCTACGGATTCCAGAAAAATTTTCTCTTTGAAGGCACCTCGTTCGTCGCGCTTCTTTTGCTGTACGGCAATGACAGTATCAATATCACGCCCTTCGGCCTCATTCAGGGCTGTAATGACTTCAAAGATGTCTGCCATCTCTTCAAGCCGCGCTTCTGATGTCTCGGCGGAAAGATACTCGGTCAATTCCTCCTGAAACTTTTTCTTGAGCTCAGCGAGATATTCGACCGGAGCCAACACTCGAGTTTCCGGCACGCCACCTTTTTTCTGGATGATTTCAGGTATCCGATCTCGCACGAGCTTCTTGTATTCCTTCTTCATAAGAAAAAGTTATGTGTCGGGGCACTGGGAATTGAACCCAGTCTATCTGCTCCCAAAGCAGACGTACTACCGGTATACGATGCCCCGATTATTAATTTCCTCCGGAATCCCCGCCTGCCGGCGGGCAGGGAACCGGGACTATCTGCTCCCAAAGCAGACGTACTACCACTATACTATGCTCCGCAAAGCCCACTTATCCTAGCGTCTTTTTCCTATTCTGACCACTCTTTCTGGAAAACAACCCCCCGCCAGGAGGGCGGGGGACGGTTCTATCTTTTACCTGAGAGAAACCTTATTTCACAGCTTCCTTGAGACCCTTACCTGCAGTGAATTTCGGGACTGTCATGGCCGGGATCATGATCTTGGCCTTGGTCTGTGGGTTGATACCCTCGCGAGCCGCACGGTTCGAGACCTTGAAGGTTCCAAAGCCAGTCATGGTGACTTTGTTCCCCTTGCGGAGCTCACCAGTTACGACATCTTCAAATGCTTCGAGCACGAGCTCAACATCTTTCTTGGAAAGACTGGTCTTGTCGACGATCGAGTGCACCAAAGAATCTTTGTTCACATTGTTCATAGTTGTTCCACCTGCCTTCCTAGTTTTAATTTCATTCACATCTGAAGGAGAAGTCTCTCCTTTCCCCGAGAATAAGCCAAAAAGATAAATCGCGCAAGGACTTTTGGCTCTACCAGGCGATTTCTGTCAAGAGCGGCTCAACCACAATGAAAACTGCCACCTCAGACTATGGAGGCGGCAGCTCTGGCTTGTTGATTTTCTTTTCAAACACCTAGCGAGCGTACTCGACCGCGCGCGTTTCACGGAAGACGACCACTTTGATCTCGCCGGGGTACTGGAGTTCCTCTTGGATGCGCTTGGAGACATCACGCGCCAAGGTCATCGCGCCATAGTCGTCGGTCTTTTCTGGATTCACGAAGATACGTACCTCGCGTCCGGCCTGAATAGCATAGGATTTCTCCACCTGAGGAAAGGTATTGATGAGGGCTTCGAGCTCCTCGAGCCGCTTGATGTACTTTTCAGCCGTTTCCTTGCGGGCGCCAGGCCGAGCCGCCGAGAGAGCATCCGCCGCCGTCACGATATAACTCTCGATCGTCGCGTGTGGATATTCGTCATGATGCGATTTCATGCCGTCAATGACGTTTTGCGTGATGCCGAACTTCTCGAGGATGCGCATACCGATCTTCACATGCGTCCCCTCGATCTCGTGATCGACCGCCTTGCCGATGTCATGCATCAGACCGGCCTTGCGAGCGGTCGCGACATCCGCCCCGAGCTCAGCGGCAAGCGCTGCGGCAAGGTAGGAAACTTCGAGCGAGTGGAGGAGCACGTTCTGCTTGTAGCTGTAGCGATAGCGGAGCCGACCGAGGATATAGAGGAGCTTTGGATGGAGTCCTGGGACGCCGGCTTCGTAGGCCGCAGCTTCACCCGCCTCCTTGATCTTGTTATCGATTTCTTTGCGTCCTTCGGCGACCGCCTCCTCGATGCGGGCCGGATGAATACGTCCATCGCTGATGAGTTTTTCAAGCGCGATGCGCGCGACTTCACGACGCACCGGATCGAATCCAGAAATGATGATAGATTCGGGCGTATCGTCGACGATGAGCTCGACACCGGTTTCCTTCTCGAGGGCACGGATATTGCGCCCCTCTTTCCCGATGATCTTGCCCTTGATGTCGTCTGACGGAATGGTGATAGTCGTTGTGGTGAATTCTGAGACATGGGTCCGGGAATACTTCTGAATCACGGTCGCCATGATCTGAAACGAGCGCTTCTCGAGCTCATCATGCGCTTCCTTCTCGAGTTTCGTCATGCGAGCGACGAGCGCATCCTTACTCTCATCCTCGACGAGTTTCATGATGCGCTGTTCCGCCTCTTCTCGGGACAAATTGGCCGTCCGCTGGAGCTCTTCGATCTCCTTCTCTTTCAATTTTTCGACCTCAGTCTTGATCGCCTGTATTTCCTCTGCTTTACCGAGGAGTCGCTTCTTTTCTTACTCGATCGCATGCGCCTCTTTCTCTATCTGTTCTTCACGCTTTTCGAGACGAGACTCCACATGGCCGAGTTTTTCTTCGCGTGCCTGCTCGCTCTTCTTCGCTTCTTCGAGGATATTGACGGCTTTGTTCTTGACGTCGAACGAAAGGGCCTCAGCCTTCTTTTCGGCTTCTTCGATGATTTTTGCAGCCTGCCCTTCAGCAGTCGAGAGCTGTTTCTTGGCAAGGTTCTGACGGATGAGGTACCCCACAAAAACACCAACGCCGAGAGCAGCGAGGGCGAAGATAAGTGTAAGCGGTGTCATAGGAAAAGGGACGCTCTACAGGGCGCCGTTCACTACCGGTAAAAATTTGGTACAAAGGCAATTATGCCGCCGCAAACGAGCGGCAAGCGATGCTCCCGAAAAGAGTTGAGTTGAAAGCTGGGGAAATCCGAGTGATCATAGCAACTGCTTCTTCGGTACCAACCGGTAAAAGCGACACG
>CAZCTF010000015.1:0-4681 GCA_964501755.1 uncultured Bdellovibrionales bacterium
GTCCATGTGATGATTCGTCGAGGAGGCGCATAACGATCTTCTCGCCATCGAAAATTGGAAGGATGCTCACGCGGAACGCAATTTTGTATTCCTCCTTCTCGATCTTGAAGCGACCGTCCTGTGGCAGCCGATGCTCATCGAGTTTCAGATTGGAAAGTACCTTGATACGCGCGACGAGTCCCGATGCCACGTCTTTCGGCAACGTCATCGCATCATGCAGCACGCCGTCGATCCGGTAGCGGACAATAACCTCGGTCTCGAGCGGCTCGATGTGGATATCCGAAGCCGACTGCAGAATAGCGTGCTTCAGGAGCGTATCAACGATACGAATAATCGGAAGCCCAGCGGCGATCTTTTCCAGATCACCGTCCTTCTCTTCTTCCTTGCTTTTATTTACTTCATCAGTCAGGATATCGCCGAACTCGGCCTTCAAGCTTTTCTCATACTGACGCAACACAATCTGAATACTCTCGCGGGACGTGAGGCACGGGACGATCTTGAGACCAGTCTTCTTCTTGATGAAGTCGATAGTCTGGATATCCTCTGGGTTGAGCATCGCCACTTTCAGATTCGTCCCCGACTTCTGAAACGCAACGATATTGTACTTTTTGGCGATTGGCTCAGGTACGATGGAGAGAATATCGAATGGAATGGTCTCCTTGGAGAGATCTACGAAGGGGATACCGAGCACATACGCGTACACCTTTTGGAGTTCGGACTCCTCGATATACTTCTTTTCAAGAAGGCAGGCCGCAAGCTCTTTGCCTTCGGCCTCGCACTCCTTGATTGCTGAATCAAGCTTCTCCTTCGGGATGATGTTCGAATCAACGAGAAACTCCTGCAATTGTCCGGGTTTGATGCGCATGAGGTTTTCTTGGTTTTCGTTTGACTCCATTATACAACACGCTTTCACGCTCCGGACAGGAAAAAGAGGGCACAAGCCCTCTTTTTCCATTCCCTATTACTGATACGAGAAACTTACATCATCCCACCCATGCCGCCCATCCCCGGCATACTCGGCGCGTCTTTTTTCTCCTCCGGCAGGTCAACAACAGCCGCCTCTGTCGTGAGGAGGAGGGCCGCAACCGACACGGCATTCTCGAGCGCCGTTCGTGTCACTTTGAGCGGATCAATAATCCCAGCTTTTAGCATATCTCCTTCATACGCATCGGAAAGCGCATTATACCCGTAGTTCGCCCCCCCGTTTGCGACAACCTGATTCAAGACAACGCTCGCATCCGAGAGACCAGCATTTGAGACGATCTGACGGAGCGGTTCTTCGAGTGCTTTCAGTACGGTCATATAGCCAGCGCGAAAATCATCCATCGTTTTCGCTTCGGTCTTCTTGAATTTCTCGGACACCTCAACCGAGGCCTTGACAAGCGCCGTACCGCCGCCCGCGACGATACCTTCGGCAATGGCTGCCTTGGTCGCTGCGACCGCATCTTCCATCTTGTGCTTCATATAGGTGAGTTCCGTCTCGGTCGCCGCACCGACCCGGATGACGGCGACGCCACCAGAGAGCTTCGCCATACGCTTGATCAGTCGCTCCTTATCGTACGCACTTTCAATCTTGTCCATCTGAGTCTTGATCAACGCGACACGATTATCGATATCTTTCTTTTTACCCTTACCATTCACGATGGTCGTATCGTCTTTGGTTGAAATAACCTTGGCCGCACGGCCGAGCATGCCGAGCTCGGTCGATTCGAGTTTCATCCCTTTATCAGCGGAGATCACCTGACCGCCGGTCAGGACCGCGATATCCTCGAGGACTGCTTTCCGATTATCGCCGAATTCCGGCGCCTTCACCGCAAGCACGTTCAGGACACCACGGAGCCGGTTCACGACGAGTGTAGCAAGCGCCTCGCCATCCACATCATCCGCGATAATCACGATGTCTTTTTTTCCTGTCTGCGCCATCTTTTCCAAGACCGGCAAGATTTCCTGCATCGATGAGATCTTCTGATCGGTAATGAGGATACACGGATCCTTGATCTCGGCCGACTGGGCTAGAGCGTCCGTCATCATATACGGCGAGATATAGCCCTTATCAAAGCTCATACCCATCACAACTTCCTTGGATAGTCCGAGGGTCTGCGACTGCTCAGTCGTGACGACGCCGTCCTCACCGACCGCCTCCATAACGTCCGCAATCATCTCCCCCATCTCCTCGCTCTCAGCTGAAATGGTCGCGACGTTTACTTTCTCCTCCTTCGAACCAATCTTTTTAGAATTCTTCTTCAAGACAGCGATGACATCATCCTTCGCCCGCTCCATGCCACGGCGAATGCCGATCGGGCTGATGCCGGTCTCAACGAACTTCAAACCCTCACGGACGAGCGCCTGAGTGATGACCGTCGCGGTCGTCGTGCCATCACCAGCGACATCATTTGTCTTCTCTGCGACCTGCTTGATAAGTTCGGCACCGAGATTCTCGAATGGGTCCGGGAGCTCGATGTCTTTCGCGATCGAGACGCCGTCGTTCGTAATCGTCGGACCACCGTAGGTTTTGCCGAGAAGCACGTTCCTCCCCTTCGGTCCCATCGTGACGCGAACAGCATTCGCGACCTTGTCGATGCCTGTCTTTACTTTCTTTCGAGCCTCTTCGCTAAAAATAACCTGCTTAGCCATAAAAAAGAATTACGGTTTACATAGAATTGGCACTCTCTATTATAGAGTGCCAAAACAGGACGTCAAGTAGCTTCTTAGTGGGGGGGGCGCTATGCCACCTTCCCAATAAAGCGTTCCACGCCAATGAAATAAAGGACCTGCTGCTTACTGCTAAGGATTGGTGTCACGCGAACCTTGGCGCGATAACGACTTCCATTCTTGTGCTTATTTATAATTTCGCCTTCAAACATCTTTTTATGGAGCCGAATCGTATCCCAAAATTCACGGTAGAAATCCGCAGACATTTGGCGTCCCCAGAGCGCGGGGGTCTGGCCTATCATTTCACTTCGACTATATCCGGTAAGTTCCTCTGCGACAAGATTGGCGTAGAGTATCTTTCCTTCGGAATCTGTAATTATCATGTGATCAAAACTCTGATCCAACGCTACCTGGAGCTTATCAATCTCACTCTTACTCCCGAAAGCTATTTTATTTGACTGCTCAATATTCTTGATTGCACCCATCATGATTGAGGCGAGGTAAGAGAAATCGTCGATATCGCCTTCCGGCAACCCTCCGGTCTGAAGAGCGCCCACCTGTCGTGCTATGCGGCGCATATTTTCGATGCGGCGCAAAAGAAAGAAGTCGATAAGCACTATCAGCACACTCACATAACTCACGAGTGTAATCAGGGAATACCAGAGCCCATCCAGCAGAAATTTATTCCCCTGCTCTATGATCTCTGATGGATACTTGATGTACAGAAGGAGCGATGGATTACTAAAGATGTTATCAAGTAGACGCAAAGCAATCACCTCCCCCTCGTGGTATTCGACGGCCGTCCGTTCGTTGATTTGAAACTCTTTGAATTTTTTCTCTTCATTAGGCGACGCTGAGAAACCGTAGGGCAGTATCTGTACGCGAAGACCCGAAAGATTACTCAGCGATGTAGCATATTGGGCGTCGATATAGCGCCCGAATATCAATGTTCCACGCCGGACACCCTTGCCATCACTCGTGGAAACTGGCTGAGCTGAAACAAGCAGCATTGCATCCGACGTGGTCAGTATTCCGCTCTTCACAGAGATCAGATCGCTGCCGAAATCCAAAAGATCGGTCTCTCCCTGAAAGTATCGCAAAAACTTCTCCGGAATGGTCGTCGTTCCTGGTTCTCCCGAATATACCTGTTTGCTATAGACGACCTCATTAGAATTATTCACAAATGCCATCATGTCGACATCAATGAGCGCAAATGATTCATCATTCAAATTCGAAATAATATACTGTTCGTTCCGATCCGCAATAAACTGATATGTATCATCCCAACGAGCCCAATCTGCTTGTTTTATAGACAGGTTTTCCATCTCGCGTTTCAAAATCCGCTCCATGAGCGCGAGCTGCTCCTCAGCATGAACTTGCTGAAGATCATGCAATTCAGTGTCTGTCATACGCCAGATAAGAGCGTAAACAACGAGAAGAAAGATGGCTGTGACAACCAGCAAGAGAATATAAGTTTTGTTGCGCAATGACATGATTTTTATTTTAATATCGCGATGAAGCCGTCAAAAAGATGCTACACCTTGGGAAGCAATACTTTCAACATGTCATGAGCAGTCACTACGCCAACAAGAGTATTTGAAGCATCCACGACTGGCAGGGTATTGAAATTCTTCTCGACAAGCAGTCGGCCCGCCGCCTCTACCGTTGCTGAGGGAGCTATCGTGATGCAGGGACTTGCCATGATGTCGCTCACTTTGACATCTGAAAGATTCACCCCTTCGGTAGCTGTCTTCTTCTTGGAAAGACGGTTCACGAGATATGAGGCCATCGAGACCGGCCCGGTATGTTGATAGAAGAAATCCCCTTCCGCAACTATTCCCTGGAGCTCGAATAACTCGTTCACAATCGGGATGGCATGGATCTGATGCTGGACGATGAGGTCAGCGACCGCCTGTGCCGAACTATCCGCCTTCACGGAAATAATATTTGTCGTCATGATTTCTTGAACAGTCATAGATTTGATAGATAACATTTGATTACGTTTTGGAACTCGGTACGACTCGGCACA
>CAZCTF010000015.1:4691-17363 GCA_964501755.1 uncultured Bdellovibrionales bacterium
CGCAGAGCATTCAGAGCGGATATGCTTGTCGCACGCCGCGCTGGATAGATTCCTGTCACAATACCGACGATCAAGGAGAAGATAAGGATGGCAATAATGAAAGATGGCGGGATATACGATACATCAATAGCGCCAGCTCCTTTGAATATCGCCAGAAGCGAAAGCCCCGCACCAAGTGCTTTGCCACCGATCATACCAACAAGCAGCCCGAGAATGCCGCCGAAGAACGCCATCACCATCGACTCCGTCAGGAAGAGTTCTTGGACCTCGACCGATTTCATACCGATCGCTTTCATGAGACCGACTTCTCTCGTCCGTTCCAAAAGTGAAACCGTTAGCGTATTGAACATGCCGAGCGCAGCGACCCCGAGAGCAACCATCCCGAGGAGTCCGAGGATGATCCGTGCGCTCGCAAAAAACGAGTTGATCTGACTCACTGTATCGGCAACCGATGTCGTGACATAGCCCATTCCCTCGATTTGCTTCCGCACATCTGACAACATCTCCTGGCTGCGGGCAGTCACCTTTGCCTGGGAGTAGTACTCGATACCGAGACCGCGGAGATCGATAAAGGGAACATAGAAAATTGGTGTCTTGTCCTCAGGAATCACACCGACGATTATATAGTCTTCGGGTACAGATTCAACCTTTTTCTGGGAATCTGCCAGTAGACTGCCAGTTACCACAAAGCTCGTATTAAAAGTTTTTCCGATAGCATCGGCCTCGTTAATTGAGAGGACGCGCAGCATCGCCCGACTGACAACGGCCTCACGCTTGGCGCTCGTCGCAAGCGGAACCCGCTCGACGTTCTCAGCGACCGCGGCATCTCCCTCGCCTTCGACCTCGACCCAACCATCCCCGGACTCCTTGATATTGAGCGTTGGTGCCGCGGCCTCTGCTTGAGCGGCATCAGCGATTTCCTGCACACTCAGGCTACGCAGCACAAGCCAATCATCCGTCACCGCAAAGTAGCCCCGCCGAACAATCGGTTCCTCATTCTCATCACGCATCAAAAGATACTTCCCGCCAATACAATCCGCCTCAGTCGTTGAACATGTGGTTTCTTCAAACAATGAGAGATTGGCTCTCACCCATTTACCCACAGGCTGATTCTCGACATCATAACCCGCCTCACCAAATGCGCCAGCCGCCGTATAAGACTCACCCCAAACGATGTCGCCGACAACCTCAGTCTCCTCGATCTTTCCATAGCCAAGAAATGCTCCATCTGCACTCGGCGTATCCCGAAGCCGGGCCCAATGGAGTCCGGATGCAGAGAAAGCAATCTTTTCAACCACCTCCCCTTTTTTCTTTACCTGTTCCCGAGCGGCTTTTACCTCAGTGATATTTGCCTCCGAGAGTGCCGTTTCATTTGATTCGAAGAATTTTCCTTGTACCGGACGAATAGCCGACTGCGTGAGATATTCCGTCGTCACGCCATAGACGGCCATATCGGAGACTGAATTCTGATAATTCACTCGGCCAACGACGGAGATCAGTGGTACCGCTTGGGAAACATTCGGTATCTGGGCAAAATCGGAAAGGGTCGCATCCTGGATCTTTATCTTACCGCCTGGCTGGAGAGAAATATCGGCCTGTTGCATCTCTTCAAGCTCAGCGACCTGTGAGATGACTAGCCGTTGGAGTCCATAGCCGATCGAGACAAGGAAGACTATCGATCCGATACCGATCGCCATGCCGCCAATCGTGACCGCCGTCCGCGTTTTCTTCCCCTTCATATTTCGAATCGCAATTTCAATCAGACTGATTTTGTCGATGCTCTCACCATTCGTCGTGTGAAAATATTGGAAAAGCCGGTTCGCATAGCGGGAAAAAAGGATCTCTGAAGGTGTTCCCGCCGCTGTCCCGCCTGACCGATTATTCCGCTCGCGCCAGAGAACCCGCCAATACCAGATATGGAAAGTTATTTTGGCCAAAACATACGTCAGGATGAGCAAGATGAACATGAAAATCCGGACGAAACTATAGCGAAAAAAATCTACCACCGAACGAAACCAACCCATAATACCCCAGTGTCGCGGTATCACGGTGGTTGCTCCGGTCGGCGCCAAGTCAGTTTTCTTTTTCCAGAACCACATAACTATTTTTCTAAGGTACTGAAGTCGGCTTTCTTGTACGTCAACTTCGACTCAAGCGTCGCTTTGTCCTGATCGCGATAAATACCCTCGATGCGGCCATCCTTCATATTCAGCGCCGTCTTGGAGTACCGAATATATTCGAGGTCATGTGTCACCATGATGATCGTTTTCCCCATGTGATTGAGGTCATTCAAGAGATACATCAGGTTCTGGCCAGCCTCGTAGTCGAGATTGCCGGTCGGTTCGTCGGCCACGAGCACCTCGGGATCGGTGATGATCGCGCGGGCGACCGCGACACGCTGCTGCTGACCGCCCGAGAGCTCCATCGGATGATAGTGTGCCCAATTCTCCATCTTCATGACCTTGAGCGTATCGTAGGCCTTCTCGAGACATTTCGTTTTCTCCTGGCCAAGCAGCATCATCGGAAAGGCAACGTTTTCAAGCACCGTAAGTGATTTCACCCAATTCGACTGCTGATACACCATACCGATATGGTGCTTGCGAAACTGGGCCCGGTCATCTTCATTTCGGCCAGCATACATATCTTCCCCAAGAAAGGTGATTTTACCCTTGGTCGGAGCTTCAAGACCGAGGAGGATGTGCAGCAACGTTGATTTGCCGCAGCCAGACGCTCCGAAAAGAACCATGAAATCACCACGCGTCACCGAAAACGTCACTCCTTTCAGGACGAGCACCATCTGCGTTCCGATATCGAAGGCTTTGAAGACTTCATCGGCCCGGATGATCTCATCTCCGGTGTTTTTTGGCGGCATCAAAGGCACATTCGCCCCGATTGTCGGAGCTCCTGGCTGGTTGGCTGGCGCGGTTGTGACGGACGGAGATATCGGCATGAGAGTAGGACTATTGTCCGAGAATGGAGCGGAGACTGGTAATGACGAGATCGAGCGCATTCGCGGTCGCTTTTGGAGTGATCGCTACCGTATCGACTGAGTTGCCGATATTCGATGCCTTATCGCGAGAAACAACGCGGAGATGATATACCTTGGAGGGGGTGAGCCCAGAGATGATGACCGTATGATTCGTCACCAGATTGCCATCTTCCTGAGTCTTTTGCGCATAGCTACTCCCTGTCCCTTCTCCGTATTCTACCTGAGATGTCGACTGTTCGTCAGTCGTCCAGGAAACGACTAGCTGTGCCTCGGACTGCGTCTCAGTATCTTCTGTCGATTTCGTCGAGACGGTCCCTTCCACATTGACATCAATCACCTGTGGTGCACGAGTATCAGTCGCCGTCGTAAAGCGCTGCGAATCGGATTCCGCCTCGTTCCCTGCCTTGTCTCGTCCCTTCACAACGAGCACGTACGGCATCTGAGGCAAGAGATTGCGAACCATGACCTTGTGTTCACCCTTCAGGAGCTTCACATTCACTTCGTCCCGACTCTCTTCCGGCCGACCCTCGGGATAATAGGTCACGATTGATGAAGTCTCGGTGTTCGTCGACCAAGAGACGAGCATGACCGTCTGTGCCGAACCACGCACCTGCTGGATCCTGACATTCGATATCTTGGGGCGCGGCAACGTCTCGAACGAAAGCGTACTGCCGTCGTACTCCTCCTCTTCGCTATCGAGCGTATTGATCTTATAAAAGTACTTCGTCCCGTCGAGCAGATTATCGAGTGTCACATTGTACGTTGTCTTGGTCGTCGAGGTTGCGATTTCTTTCACGCTTCCGAACGATGCGGTTGTTCCGTAGTAGATCTTCACTGAATTCGCGTCTTCAGCCGTGAATTCGAGAACGACGTTCGAGAGCCCAATCGTCTTTGCCTGCGGATCGGTCACCGTCGGAGCGGGCAGGGTTTCAAACGAATCCTCGGTCGAAACACCCGTATTGCCATCCTCGTCCGTCCATTTCGCTTTGAAGTAGTAGCGCGTACCTGGGGAAAGGTTCGACAGCTTGATTTCATGATCAGTCAGCTGATCAGAGTTGCTCGGCTCCTCGCTGAAGTACGAGCGCGCGCTTTTGCCATACTGGATCTTGCTATCCGAGGTCCGATCTGTCCCCCAACCGATTGTCGCCGACCGCGTCGTGATGAGCGAGACCTTCGGCTCGGTCGAAAGCTCGGCGGCAGATGTGAAACGTCCAGAGGGCAAGAGCTCTACTGCCGTGGAAAACGATCCGCAATTGTGGACATTGTCACAGGCGCGGATCTTGTAGTAATAGGTCTGCTGCAGGAGTCCGGTATCAACGAACGCGATACCAGTCGTCGAGGCAGCCTCGGTAAAGGTCGTTCCGTCCGTTGAACGATAGATCTCGTAATCCTGCACCGAGGAGGCCCCCGATGACGGCGGCTCCCAAGAAAGGGCGATTTTCCACGAGCTCGTACTCTTCACCGAAACGTCGGCGATTTCGATATTGAGCGGGATACCCGGCGCGCTCGTATTGGCTGTAAAGGTGGCACTGTCATACGCGCCATAGTTGATCGCGCCACCCACAACATCAGCATTCTTTGCAACGACATAGAATGTGTTCGTTCCGACCTGAGTTGCGAAACTCCCGGCGGCAAGCGACGTAGCGCCAGCCGACGTGAAACTACACGTAATTTCAGATGGAAGAGTATTGATCGTGTAGCAATACGTCAGATCGTCTACGTCCCCCGAATAGCTCGTCGGCGGATCCCAGGAGAACGCGAACGAGTTGACGCTGTTCGACGCTGGCGAAACATCGGCATTCTCCGGCGCGGTCGGACCAGTGCCGGAATAATAGAACGCGACCTGAACATTGACACTCGATGCATTGCCCGCATTGTCGAGCGTCCGGAGGTGGAAGAGGTTTTCCCCGGTCTGATACGCGGCACCCGGCAAATTGATGCTCGTCGTCCCAATGGTCGACGACCAGCTCCCGGGATTCACGCTCGCCCCCACCTGATACTGGTAGCCAGCCACGCCCGAACCCGCATCACTTGCGGTATTCGTCCAGAAGAACGTGAAATCGTTGGTTGACGAGTACCCGGTCGGAGCGACGGTGACACCAGTCGGGTTCTGTGGGCCAGTTGAGTCGAGCCGATAGATGAAGGCAGCATAGATCGGGCTGACATTCTGTGCATTGTCCCGAGCCCGGATCCGGAGATAGTATGTCGTCCCGCTTACCATGCTCGACGGCGTGAATGTGCTCCCCGCCTGAAAGGTTCCGGCGGTCTCTGGATCAGCGGTATTGTCGGTACCAAAATAGACATAGTAGCCAGCGATTCCCGATCCGGCATCGCTCGCTCCCGACCAGCTGAAATACGGCGCCGTATATCCATACCAGGTGTTCGTCGTCAGGTTCACCAGCCCGCCAGACTGATCGAGTGCGGTGAGCGCGTTCGGCGCCCCCGGCACGACAAGGTCCGAGGTCGATTCGAGTATGACTTCATTCAGCGTCACGAGCTGATTGCCGTTCCCGAGGAATATCGCCTGCCAAAGGAAACCGTCCTCCGTCACGGGGAAAGTCGCGACATTGGTATTTATCGTTGCGGCGCTATTCGCTTCGGTCAATCCGCTCGAAGTGGTCCAGGCGGCACTGTCCCAGTATTTCCACGTTGTTCCGCCATCATCTGACAGACGGTATGTGATCGTTCCACCATTCAGTGTTTCAGTCGTCGTAAACGTCTCCCAGAAATCAATCCCCGAGAGCCGGATCGCGGCAGACGGCTGAAGCGTCACGCGAGTATTCGTGTACGGCGTCGTATTGAAACTCGAGCGCGCCGTATTGCTAATCCGCACCTCGTCGAGCATGCCAGAAAAAGCGGACAAACCACGGCCCGCTGCCGTCGATCCAGCGAGCGTACCGAGCATGAGCGGATGAACCGTATCCAACATGGTGGCCGTCGTGGCGACGCTCGTATCTTCGACACCATCAACGAAGAGCGTCACCTCGCTCCCATCATACGCGACGGCAATGTGGTGCCAGTTCGTATCTTGGCTCGTCGCCGTCGATTCGAGAACGATGTTGCCACCATAGGCCCAAATGGTCGCATCGCTATTCGCGGTCAAACCAGTGCCCGCGTACAGCCGACCATCATAGACAGCGAGTGCGCTGATGCGTTCGATCACATTGGTCCAACCCGAGTTTGCGGCGTCGCCACCGATACGCGACCAAGCGCTCGTATTGTAGCGCCACACTTCGCCCTCGCCGGTCCCATCGCCGAGACCGACGATGAGGTCGCCGTTATAGGTTGCAAGAGACTTGATACGTTCGTACAATCCATCCGTCCAGCTTCCATTGAGACTATCACCGGCGACTGCAGCGCCTCCCCAGTTCGTGCCATTCCATTTCCAAAGTTCCGCATCACCCGTACTCGCACCGAGCCCGGCATACAGCTCGCCACGATACCAGGTAAGCGCGGTCACTTCTTCATACGTGGCATTTGCCCAGCTGGAATTAACAGTGTCGCCGCCGAGCTTGGTCCAACCAGCCGTCTGTGCGCAGCTCGAGCCCGTATCACAGGTCCACACTTCCGCATCGCCCGCGCTTGAGCCGAGACCGACATAGAGATTTGTCCCGCGTACGGCCATACTCCACACCGATTCAAAGGTGGTGTTGTTCCAGCTCTGCCCGCCTGATCCGGTCGCATCGCCGCCCCGGAAGGTCCAGCCCGCGGTCGTCGTGCAGGTCGCCGCGAGATCGCACGTCCACATCTCACCATCACCCGCCGCTGTTCCCTGCAGTCCCGCATAGAGCGTTGACCCAATTACCGTCATCGAGGGTACCGAGCGCTTTGTCCCGGCTGCCCAGCTCTGCCCACCCGTCCCCGTTCCGTCGCCGCCGATTTTTGTCCAGGTCGTACCATTCCAACTCCACACTTCGGCATCACCCGCTGTCCCGCCGCCGAGACCGACGATGAGCGTCCCATTGTACCCTGTCATCGACGTAATCGAGCGATACGTCACGGTCGTGAGCGTAGGGTGGCCATAGGTCCAGGAGCTGTTGATCCCTTGGCCGCCGATCATCGTCCAATTCGTACCGTCGTATTCCCAGACCGTCGCGTTACTATTCGCGGTCGCCGCGCCAGTGTCATAGCCTGTTCCGGCATAAAGCTTACCACCTGTCGTCGTCATGCTTTCGACACTGTTTAGATTGAACACCCCCCAGCTTTTGTTCAGGTATTGTCCTGCAATCCGCGTCCAACCAGTTGTCGTGCTGCAGGTGCCGCCCGTATCACAGCGCCAAATTTCAGCGCCCGATGTCCCCGCGCCCGAACTCGCACCGACAAAGAGATTCGTCCCGATGAGTGCCAAACTCGTAGCATACAGGAATGATGCGCCGGTCGTATTTCCCCATGACTGGCCGCTGATGCCCGTCCCGTCGCCCCCGACCCTGGTCCAGGCCGGACTCGTCGCGCAGCTCGCACAGGCCCACACCTCGGCATCGCCCGCCGTGTCACCGATGCTCGCATAGACCGTCGTGCCGCTCGCGAGGAGGTCCCAAACGCGCTCGAAGGTACTCGCCGCCCAGCCCGAATTCAATCCATCGCCACCGACCTGCGTCCAGCCAGAAGTCGTCGTGCATGTCCCGCCGAGGTCGCAGCGCCAGACATCGGCATCTCCCGCCGTCACACCGATACCGACGTAGACCACCGTGCCGCTCGACGTGATCGAACGGATTTCCTCCATGGCATTGGTCCAGCTCTGGCCGCCCGATCCGGTCGCATCGCCCCCGCGCTTCGTCCACCCTGCCGTGACAGAACAGGTGCCGCCGAGATCACATGTCCAGAGCTCGGCATCGCCCGCGCTCGTGCCGAGACCAACGGCGAGCGTCGTACTGTTCACGATCGCCAGCGCCGAGACATCTTCATACACGCTCGTCCAGCTTTGTCCGCCTGTCCCTGTCCCGTCGCCCGCGATCTTGGCCCAGGTCGGACTCCCGCCATCACAACTCGTACAGCGCCAGATCTCCGCGTCGCCAGCGCTCGTGCCGAGACCGGCATAGACTGTGGTTCCGCTCGCAGTCATCGTCGTCACCCGCTCATAGCTCGTGTTCCAACTCGAATTCACGCCATCACCCCCGACCTTGGTCCAGGTCGATCCATCGTAACGCCAGACTTCGGCTTCATTCGCGGGCGTATTGCCGAGACCGACATAGATATTGGTTCCGTCCGTTGTCAGCGATGAAGCGTCTTCATATATTCCATCGGCCCAGCCTGAATTCAGCCCGTCGCCGCCGATTTTCGACCAGACCGGGCTTGTCGCGCACGCTGTACACTTCCAAACCTCAGCATCACCGGTCACCGTTGTACCGGCGGTCGCGCTCCCGAGCGCCACATAGATATCACTCCCGACGACGACTTGCCGCCAGACGAAGTTTTTGCTATTCGCATCCCAGCTGCGATTCATTTCGACGTTCACCGAAACGCCGTTGTTATTCAAGAGGTCCGGTCCAGCAGACTGGGTCCACTGGTTCGCCGACGATGGCGCCATTTCAAAGACGACCTTGCCCGACTCGTTGTCGTAATAGAGTTGGTACGGACCCTTGTCGAGGATGCCCTGACGATTCCGGCTCGACGTGGAACTGAAAGATGAATTGAATTTTGTCCACGCCTCGACGGTGAAGTTTCCGGTGAGCGAGAGCGATGCCGAATCCGTCGCCGTAAAGGATGAAGTCGATCCATTGAAGCTGAGCCCATTATTCAGACTCCCGGCTGAATAGCTTGCATTAGCCACTGTTCCCGTATTGCCATTGCTCGAGCTATCCGTCGCGTCGCCACTCGATTCATCGAGGTGCCAGAGCGCGGATGTATTCGCATCGCTCGCATAGTTCTGCACCTTGAGACGGCCAGTTGACGAAGCGACTTCAATCGTATTCACGTCCGAAGGCGTGTAGTCGCCAGACACCGAAAAATCCCAGGTATCCATCGTATCAGCGGCGAGAATTTTCGGGATGACTCCGGATAGTGTCAGATAGAAACCGACGATCGCTCCTAGGCCAAGAAAAAACAAACTCGCGGCATTGAACTGCCACTTAGCGACAACCATTTGGCGTTTTGCACATGTCTTAAAAAAAGACCAGACGCTTTTTTTTGTGTTCTTGCGATTGAAAGCCATGGGATTGCTGAACGAAACAGCCCGGGCCTAAATGCACCGGTTGCACATGAGCATTTTATCACGCAAACAGACAGAAAACCAGCTCAAATCTTGAAGATGACGACATCGCCATCAGCAACGATATACTCCTTGCCTTCGAGCCGGACAAGACCCTTTTCACGAGCCGCCGGATAACTCCCCGCTTCGAGCAATTTCTCCCAGTTGATAACCTCCGCGCGGATAAATTTCTCTTCAAAATCGCCATGAATCGCCGCGCCAGCCTGGGGTGCGGTCGACCCTAAAGGAATGGTCCACGCACGCGTTTCCACCTCGCCAGTCGTGAAATAGGTCATAAGTCCGAGCAACGCATATGCCTGTCGAATCAGGTCGGGTAAATGCGAATGAAGTCCCATCTCAACCGCTTCCTCAGACGAAAGCTCGATGAGCTCTTCTTCGATCTTGATATCGAGCTTCACATGTGGCTTTTCCTCAAGCGCGGGAGGCAATGCCGCCTCGATATCGGACACGTTGTAAGCATAAAGGAACGGCTTCGATGTAAGAAGCTGCAGCCCCTTGGCGATCTTCATTTCTGATTCATCGGTCAGCATTGCAACGATGCCGTTCGCCAGTCGCCCGGCCTGGAGTTCTGTTTCGATCTTTTCAAGAAGCGAGAGTTCGGCAATCGCTTCCTTGTTCCCGGTCCGGGTCTCTTTTACCGTCTTCAATTTCCGTTTCGTGACAGTCTCGAGATCGGCGAGCATGAGCTCCGTGTTAATGACTTCAATGTCGCCTACAGGATCGATCTTGCTATGGACATGGATGATGTCGTCATTCTGAAAGACCCGTACCACCTCGACGATGGCGTCCACCTCGCGGATATTGGCGAGAAATTTGTTGCCCAGTCCCTCACCGAGCGATGCTCCCTTTACGAGTCCAGCGATATCGACAAATTCAACGACGGCCGGGACGATTTTTTTCGTCTCCGAAAACGCGGCTAGTTTCCCGAGCCGCTCGTCCGGCACTTCGACGATGCCGATATTCGGCTCGATGGTGCAGAACGGATAGTTGTTGATGTCGACTAGCTTCTTGGTCAGCGCCTTAAAAAGCGTGGATTTCCCCACATTCGGCAGTCCGACGATTCCGACTTTAAGCGACATAGTTGATAGAAAAAGCGACGACAGACTCTCCCGAGCGTAGCGGAAAAAAGCCGAATGGTAAACCCCTGAGCCAAAGAAAAACGCCCCGCATGCTTCACAGCATTCGAGGCGTCGATAGACGCGTTGGTCCTGGGCTTGGAGATTAGCAGCCCGGCAGCACGATCTGGTACTTGTCCCGATCGAAACTCACGGGCGCCTTGGCTACCCAGAGTTGGAGTTCGTCCGGATCCTTCTGAATGGCGAACCATCCTGCGCCGAAACCGATGACACCCTTGGCATCCACACCCGGATCCCACACGACCGTTTCGGGCGTTTCGCCGGTACCCTGGTACACGGTGATGTTGCCGCGGTCACCGCAAGCCAAACCTTTGAAGGTGAGCGTGTAGCTACCGGCTTCCGTGTCATACTCGGCGTAACTTTCGACGACGGACGGCATACGATCACCAACTGGGACAATGCCCCAGCCTTCGCCGCCGTCAGCGCCGGCTTTCGGACTGTTCCAACCGAACTTGAAGTAGGTCTGTTCGGCTGGCATCAGGTTGGTCAGCTTCTCGTCAAGCCCGAAACCGCCGAGGCAGTTGGAGCCAAAGTTGACGGTCAGTTCGACCTTGCCATCCTTCACGGCCGTCGATGTGGCAAACGGTTGTTGCCGACCGCCCGCACCGTACTCGATCAGACCGCGCAAGGGATCGTCCGTCCCCGTGTGGCGGATGACGGGCAACCCTTCGGTCGTCCAGGCGCGTTCGCCTTCGGTATCGGCCCAAAGCACCGTACCATCGTTGAGGACGACGCTCCACGTGCCGAGCGCACGGTTGCAGGTCGCGTTGATGGGCAGTTCGGCATATCCGGTTTCCGGAGCGACAGGGGCGCAGGCCCGCGAGGTATGGCCCGGGACCGTCCAACCGGTCTCGAAAGAGTTGAAACAGGCCTCCTTGACCGTGGCCGGATCGACCAGGTGGGTGCCCGACTGGTCCGAGAGACCGAAAAACTTGCCGCCCGGGGTCTTGTTGAGGCCCAGAAACATCTGGATCTCGTTGATGACCACGTTGGCACCAGGGGTGACCGGCAACACTTCATCTGCGTCGGGTGCTGGTGCAGAGGCGGCCACGGCTGCTGCGATGGCCATCTTTCGCGCCCTTTCCGGTGCCGCCGACAAGCTGGTTGCCGAGTCTGGCGGAGCCACGAGAGGCGAGGTGGTGGTATGAGGATCGCTGCCACCACCGCCACCGCAGGCCGCGAGGAATAGGGCCACGATGGCCAGGGGGATGATGTTTCGAATCACGATGAACTCCTTGGAGAATGTCAAAGAAGGGCCTGTTGCCCATCAAGACAGAGTGATTCGGAGAAAAACTTAGCCTTGACGGCAACGTTGGAATATATCCCAATATCAAATATCTGTCAATACCAAAATACTCGCTTGCCGAAACGAATAAAAATTGCCACACTTGGAGCGTATCACTCACTGTACCCCTATGACCGACCCCAAGATATTCAAAGCCTATGACATCCGTGGCATCTACGGCTCGGAGATGGATGACGATACTGCGTACCGGATTGGCCGGGCGCTCATCGTGCATTTTCAGGCCAAGACGATCGCTGTCGGCCGCGATGTCCGCGCTTCCTCCCCGGCGCTCTTTCAGGCGTTTACCAAGGGCGTCATGGACCAGGGCGGCGATGTCGTCGATCTCGGTATCGTCACCACCCCGATGGTCCACTTCGCTGCCGGTCGGCTCGAGGTCGACCTCGCTGTCGCCATCACCGCCTCTCACAATCCGCCGGAATACAATGGCGTGAAAGTTGATCTGAAAGGCGCTATTCCCGTCGGGGAAAAAACAGGCCTTTCCGACATCCGCGACCTCGTCATGGCCGGTAGTTTTCCAGAATCAAGCGTCCGCGGCACCATGAGTGAAGAAGATATCCGCCCGGCGTACTATTCGTTCTTCGCTTCGTTCGCCAAGCTCGGTGACCGCCGTTTCACGCTCGCGATCGACACCGCCAACGCGATGGGCATTGTCGAGCTCCCGATCTACGATGAACTTAAAGAGAATTTGACCGTTCACAATCTCTATAATGACCTGTCCCAGCCATTCTCGGCGCATGAAGCCAACCCACTCAAGACCGAGACGCTCGATGAACTCTGTGCACTGGTCAAAGAAAAGGGTGCTGACATGGGTATCGCCTATGACGGTGACGCCGACCGCATCGGTTTCGTCGATGAGACCGGCCGCGTCATCCCGATGGATCTCATCACTGGCCTCGTCGGACAAATCGTCCTCGAGAAGAATCCCTCCTACAAGTGGGACGAGTGGGGACCGGCTGAGCTCGTCGAGGCGAACCCGGGTGCTCCCTACGCCGACGAGCAGATCTTCCGCATCCTACCCGAGGCCTCGACCCGC
>CAZCTF010000016.1:0-1473 GCA_964501755.1 uncultured Bdellovibrionales bacterium
GATTATCCGGAAGGACGAGGCGGATGTGGCGCCCTACGATGCATTTCTTGCGCCGGTGGCCGAAGACTGGACGACCTTGGCCGGAGCAAATTGGATCTGGGGTGCCGAAGGCCTGGCATCAGGTGATGATCGTACGGAGTACACTTTCGAGAATACCTTCACTTGGTTCGGGCCGGTCGTCGGAGCAACGCTCGACCTCTCGCTCACGGGCGACGACAACTACAAGGTCTATGTGAATGATCAGCTCGTTGGTCAGGATCAGACCGGGGCCGTCTGGCAGGATATCGATACCTATGCGAGCTTCGAGTCCGCCATTGTACAGGGGGAAAACAAAATCACCTTTGTCGTGAAGAACAGCGAGGGATTCTGGGCAGGACTTCTCTATAAGCTCACTATCGACGGGAACTGTGGCGACGAGTATTTCCGCACCCATTGCCGTCTCTGGGATGAGAAGGATCTCGGCGCGGGTGATGTCTTTTTCGACTTCGACGACATCAAGCCCGGGGATCAAGGGACCAATGTCATTTCGCTCCATGTCGACTCAAACAACGCCTGGGCTTGTATGAGCACCGCCAATGAGCAGGATCTGGAGAATGTAGTGAATGAGACGGAACTCGCCATTCCCGATACGACCACGGGTGTCGGCCCGGCCGATGGCGAACTTTCGCCTTTCCTGAAGGTGTTTCTCTGGTGGGATACCGATGGCGATGGCGCCTATGACCTCGGCGAAGACTCGATCGCGACGACCGACTTTGGAACGCTCGGCACGGTTGCGCTCGCCGACGCTACGACTGGGAACGGACCGATCGTAGGCGGAGCGACCAAGAATCTCGGTCTCTTCTGGTGCGCCGGAACACTCGCCGCGCCAGTGGCCGGCAATGCTTTCGCCTGTGACGGCCAGTCGATGGGGAATATCGCTCAGACTGATCGATACATCACCGATCTCGTCCTGTCGGCTATCCAAGAGCGCAACAATACGGAGTACACCTGCAATGCCGAGGAGGAGAGTGTTGTCGAGGAAGATGTGTAGGGTGTTATAGTATCGGAATCTGTCTGCTCACGGTTCACTCACGAAAATCTTTTGCCGTATGTGGAGAATAGGAAAAAGTCTTTTTATAGTGCTCCTCATGGCGACAATCGCCGGTCGGGGAACCTATTCTTTTTTCTCTGATCGCGAATCCTCGGTGGGGAATACCTTCACGGCCGGTTCGATCGATCTTCGGGTCGATAATACGACGCACTACAACGGACTGGTCTGCCAGGATGGTGAGTGGGCGTGTCATCCGTGGGCGGATGCGGTCGTGAAGGAAGGTCAGGGAAAACGGAAGAACGGTTCGGCAGTCCTCCCTGACCGGAGCGATGCCGGTGTCGCGCTCGGCATAGCAGAGACGAGTGGTGCCGCATCGGACTCGCCTGTTCTCGCTGCATCGTTTTACTCGCTCGGCTTCGGCGGGTCGGTGGTGCTTCAGTTTA
>CAZCTF010000016.1:1483-3937 GCA_964501755.1 uncultured Bdellovibrionales bacterium
GTTTAACAACCTTATCCTAAACGAGACCGGGGACGACATTCGCGTCTATGAGGTGACCGGCGGCAGCTATCCGGACGAGAAGGCAAGCGTCGAGGCGAGCCAGGATGGCGTGACCTGGGCATTGCTCGGGACGGCGACGCGCGACGAGGACTTCGATCTCGGCACGCTTCCCTGGGCGATGTATGTCCGCATTACGGACACGAGTTCGACGGGTGCATTCGAGCCGACGGCTGACGGCTTTGATCTGGACGCCGTCAAGGCGCTCCACTGCGGATCAGACCCGGACCTTTCGGGTAAGTCATGCGAGGGGCTGAGCTGGACCGAGACCAATCTCGAGACGGGCGTTCATCGCTTCTTCGACTTCGACGATATCAAGCCGGGAGATCGAGGTGAGGATACCGTCTCGCTCCATGTCTATGACAATGATGCTTGGGGGAGAATGGTTGTCGCTGTGACCAAGGATATGGACAATACCTGCACCAGTTCCGAGGAAACGGCCGAGGACGACGCGTGCAGCGCACCAGATGGTCCTGGGGAACTTCGTGAAAATCTTGACTTCGTGGTATGGCTGGACGAAGGTGTGAAGCCGGGTTTTCAGGGAAAGCAGAATGATATCGGCGAAGGGGACAATCTGAAGCAGGAGAGCGAAGTCGGATTGGTATCGGCTGGCGCGATCGACGCGAACGGCGAAATCCACGACATCGAACTCGGACTTTCGGCTGCCTACCTTGAGCACGGCTGTACGGATCCGGATGGTGCAACGAATTACGGACTCTGCCACGGACTAGCTTCGGACGGCCGGATGGTTGCATCGACGACCTATTATTTCGGCATCGGCTGGGGCTTGCCAATCGATACGGGAAATGAAGCGCAGACGGATATTTTTATCAGTGATATCTCCTTCGAGGTCGAGCAGTATCGGAATAATCCAAACCCGTTTGCTCCATGATGCGTACGTTCTTCAAAATCCTGCAGGGTCTCGCAGCCACGCTCGGAGTGGTGTTTGTGCTCGTGATGGCCTCGCCATTTCTTCCGGTTTCGGACGCGATCCAACTGTTCACGGTCCGCTCTGGATCGATGGAACCAGCGATATCGACGGGGAGCCTCATTTTTGTCCGTCCGTCCGCCGAGTATGTGATCGGCGACATCATCACGGTTCGGACGGGTGATCAGAAGACGGTGACGCACCGAATTATCGAAGTATTGTCGACCGATATCGGTCCCGCGTACCGTACCAAGGGCGACAACAACGAGGAGGCTGACCCGGTTGAGATCCCGATGGCGGACATCATAGGAAAAACAATGCTGACCGTTCCGTATCTCGGCTATCCGGTTGCGCATGCTCAGACGCGTACAGGATTTTTGACGCTGATTTTCATCCCGGCCCTCTTCATTATCCTGAGCGAGCTCGTTACCATCGTGCAGGAAGTGCGGCGGATCTTCCGGAAAAGGCGCTCGGTTCGCTCGGAAGAGAATCCGGCGGCTGTGGCAAGAAATATCGTTTTTCCCCCGATGGCCAGTTCGGTGCCGGAAGGATCTGTTCGGTCGCGCCCCTTTCCGATAATTGTCCCGCCTCGCCGAAAAATCATTTGAGTGGAATCAACACCCGTATGAGACAGAACCATTCTCCACACCGGTCACCGTTGGCACTCGGAATCGTCATCGTGTTGATGGCGGCCGTGATCGGCTCGCGGGATACCTGGGCGACCTACACTTCGCAGGCGGTTTCTGGGAAAAATACCATGCGCGGCGGCAGTATCGAACTTTCTGTGTTGCCGGACTCTCTCCCGGATGACCGAGCGGTCATGCTTGCGGCCGATTCGAAGCATTCTTTTGGTATGGTGGTGGAGAATGATGGCTACAATACTCTCGGGTATCGGGCGAGATTTGTCACGAGTGGAGATGCTGATCTTTGTGCTGCACTTCATCTGACGGCAAAGCGTGCGGGCAAAGAAGTATATACCGGCGGGTTGGTTGATTTTGAGTATGCATCGGAAGACCCACTTGAGCGCCATCAGACAGACACATGGCAATTCTTGATCGGAACACCGGAATCACTATCTGAATTCGATGGGGCGGCAACCTGCGAATTACGCTGGCATCTCGACGCGTGGCAGGACCGTTTCCTCGCACTTGGTATGGGCTGGTATGATGGAGTCGAGGGCGAAACGTTTATTGTGGGCATCGAGCCTGCTCAGGACCAGATACCAGAGGCGAAAGCACCGACTCTTCCTGAATCATCTCTGGCTGTTCCGGTGGTGGATGAAGCGATTATTCCGGATAATCCGCTCGTGATGATTTCAGAACCAATTCCCGATCCTGAAGTGACATCGCCTGTGGCAGCAGTCGAGGAGGGGGTTTCGAGCGAGACCAAAGAAAAAGAAATAGAGTAATCAAGAGACTAAAATCATGTTGGACCAGGAAACATCGGAAGTGCTCAAAAAATTTGAGGAG
>CAZCTF010000016.1:3947-12793 GCA_964501755.1 uncultured Bdellovibrionales bacterium
CCGGGTGTGGTGGTATACTGTCAGCATATGGCTACAGAAATTGCCGCCGCCCTGAAGCAGCTCGATGACAAGATCGAAGTCGTCTATGCGTCGGTGGAGCGGACGCGGAAATATATGCTGTGGAGCCTCATCATGCAGGTGGCGGTGGTGCTGCTCCCGCTCGTCGTTCTCATGCTCGCGGTGCCATTTCTCCTGTCGAGTCTGGCGAATATCTCAAACCTGTACCAGGGACTGTAGCTGGGGTGAGGGTATCACAGGGTGAAACGAAAAAAGGCGGCCGATGGCAGTCTTTTTTTTCTGCTGAAATGTCTCTCTGCGACCTTTTGACAGCCCTATTTTTTCCGGTGTATTATTCATAGTGTAAGTACGGTAAACACTTTTTGCAGAGTGAATATGCCAAAAAAATCACCCAACAATAAGATGGTCATCTATCAGGCAAAGTCCGGAGCGATTGAGATTATGGTTGATCCAACGAGCGAGACTTTTTTACTGACCCAACAGCAGGTGGCTCAGATTTTTGACGTGCAGAAAGCCGCTATTTCAAAGCATGTGAAGAACATCTTTGAATCAGGCGAGCTTCGCAAGAAGGCAACCGTTTCCATTTTGGAAACAGTTCAAACAGAGGGGAGGCGTACGGTCACGCGAAAAGTCGAGCGCTATAATCTTGATCTGGTCTTGTCTATTGGCTATCGAGTAAACTCTCTGAAAGCGACAAGGTTTCGTCAGTGGGCGACGAAGACCTTGCGGGCTCATATTGTCGACGGCTATACGATCAATCGCTCTCAGATTGGCCGGAATTACGAAGCGTTCATGCAGGCAGTGGAGGATGTCCGGGTGCTCCTCCCGGCGCATCTGCAAAACGATACGGGCAGTATCTTGGAGTTGGTCCGGCTCTTTGCTGACACGTGGGTATCGCTCGATGCCTACGATCGTGAGGCTCTCGACTTGAAGAAGCCAACCAAGAAGAAAGTGGCGCTTACAGGAGCCTCTCTGACCGAGAGCGTCGCCGTCTTAAAACAGGAGCTCTTGAAGAGGGGTGAGGCGACCGATATCTTTGCGACGGAGCGTTCACCGCGCTCGCTCGAGGGAATAGTCGGCAATGTGATGCAGGCTGTCGGCGGTGCGGATGTCTATCCGAGCATCGAAGCGAAGGCGGCCCATCTCCTCTATTTCGTCGTGAAGAACCACCCCTTTATCGATGGGAACAAGCGGACGGGCGCGTATTCGTTTGTCTGGTTTTTGAGCCGGGCGAAGGTGCTCGATACGAAACGCCTCACGCCGGCCGCCCTGACAGCAATCACCCTCCTCATCGCGGAGAGCAATCCGAAAGACAAGGAGAAAATGGTGAGGCTCGTGATGCTCCTCATCGGTAAGCGGTAAAGCGCGCAGCTTCGTTCGATTGTCCTCATGCTCGCGGTGCCATTTCTCCTGACGAGTCTGTCGAACATCTCGAACCTGTACCAGGGGCTCTAAAAAGTCATTTGATCTCAGAGAAGAGACCGCCTACGGACGGTTTTTTTGTATGTAAAGTAAACTTGACATAGTGCGACGGTAGAATAGAATGAGTATGTAAAGTCTGTTTTACATCGTATATGGAAGGGACAGTCATAAACGGGATCGAGCGCCTCAGGCGGGAGCGGGAACTGACGCAGGAGGCGCTGGCTGACGCGGTCGGCGTCACGCGCCAGACAGTCATCGCACTCGAAAAGGGGAACTATGTGCCATCAGTCCTCCTCGCGCTCAGGATCGCGCGGTATTTCGGGCACCCAGTTGAAACAATTTTTAAAGTAAAACTATGAAGCTCTTCTCGAGATTGTTTTCAGAGACGTTTGTCGCGGTGGCGCTCGTCGTGGTCCTGGTCTGGTTCGTCAATCCGTTTCACTTCTGGATGACCGATGCGTTCCATATGTCGCTCCTCGGTGTGATCGTCGCTCTCTTTGCGGTCTTTGCGATGTTTCTCTGGAAGGAAGACGCGGCGGATGAGCGCGAGGAGATGCACCGCTATATCGCGACTCGGTTTGCCTATGCGGCGGGCGGCGGAGTACTCCTCGTCGGCATCGTCGTCCAGGCGTTCGCGCATGCCGTCGATCCGTGGATGCCGTTTGCGCTCACCGGCATGGTGTTGGCCAAGATCGTCGGTCGCTGGTACGCGGCACGCTGCTGCTAGCAATCAAACGAGGGCCTCGGAATAAACAGAAAGACATATGAAAGGGGGTGAACGAATATGAATAAACTCGTAGGAATAGCCGTTGTGCTCATCGCTGTTGTCGTCCTCGGTGGCTGGTGGCTGTCGTCTGCGAAGCCGTCTACCGATGGCAAAGCGATGATGGATGAGAAGGCCGCAATGGAGAGCAAAACGGCAATGGAGAAAGACGCGATGGCGAAAAAGGACGTGATGCCGAAAGCGTATGACGCGATGGCAGCGAAGTCCGATGATGGCATGATGAAAAAAGATGGCGCCATGATGGACAAGCCGATGGATGCCATGATGATGGGTGGCCAGTATGTCGCGTATGACGCGACCAAGCTCGCGTTCGCCAAGGAGGGGAACGTCGTCTTGTTCTTCCGCGCCTCGTGGTGCCCGACCTGTCGCGCACTCGACGCGGATATCAAAGCCAATCTGTCCCAGATCCCGAAGGATGTGCTCATCCTCGATGTCGATTATGACAAATCGGCCGAGCTGAAGAAGCAGTACGGTGTCACCTATCAGCACACGCTCGTGCAGGTGGATGCCGATGGCAAGATGATCGCCAAATGGTCAGGGAGCGAAGGACTGAAAGCGCTCTTGTCACAAGTGAAATAAGTGATCCGAAGCCGGGGCAGTTTCCCGGGAACTGCTCCCCTTGGGACTATTTTAGTGAAAACACACTATGACTGTATTGCTTATCTTTGCGTTTCTGTCGGGTGTCGTGACGATCTTTGCGCCGTGCATCTGGCCAATCCTCCCGATCGTCTTGTCGGGGAGCGCGGCGGGTGGCGAACGGCGCCCGCTCGGGCTGGTCGCGGGACTCGCCACGAGCTTCATGCTCGCGACACTCGCGCTCGCGTATCTCATCCAGGTGATCCCGTTCGATCCCGAGATCCTGCGGACGCTTTCTGTCGTGGTCATCGCGTTCCTCGGGCTCACGCTCGTCGTGCCGGCGCTCGGTGCGTGGCTTGAGGGGCTCGTCAGTCGCTTCGCATCAATCGGTGGCCGATTTACCCAAGGGGCAGGCACGGGGTTTGGGGGCGGGTTTGTGACGGGGTTCGCGCTCGGCCTTGTCTGGTCGCCCTGCGCCGGACCGATTCTCGCGACGATCGCGGCGCTCGCAGCGACGCAGGCGGTGAGTTTCCAGGTGGTGATCGTCACTTTTGTGTTCACTCTCGGCGTGGCGTTGCCTCTTTTCATTCTGGCGATATTGGGTCAGCGGGCGCTCGCGAAGACGCGTGCCTTCTCCCGCTACACTCGGGCTATTCAGGGAATTTTCGGTCTCGTCATGATCCTCGCAGCGTTCGCTATCTATACTGGCTTCGACAAGACGATTCAGACACGTATCCTTGACACCTTCCCGGGATACGAGCGCTTTCTGAATAGACTCGAGAAGAATCCGGCGGTCAAGGACGAGCTCGATGAACTGAAGGGTGATCAGTCCTCGGAAAGTCCGATCGATCGCCCGCTGGCACGAGCTGAAGCCAAGAGTGTGCTCAAAAATTACGGACCAGCTCCCGAGATCGTCGGCATCGAGCATTGGCTGAACACCGAGACGCCACACAGCCTGGCAGCGTTGCGGGGCAAAGTCGTGATGATCGATTTCTGGACCTACAGCTGCATCAATTGCATCCGAACTTTGCCCTATGTGACCAGCTGGTATGAAACCTACCGAGACCAAGGGTTCGTCGTAATCGGGGTGCATACGCCAGAATTTGCTTTCGAAAAAAAGACGGCCAATGTCGCCGAAGCCATAGGGCGCTATGATATCCGCTATCCGGTCGCACAGGATAATCAGTACGCGACCTGGCAGGCCTACTCGAATCGCTACTGGCCGGCGCATTACCTCATCGATGCTGCGGGGAATATCCGCGAGTATCATTTCGGTGAGGGGAACTATGTGGAAACCGAAGCGGCGATCCAGGTGCTCCTCGATGAGACAAACGGGTGAGTCCTCGACCAGGCGCGAGCGTCGAGCGGTATGTGGTACCATAGTGGTGTAAAGAGTAATTTCACGCCTATGACCAGGTTCCTCCAAAAGGGTGTCGAGATTGATGAACGGACGAACGAGTACATCGAGAAGCGGCTCGAACGTATCGCAAAACTGGTCGATCCGGTGACGCAGTTTGAAGTCGAGATCATCCGCGACAAGAAAGGGAAGTTCCGCGTCGAGGTGATGGTGAAGACACCGCACAACCTGTATCGAGCCGAAGAGGTGACCGAGAGTGTCGAAGGCTCGGTCGATGTCGCGATCGACGAACTCGAAGTCCAGCTCGCGAAAAATCGTGGCAAGAGCCGCGACCTGAAGCGCCGCGGACTCCGCTCTATCAAGAAAAAGCTCGTCGTCGACGAAGCCGCTCGGTTCTAACATCCTCCCATGACAGCATATTTTTCGGACCTCGGACGCGAGATTATCTGGCTGGATCCCAGTGCCGTCGGACTCGTCATTGCGCTCTTTGTCGCGGCGTTCGCTCTGGTCCTGTATCTCTACCTCCGCAATCGCCGCGAGGGACTGCTCTGGCGGATCAAGGCGAGTGTCATCTCGGCCCTCATCTCGGGGACGGTCGCTGCTCCGTTCCTCTATCTCTTCTCGAATTGCCTCGGTGTTTGCGGCTTGTAGCTGGGGCAAATACCCTTTTGACCCTCTGGTTTTTGTCTGATAAAATGGCTCTACTGAGAGCTATTTTTCTTTTTGTTACCCTATGTCTTTCTTCCAGAAACTCTTCGGATCAAACGATCGCGAGATCGCCAAGATCCGTCCACTCGTCGACGCGATCAATAATCACGACACAGCCATCACAGCGCTCTCGGATGAGAGCCTGCGGGCCAAGACGGATGAATTCCGTACCCGGCTTTCGGCTGGTGAATCGCTCGATGACATCTTGCCCGAAGCGTACGCGGTCGTGCGCGAAGCGGCGCGGCGCGCGATCGGGGAACGCCATTACGATGTGCAGCTCATCGGTGGCGTCGTGCTCCACCGGGGTACCATCGCCGAGATGAAGACCGGCGAAGGCAAGACGCTTACCTCGACACTGCCTATCTATCTGAATGCCATCGCCGGAAAGGGTGTGCACGTCGTCACGGTGAACGACTATCTCGCCAAGCGTGATGCCAACTGGATGGGCCGGGTGTATCGTTTCCTCGGCCTGTCGACGGCCTGTATCCTCGGTCAAGGGGCGTCATACCGTTTCGAGCCGAAGACCGCCGATACCGATGCCGTCTCGGTCGAGATGGAGAACCTCGTCCCGATCAGTCGACGCGAGGCCTACGCGGCCGATATCACCTATGGCACGAACAACGAATTCGGCTTCGACTACCTGCGCGACAACATGGTCGCCTCGCTCGACGACAAGGTCCAGCGCGAGCTGAATTTCGCCATTGTCGACGAGGTGGACTCGATCCTCATCGATGAGGCGCGTACCCCGCTCATCATTTCGGCACCGGATACCGAATCGACCAAGCTCTACGAGCGCTTTGCGGGGATTGTTCCGCGGCTCAAGGTTGAAGAGGACTACACCATCGATGAAAAGATGAAGGTCGTCACGCTGACCGACGCCGGTATCGAACATGTCGAAAAGCTCCTCGGGATGGAGAACATCTATGCGTCCGGCAATGTCCAGTACGTCCACCATCTGGAGCAGTCGCTCAAGGCACATATCATTTTCAAGCTCGACCGCGACTATGTCGTGAAGGATGGCGAAGTGATCATCGTCGATGACTTTACCGGTCGTCTCATGCCGGGCCGCCGCTATAGCGAAGGGCTCCATCAGGCAATCGAGGCCAAGGAGCACGTCGCGGTCCAGCGCGAGAGCCGCACGCTCGCGACCATTACGTTCCAAAACTATTTCCGGATCTACAACAAGCTCGCCGGTATGACGGGTACCGCTTCGACCTCAGCCGAGGAGTTTGCCAAGGTCTACAAGATTGACGTGACCGAGATCCCGACCCATCGGCCGATGGTGCGCAAAGATTTGCCCGATGTCATCTATAAGACGGAAGTCGCCAAGTTTCAGGCCATCGCGAATCGGGTAAAGGAAGTCCATGCGACGGGACAGCCAGTTCTCATCGGTACGATCGCCATCGAGAAGTCTGAGTACCTCTCGGCGCTCCTCACGCGCGAGGGTGTGCCACATCAGGTCCTGAATGCGAAAAATCACGAGCGTGAAGCGCAAATCGTCGCCGGAGCCGGACAGCGGGGTGCAGTGACTATCGCGACGAACATGGCGGGTCGCGGTACCGACATCAAGCTCGGCGATGAGGTGAAGGAACTCGGCGGTCTCATGATCATCGGCAGCGAACGGCACGAAGCGCGCCGCATCGACAATCAGCTGCGTGGCCGCGCCGGACGTCAGGGTGATCCGGGCGTGTCGCAGTTCTATGTCTCACTTGAAGACGAGCTCATGCGCCGCTTCGGCGGTGACCGGATGAAGAATATGATGACCAGTCTCGGTTTGCCGGATGATGAGGCGATCGAAAATGGACTGGTATCCAAGACCATCGAATCTGCTCAGTCTAAAATTGAAGGCTACAATTTTGATATCCGCAAACACGTGCTTGACTACGATGACGTGATGAACAAACAGCGCGAAGTCGTCTACAAGAAACGCGTCGAGTGGCTCCGGACGGCCGAGTACCGCGACACGACGCTCGCTCTCGTGGCGGATGAATTCGAGCGCGTGGTCGGTTTCCATACGACCGGGAATGAAGGTGAATGGAATATCGCCGATATCGTCGGCGAGGCGAATGCTCTGTTCTCCGAGCTCGATGACAAGGCAGCCGTGACGAAACTCGAGAGCGTACGCGATGACCGCTCGCGTACGGAACCAGAAAAGAAATCCGCGATCCAAGAATACCTAGTCGGCGAAGCGAAACGTGCCTATGCGAGCAAAGAAACCGTGATCGGCAAAGAGGACTGGAACAAACTCCAGCGGCTCCTCCTCCTCCAGTCACTCGATACGCTCTGGATGAACCACCTCGATGAGATCGACTACCTGCGTCAGGGGATTGGGCTCCGCGGTTATGGCCAACGCGATCCCTTGATCGAATACAAGCGCGAAGCATACGACCTCTTCGTCGGTCTCATGGACGCGGTGCGGAAGACCTACCTCGTCTCGCTTTTCAGGATTACCCCGCTTCACCCAGGCGTCACGTCGTCCGTTCCGCGCGCCGTCGAGTACAAGGGCGCGTCGGACAATGCGCCGCAGTTTGCGGGTGTCAGTCCCGAGGGCCAGGAACAAAAAGTGAAGCCGTCTGAACCCCAATCACCGATTCACAATGTTGATGTCGTCGGCCGCAACGACCCCTGCCCCTGCGGTTCCGGCAAGAAATATAAGAAGTGCCACGGAGCGTAAATCTTCCCTGATGAAAGTACTCAAACTCAAACCCTCCATGATAGACGATCTGCTCCAGGGGAAGAAAACGAAAACCTGGAGGATGTTTGATGAGAAGCAGCTCGGTCTGGGCGACGAAGTTCAGTTCGTGAATGCCGATACCGGTGAGCCGATTGCCATTACGATCGTGACGGCCATGCAGGAAAAAAGATTTGGAGATATTGTCGAGGCTGACTTTGATGGCCATAACCCCTACCCAAGCCGCGAAAACATGCTCGAGACTTATCGAGGGTATTATGGAGAAAAAGTTGATTGGGATACCCCCATAAAGATACTTACTTTTGAGTTAAAGAAATGAAACTCTGTATTAGCGGGAGTATGCAACTTACCGAACAGATGGTAGCGCTCCGCGAGGAACTAAACACACTTGGGCATGAAGCCTCAATGGGTGATGAAGACCTCGTGACACCCTTTCTAGGGAAGACGGACGCGGAGATCGAAACGATTAAGATCTATCAGAAGAATAACTTGGATGCGATCCGGGATTTTTGGAATGCGATGCAGGGGAAAGATGCGTTGCTTGTCTATAATGTGGACAAAAATGGCATAGCCAATTATATCGGTGGGAATGCTTTTCTGGAGATGGGTTTTGCACACGTGTTGGGGCAGCAGATTTTCCTTTGGAATCCGATTCCTGATATGCCGTACTATGGGACGGAGATTGTCGCGATGAAACCGACTGTGATCCAGGGTGACCTTGCTTTGATACAGTAATATGCTTAAAAAACTGCTCTCATTCGCAAAGCTGCTCGGCGAGCTTCAGGCGGTTGAACGTGTGATTCGTGTCAGGGGCGCTGATCGATGGGAGAATGACGTGGAGCATAGCTACAGCCTCGCGATGCTCGCGTGGTATATACTGGATACCGAAGCGCTCCCGCTTGATCGAGACAAAGTGTTCCGCTACGCGCTCGCCCATGATCTGGTCGAGGTGTATGCGGGCGATACGTATCTCTACAGCGAGGATCTGGCACTCCATGCTTCGAAGCCCGAACGGGAACGTCTCGCCGCCGAGCGCCTCGCCGTCGAATTTCCCGAAGTCCCCGAACTGCACGCGGCGATCCGCGGGTATGTCACCAAAGAGGACGCCGAGAGCCGTTTCGTCTATGCACTCGACAAGATCGAGCCGATTCTGAAAATCTATCTCGACGGGGGCGAGACTTGGCAGAAAAAAGGGGTCACGCTCGAGATGCTCTACGAGAGTAAAAAGGACAAGGTCGCGCTCTCGCCCGAGATACAGCCGTACTTCGGCGAACTCATGGCACTCCTCA
>CAZCTF010000016.1:12803-15966 GCA_964501755.1 uncultured Bdellovibrionales bacterium
AAAAGAATTATTTGGATAACAGCTATGGATTTCTGGGCACAATTTTGGCCGCAATTTGCCGGTGGACTCGCCTCGGGTATCGTCTTGGCTGCTCTCGGCTACGCCATCGGCTATCTGACGCGGAACCGTATCGCCCGGGCCATTCATCGCTCGATCAAACGAATTGAAAATGCCGAAAACCAATAGATCCTCCCTGCGCCGTTCACTCTCAGTTCTTTTCTGGTTTCTGTTCTTTTTCGTCCTGGCTCTCTTTGTCGGCGGGGTGGGTACGTTCGAAAAATGGCGTCATGAACAAGTGGCGGCCGTACTCGAACGCGATACGCTCTCGGGTCCGCGCGACAGCCTCGTCGTTGATTTTTCCAAGCCGATCCGTGAACGGAGCCTGGCTGGTAAGATCACGCTGTCACCGGCAATTCCGACCAAGATGGAATGGCACGATTTCGGCAAACGGCTTGTTATCACGCCGGAGGTGAATTGGCCGCTCGATACGCGCTATCGTTTATCAATCGGTCAGGGGAGTACATCGTTTTTCGTGCGCACCCCGATTTTCTCCTTTGCGTTTGAGTCGCCGAACCTGCCGCGTATTGTCTCGGTGACGCCGGCTAATCAGGCGACCGACGTGCTCCTCGGCGTCGAAGATCCGATCCGGGTCGAATTTGATCGCTCGGTAAAGGATTTCTATGTCGATTTCCAATTTGATCCAACGGTCGACGTCGTCTATCAGAACAATCCTGAGAAGACCGTCTTCGAGATCCTACCGTCGGCTGATCTGGAATCCGGAAAGTCCCATCATCTCGCGATCCGTGCCCGCTGGCGTGGAGAAACTGATGCCGAATATCGGGCGCTCGGCGAGACTCGCTTTACGACACTGCCGCCGAAACCAGCCGTGGCGAGCCGGGACTTTGCCGCTCGGGTCACCGAGGCAAAGCGTTTCACGCGGGCGAAGCGGACCGAAGGAAAATACATCGATGTGAATATCGCGACGCAGGTCATGACGCTTTTTGAGGATGGTCGGGCCGTCGATGCCTACATGATTTCCTCGGGCAAGCGGGGGATGGATACGCCCAAGGGTGATTTCGCGATTGAGAACAAAGCGGCTCGTCCCTGGTCGAAGCGCTACAGTCTCTATATGCCGTATTGGCAGGCGATTACTCCCGATGGGCTCTATGGTATCCATGAGCTTCCCGAGTGGCCCGGCGGGTACAAGGAAGGGGCGAATCATCTGGGTACGCCGGTTTCCCATGGGTGTATGCGGCTCGGAATCGGTCCGGCCAAACGCGTCTATGAGTGGGCACCGATCGGCACACCGGTAGTGATATACTAGCCGTATGAGTAAGAAGCTCCTTACGCTTATCCTCGTCGTCCGTGGCAAAGAGGTGCTCCTTGGAATGAAGAAGCGCGGCTTTGGCGCTGGTCGTTGGAACGGCTTTGGCGGAAAGGTCGAACCTGGCGAGAGTATCGAGGAAGCTGCACGCCGTGAGACGAAAGAAGAGTGCGGGATCGGTATCACAGCCATGGAAGCGGTCGGGGTGCACGAATTTGAATTCGAAAAGGATCGCGGGACTATCCTCGAGGTCCACGTGTTTCGAGTCGTCGACTATAGTGGGGAGCCGGTCGAAACGGAAGAGATGAGGCCAGTGTGGTATCCAGCCGACCAGATTCCATTTGACAATATGTGGCCGGATGATCGCTATTGGCTTCCGCTCTTCCTCGAAGGCAAGAAATTTCGGACCCGCTTTCTTTTTGGTGAGGGTGATACTGTGCTCGAGCAGGATATCCGGATTGTCGAAGTACTGTAGGTAAAGAAAAAGGCGCCGCCGATGAACGGAAGCGCCCGAAGGTACAGCTCTGGGATCAGTGATGATCATGCCCGCAGGCGTGGTGCCAAGGCTTGTTCTTGGTCGAACCGAATGCCATTCGGGCGCCATAGATCATCCGCCACCAGATGAGAATGACGATACCGATGGCTGCCCATGCGTCAGCGAGCGGAACGCCAAGGAATACGGAGACGGCTGTACCGACGATCGCGGCCAGGCTGCCGACGACATCAGTCACGAGGTGGAGCGTCTGTCCCCAGTGGGTCAGGTTGCGGTGTTGATCTGGTGCGCTGAAATGGATACGAAGCTGCCAGAGATTCATGATGAGCGAAAAGACGGCGACCGAGACGGTCCAGCTACTGAGGCCGTGCGCCTCCTGGCCAGCGATGCGCCGGACTGATTCGCAGACCATGAACAGCGTAGATGTACCGATGAGCGCGAGGCTTACGACGAAACCGGCTCGGCGAATCCGCATCGGGTCACGGATGAGGCGAGCCCGGCCGGCCACGAACGCGTTGAGGAGATTTTCGAACACGTCGAGAAGCGTGTGGACAGCATCGGTCGCGAGGGCGAGACTGCCGGCGTATGCACCAGCCGATAGTTCGACGATGGCGGTGGCGAGCGAGAGGGGAGCGAGCCGCAGGTAGCGATCCCGCTCGCTCGTATCGTGGGCATGGAGAGACATCAGGACCTCCCTGGATTGTCAAAGAAGATTGGTCAGAGTATGGCCGAGGGCCGCCTGTCTGTCAAACAAAAACCGGATTTCTGGGCGGGTCGCGAGCGCTAGAGCTTCTCGATCTCCTTCAAGTCCTTGTCGGGGAGATAGAGGATGAGGAGTCCGATGATGACGCCTGGAATAGCAGTCCAGAAATGACTGCCGGCAAAGAAGAAGTTATCGACACCGTCGAGGAGATGCCAGATGCCGCGCCAGACGAGGACAAGGCCGATGACAGTGGCGAGATTGCGAGCGAGATACTGCGGGGTGATAGGGTGCATAGAATGGCGAGTTATATGAGGTGATTCCCCCCCCCTCAGTATACCGGATGGACGGCCTCACTGGCAGCTTGCCTTTTCCTGTTTTTCGCCCTATACTGCCGTTGTTTTGACTCATTCGGGCCTGTAGTAAAGCTTGCCCCGTCACCTATTTTGGTAACAATGTTTGCTAGCTGTAAGCGAGAGTTGCGAAGCGATTCACCTTGCGATTAGTGAAAACTAAGAGTGTTGCTTGAATAGGTGACGGGGTGGATATTCCGCGGCATTTCTCACCCCGGTAGAAAAATTATCAATCTGTGTAGGCTCAGGTATTCTCTAAAGAAGATATGGGCCCGTAGTTAAGTGGTACAACG
>CAZCTF010000017.1:0-15189 GCA_964501755.1 uncultured Bdellovibrionales bacterium
TTATGAATCGCCTTACTTGGTATCATATCCAGAGTGCTCTCCGATACTTCTTCAAATATCGCGGCAAAATACTGCCAACACACAATTGATGAATCTATGAACGAATCCGATACCAACCAGTTTGCTTTTCAAGCAGTGCCATCGCGACCAAACAATTCTCGACGATTTATCCTCGCCGGAGCGCTGATTGGTATCGTAATTTTTGCTTTTTATGCAGGTTATCAGAAAGGCGCCTATGGCAAAACGATGACCAATGCGCCGATTTCGCCAAGCCAAGCTGTCTTTCAGAATACGACTGACTATCAGGATGCGACGATTGATTTCTCCCTGTTCTGGAAGGTGTGGAATATCCTTGAAGAGAAATACGTCGAACGTGACTCTCTCGATGCCAAGAAACTCTTCTATGGAGCGATCGACGGGATGCTTGCGGCCACAGGCGATCCATACACGACCTTCTTCGACCCTGAAGAGAACAAAGAATTCAAAGAAGAACTTGGTCAGCAATTTGATGGTATCGGTGCTGAGATGCAGATGAAAGACGGTATTCTGACGGTCGTGGCGCCGCTCGAGAACTCGCCGGCCCAACGTGCAGGAATTCTCGCGGGTGACAAGGTACTCAAGATCAACGGTGAGTCAACAGAGAGTCTCGGACTTTCTGAAGCGGTAGATAAGATTCGTGGTCCGCGTGGAACAGAAGTGACGCTTTCGGTCTTTCATACCGATGAGGATGAGCTACGCGAGATTACGGTCCGTCGTGATGTCATCATCGTAAAGAGCGTTCTCCTCGAAGTCCGAGAAGAAGGTATCGCTGTCTTGAAAGTGACGCGCTTTGGGGAAGAGACGACTGAAGAATTTGAGCGTTTGGCAACTGAAGTGAGGCAGCAAGGGGCGAAAGGAATCGTGCTCGATGTTCGGAACAATCCTGGTGGATTTTTAGAGGGAGCGGTCGATCTCGCCGGATACTTCCTGCCATCCGGTTCGGTTGTTGTGATCGAAGAGGATGCGGCCAAGAAGCGCCGCGAGCTCAAGACACGAGGTGGGAATTCGCTTGGTGATTTCCCGGTTGTGGTACTCATGAATCAGGGCAGCGCGAGTGCCTCTGAGATCCTTGCGGCGGCACTGCGTGAAAATAGGCATGATGTTGTGATTGTTGGTGAGACATCATTCGGAAAAGGATCGGTCCAGGAACTCATCCCGACTTCGAGTACGACGTCAGTAAAGATTACGGTTGCCCGCTGGCTCACCCCGCTCGGTAATCAGATCAACAAAGTAGGCATTAAGGCAGATGAGGAAGTAAAGCTCACTCGTGAAGACTTTGAAGCTGATCGCGATCCGCAGTTCGACCGTGCGCTGGAAGTAATGCGCGAAAAACTCCAGTAGGGTGTAAGCCTTATCAAATAGCTATGAGTGCCTTCGAGGAAACCCTTGGTGTCTATCGGGAAGCCAGCAAAGACCATGTTGGAAATGTTAATGATCAGGAACGGCTCCGTTCTGCGTATCTCCAGAGGGCATGGGCTGACAAAAAATGCGCCGAGCTTGTTGTGACTGATGAATCGGACCGGGAAGTAGCGACGATCGAGTGGATGGAGGAGCTCGGAGATTGGTTTCGGAAGAATATCCTCGAATTTCCAGTTGGACCTGACAAAAAGAGTCGAAAAAACCATTTTCTCGAGCTTTTTGAGAGCGATCCGAAAGCAGCCGTCGAGGAACTTGATAATTTGTTCATGCGCTCGCGCCACTAGAATTAGCACTCACTTGACGATTCTGCTAATTCTCCAATAGAATAAAGCTGTGTCCGTCTAAGCATTGATGATCGAAACGCTATGGCCAAAATGCGCGTCCAGCCGCTCGGTGAGAACGTTCTCATCCGATTAGAATTAAAAGAGAAGAAAACCGCATCGGGATTGTATCTTCCAGAAAATGCCGCCGGTGAGCGCGGACAGCAAGGGACAGTTGTAGCTGTCGGATCCGACAAAGAGATCAAGGTACGGAAGGGTGACATGGTCATCTTTAAGCGCTATGGGACGAGTGAAGAACTGAAGATCGAAGGCGTTGACCACGTGTTACTCGCTGCCAAGGACGTGCTCGCGATCGTTTCAGTCTAGCGAGATTTCAAAAATAAATAAGCGCGCCTTTCGGTCGCGCTTTTAGCTTGTTCACTTCTGACTGCTTTCGACTGGGAGCCCCTTAGCTTTCCAGTCTTCGAACCCGCCGGTAATGATACGGAGTCCGAAAAATCCCATATCAAAAAGTCGTGTTCCAGCTTGGAAGGTATCGGATTCATTCGCTCCATAGACAAACATCGATCCAATGGGAGGTATCGCCCCACGATCCTTCTCTAGTCTGGATAAGGGGACGTTGATTGCGCCCGGGATATGGCCTTGTGAATACTCTCGGTCACTCCTGACATCGAGGATGATGCTTCGGACTAGGGTTGATTGGAGTTCGGCTACTTTTTCTGGAGCGATTGTGAGCACTTTTGTCTGATCGATATAGGAGTTGGGATCGCCTTCGGAGATGACGGTACCTCCTTTAGCGATCCAGTTCTGAATCCCGCCTTCGAGGAAAGCAAAGGTCATTTTCTTCTCTGTGAAGCGGGTATGAATATCGCGTAGCTGATCATTCACGTTTTCCTTACCATAGACAATGACAATGAGCTGTCCGGTCGGCGCACTATACGTGGCAATTTCGGCGAGACCGAGCCATTCGGAATCGATCAAGTGATTTGTTTCGAAACTCGCCCGTGGACGGATATCGACGAATCGGATATCCTCACTTTTCTTTATTCGGTCGAGGATATTTTCAGCGCTAATAAACCGTAATCCGGTCAGTCCAGATTCCTGTGAGACGGTCGATACTGCGTCCTGCCGTTTTTCGTACCAGGCTTTTCCAAGCATGAGCACGGCGCCACCGAACATAAGGAACGCTAGAAAGAGTATCACTCGCCCCTCGCTCTGACCACCTTTCGATAATTGGTGTCTTTCGCTGGACAGACTCATACGAGAATGGAGCCGATGAAATCAGGATACCCTTTGATAAAATCACCGATCATTAATTGTTCCTTGCCTTCCATCTGGAGCGCGATGGGGAAAACAACACCAGATCCAGTGACGACACCGATTTTTTCGCCGATTTCGAGCACGGTTCCGGTCGGATATTCAGTAGCGAGTGGTGTTTTCTGTATAGCGAGATCATGGAGCTTGATCCGGAGGGCACCCTCATCACCGCGGCGCCAGTAAGTGAAGAGTCCGGGCCAGGGAGAGAGCCCTCGGAAATGGTTGTAGATATTTTCAGCATTCTCATTCCAAAATATCCGGCCATCTTCGCGCTCAATGAGTTGGCACATCGTGACACCATCTTCGGGCTGGTGTGTTGCTGTGATGGAACGTGTGATCCAAAGCGGCAATGTCTTCACAAGGAGTTCGGCACCGAGTCGTCCTAAGCGCTCGAGAAGTTCAGGGGCGCGTTCGTCGGGTCCGATAGTGATCTTTTCTTGCGCGATGATATCGCCGGTATCCATACCCTCGTTCAGTTCCATGAGTGTGATACCAGTTTCTGCGTCACCCGCGACAAGCGCATTCGCTACGGGTGAAGCGCCGCGCCAACGCGGGAGGAGTGAGGCGTGGATATTGATGCAGCTGAATCCAGGGAGTTCAAGTATAGCCTTTGGCAGGATACGGCCATAGGCAGCAACGACAATGACATCTGGCTTCCAATCGGCGATCGTCTTTACGGCTTCAGCATCGAGTTTTTCTGGTTGAAAGACAGGAAGCTTGTGATCGAGAGCAACCGACTTTACTGCTGATGCAGTCAGTTCCTGCTTGCGGCCGACCTTTCGATCTGGCTGCGTGACGACACCAACAATATTGTAGGATTCACCGATGAGTGCCGCGAGGGCAGCTGCTGCAAAGGCGGGCGTTCCAATGAATACGACAGAAACCTGTGGGGCCTTGAAGTCCTGAACAGTTGGGGCTGGAGTTTTAGAGGGCATAGACATGTTTGTTCTTTTGGTTTTTGTAGCGGTCGCAGATAAGGATGCCATCGAGATGGTCGAGCTCGTGCTGGAGACAGATAGCCCAGAGACCACGGGCACGAAGCTTCTTGTCTTTGCCAGCCTCATCGACGTAGCGTACGGTCACTTGTTCCGAGCGTTCGATCGCAAAGAATTCCCCGGGGAGGCTGAGACAGCCTTCTTCGAAGAGGATTTTTTCGTCCGATGCGCTCGTGATTTTCGGATTGATGAAATTCTTGATCACGCCATCGATCTCGATGACACAGATACGCAGATTCTTTCCGATTTGAGGTGCGGCGAGTCCGATGCCATCAGCTTTTCGCATAGCTTCGAGCATCTCAGGAAGAAGTGCCTGGATTTCCGGGGCGAGTGGGTCTTTGACGTTCTCGTTTTTGGCATGGAGAATGGTGTTTTCCGCGCCGGTGACAATTGGATATACGGTCATAGAGGTGCGGGGTTAGCCGTGGAGCGAAAGTGGATTCCGGGTGATATGGACGGCCGGATCAAGTGCCTGGAACACAGTATGCAATTCGCTCGGAAGCGGTAGCTCCCTCGGGAGCCGGATAAGCACATGGTAGCGGTTTTTCCTACTAAATGGCAAATATTTTGGAAGAATTTCGACCCCGGGAAGCTTCAGTTTTCCGAGAGTCGTTTCGACCTCTTCGGCTAGAGCAAGTGATGTCTTGTCCTTTTTCGGGTAGCAATCGAGACGAATCAGCTGATAATACGGCGGGTAGTGAAGCGTCTGTCGTTCCTCGAGGAGTGGTGCTGCGGTCAGCGCAAGTGGTTGATTAATCCAGGTTGTCCAGAAAGCGGCTTCTGGCTGGAAAGTCTGTACGAAGAGCGTTCCGCCGGACATGAGCTTGGCGCCAAAACGCCGGAGTTCGCGCCAGAGCCGTTCCTCAGATTGGAAATCGGGATAGAAGAGCCCCTGATCTGGCTCAATCATTGCGATGATTCCGATCGGCGGCAGGGGGAGGCTATAGGCTGACTCATATGTCGCGACGATGATCGTCTCAGGTGGTGGCGTACTGAGTGCTGCGAGCAGTGCTTCGGTCTCGGCTTTTCGCGCCTGAGCATCCCGATCGACGACGATGACGTGTTGGCCGAATCCGGCGTGTGCGAGATCGCGTGCCACTTTCTCTGTGCCGGCACCAAAATTCTTGAAATGCATATGGCCACATTCCTTGCAGCTTGGGAAAAGGGTGGTCCGATATCCACAAGACAGACAACGGAAATGCCCTTCCTTGGCTTCCGAAAGAGCGGCCTGGCAGTTCGGGCAACGGACCGGTGTCTGGCATTTGGCGCAGAGTGAAAAACGGGCGATGCCACGCTGTTTTACGAGGATGAGTACGGGCCACCCTGCCGATCGGGCTTCTCGGAGCGCATCGATGAGTCTTGGTGAGAGCGTCTGACTTGCACCACCGCGTTTGTATCCCTGTCGTAAGTCGATGGGGACGAGCGAGCGTTTCGGACTGAAGGTGAACGGTGTACCAACAGTCTTTGCATCCGGTAGAAAAGAACCGATACCAGGCGCAGCCGAGAGCCGGATGAATGGGACACGTTCTCGACGAGCGATCCCGATCGCTACTTCGATCGCATCATAGCGCGGAGCCATCTCCCATTGAGTGTACGAAAGCTGTTTTTCTGAATCGATCGCGACGATTTCCGAAAGATTATGCAGTGGAGCAAAAACCGTCTGCCGAGTTCCAATAATGATATCGACCAAGCCTGCCCGGATCTCGGAGTGGATCTTATACTGTTCCTTGGCGGTTCGTCGGCTCGTGAGTGATCGGACAACTGCTCGATGGAGAGCGATTTCGAGTTTCTCTCGGTAGAGCTCTGCGGCGAGGATTTCAGGAACGAGGATGCACAGAAGTCGTCCTTCTTTCAGTGCGGTTTTTCCAAGCACGATGAGTCGATCAAGCATGAGCGTATCACTAGAAACGGCTTCCCAGATATCGGCATGGATGGCTTGTTTTTTTCGCTTCTCTTTTGTTGCTATGCGTTTTTTGAGCGATGGTTTGTCTGGGACGATCTTTGCTGCGCGTGGTTTCCGTTGTATCGGAAAGAAGAGTTTCAGAACGATACCCAGGGGCGTGTAGAGCTGATCAGCGAGACTCCAGGCCAGAGCGATCTGTTCCGGAGTAAGAAAGCCTGGCAAGATGACTGGACCAACAAATTTCATCCATTCCGGGACTGGACCGGGGAGTGGGCTACAGTCGAGTGTGACCCCGACTAGCATCCGCTTTCCAAATGAGATCGAGATAAGGGAACCGGCTGGAATCGGCTCGGGTGATACGTAGCTGAAACGCGGATCCCGTCGACTGTAGAGGGGAGTAAGCGGAACGACATCGACACGGTAGAGAGGGCTTGGTTTGGCCATAGTGGATACCCGTATTGTACAGGAGAATGCCAGTATTCAGCCCTTGCCGGAATGGGGGAAATTCAGTATACTCGCCTGACTCCTATGCTCAGCACCCGCCGCTTATTTGTTGGAATTCCGCTTTCCGAGAGGCTCCAGAAGAGGCTTTCTTCTGAGATCGCCCATTTCGAGCATCTGTCCATCATCCCGACTCGTCGTGGTAATTTTCACGTCACCCTTCTTTTCCTCGGTTTTATCATGGAAGAAGAAATTCCGCGTATTGTCGAAGCTCTTGAAGACGCGGTTATCGACATCGACCCCTTCGAAGTAGACCTTACAGAAATTCGGGCCGAACCCAATCCTGAACATCCGACCATGATTTGGTTTGCGGGTGAACCGTCGGAAGAATTGGTACAGCTTCGGAATGTAGTTTCAGCAGCGCTCGCGTACCTCACGCCGGAATCGAAGAGCTTTCGCCCGCATGTGACCCTCGCCAAGATCCGTCGCGGCAAGTATGAAGCGCTCGAAACAAAACCGGAGTTTGGCAAGCCGCTCCATGTGATTGAGCCGGTCGATTCCATCGCCCTCTTTGAGTCGACGACCGTCGATGGCAAACGTGCCTATCTCCCGCTGGCCGAGCTTCCATTTGGCAGTGAATAAAGTTGTCTCGTATGCAGACCCTCGGCGTTAGTATCGATAATCTTTCGCAGAGCGAAGTAGTCAATCGTATCCGCCAGTGGTTTGACGGAGAAGGGTTTCATCGCATCGCCACCGTAGGCCCTGAATTCCTTCTCCTCGCGACGAAAAACCGCGCCTTCCGGGGAGCGCTGGAGTCAGCAGATCTCCGTGTTGCCGATGGTGTCGGGCTCCACCTGCCGTTTTTTCTCGCTGGCGAAACCTTGGTTGAGCGCATTGCTGGAGCTGATCTCTTGCCGGAGATTTTCAGATTTGCTGAGGCGAAGCAACTCACGGTCGGACTCATGCTCGATCCAGGCGGACTATCGAGTTACGAGGCAATAAAAAAAGTGTTGCTTGAAACGTACCCGGACCTGAGCGTCGCGAAATTTTCTCACGAATACCTGACTGGATCTCTTCCGATCCCGTATCACATCGTTCTCTGTAACTATGGTGCCCCGCTTCAGGAAATCATGCTGGCTGGTCTCAAAGAAAAGCCGGGAAGTGTCCGGCTCGCGATGGGTGTCGGCGGTGCTTTTGATTTTCTTACCGGAAAAGTTCCGCGAGCGCCAAGGCCTCTTCGTTCTATCGGGCTTGAGTGGCTTTGGAGGCTCTGGCAGCAGCCAAAGCGTTGGCATCGCATCTGGAATGCTGTCATTGTCTTTCCAGTAAAAGTTCTGAGCCAGAAATAAAAGAAAAGAGGCTGCCTTCCGTTAGGATGACAGCCTCGTGACACGAAGCCCTTCGGTCGCCTGACTTGGCGCTACGTAGCGCGGCGCATGCAGAGCCCGGCCATGAACACGTTCAGGCCGATGAGCGCGTAGTAGACGAGCGTGTGCTCGACGCCGTACTTCGCTTCGACCAGCTTGGCCGCGAGTGGGAACAGGATTGCTGCCATACCCAGGCGCTTTTCCGTGCTACGTCTGGATGGCGGAGGTAGTCACGCGCCTGTGGCACAGCCGAGAGGAACACGGCGAGGAGGTAGCCGATGAGCGAGAGGGCGACGGCTTCGCTCGTGAGCCAGACACCGACCGACACGGCACAGATGACGAGCACGATGGTCTCGGTCCGTGTCCACAGCCAGTCACCCTTGCGCAACCATGCCGCAAGGACGATGAGTATCGCGGCAACACACCAGCCCAGCTGGATATAGGGCTCGTCATTGCCGGTGGCATAGGCCAGATAGAGACCAGCGAAGTCGAGGACTAGGACGATGGTCCAGGTGGCCAGATTGGCCCGTTCTTTCTTCAACCAGACGCGCATGGCGTACAGGCAGGCAGCGAGCGAGCCGAGGACCGCGCCGAAAACATTCAGCGCGAGCGCAAGATCTTTCACGGTGGACTCCTTTTCTCTTGAAAATGGTTGAGGTGAACGCACCTAGTGGTGCAGATGAAAAAGTACAACATCCAACATTATCACATTTTTATTAAAAAGTCAATGTAGAATTATGGCTTAGAACAGGGTATAATCAGACCATGTCAAAGCCCGAACAAAAGCCTGTCCGGGTGCGCTATGCACCCTCGCCGACTGGCCTCCAACATATCGGCGGTCTCCGGACGGCGCTCTACAACTATCTCTACGCGCGCCAACTTGGTGGGCAATTCATCCTGCGTATCGAGGATACTGATCAGAAGCGTTTCGTCGAGGGGGCACTCGAAAACACACTGTCGTTCTTGAAGGAATTTGACCTACATTACGATGAGGGGCCGATTCTCCTTGTTGACAAGGATACGGAAAACGACAGTATCGGCATGCTCTCGAGCCGCTATCCCGGAGTCTATGAACTCGGGGACAAGGCGCCGTATATTCAGTCTGAGCGGCTTGATCTGTACCAGCAGTACGCTGATGAGCTCGTAAGGAAGGGGATGGCCTATCATTGTTTCTGTACCGAAGAACGTCTCGTGGCACTCCGTGAGCGTCAGGAGGGAGCAAAGCTCGCGCCTCGCTATGATCGCGAATGCCTGAAGCTGCCGACAGCCGAAGTGAAAGACCGTCGAGAACGTGGTGAAAAAAGCGTCATCCGCTTCAAAATCCCAGATAATGGGAAATTTACGGTGACCGATATCCTTCGTGGAACGATTGATTCTGACACTGATACACTCGATGATTTTGTCATCATGAAGTCCGATGGCTATCCGACGTACCATCTCGCCAATATCGTCGATGATCATCTGATGAACGTCACTCATGTTATGCGTGCGGTCGAGTGGCTGCCGAGTCTACCGAAGCATATTCTTCTCTATCAGGCGTTCGGCTGGGAAGCGCCGACGTTTGTTCATCTCTCCATCATTCTCGGAAAAGACGGCAAGAAAAAGCTCTCCAAACGTGAAGGCGATGTCTCGGTGGATTCGTTTGTCGCGGCTGGGTATCTCCGCGAAGCACTCCTGAACTTCGTTGCGCTGCTCGGTTGGAATCCGGGCAACGGGAGCACTCAGGAGATCTTTACCCTGGATGAATTGGTCAAGGCATTCTCGCTCGAGCACCTGAACAAAGCCGGTGCGGTTTTTGACCGGGCCAAGCTCGAGTGGATGAATCATGAGTATATCGCCCGGAAATCCGATGCTGAGCTGCTCACACTCATCCGTTCTGGCGGCTTCCTCGAGAAAAAGGACTGGTATGCCAAAGTCCCGGAGGCATACAAGGCAGATGCGTTTCTTCTGAAGATCATCATGATCGAGAAAGATCGTCTAAAGACATTGGCGGAGTTCGGTGAAGAGAACCAATTTCTCTTTGTGGATACGCTTGATTATCCAGCCGCACTTCTTGCTTGGAAGGGGAATACAACCGAGGCTACGCGAGAAGCACTTAAACAGGCACTTGCTTTGGCAGAGAATCTAAACGAATCAGATTGGGACAATCGCATGCTTCTCACAGAAAAATTTTTGGCGGCAGCAGGGGAGAAACGCGGGGATTTTCTCTGGCCGCTTCGGGTTGCTCTCTCGGGGCGTGAACGTTCCCCGTCGCCGATGGACATCCTCTGGGCCATCGGGCGAGAGCGTTCTTTGGAGCGTCTCCAGAAAGCGATTGAGAAACTCACAGCACCCTAGGCGACATGTTTCCATAAATAGCAGTGGTGGGTTGAACGGCTGAACACAAAGAAACAATGCGTATGGAAAGGCAAGAAGAAAAAAAAGACCAAGAAAGCCTGGAACACTTCGTTATCAGTTTTTTTGCCTTTGGATTGGTGTTCACCGCGTTCATTGCAACACATGCGGTTCGCGCTGATGATGCCACGGATCTCGAGGCGCTCACGGCGGAACAGAAAGAGGCGCTCGATGATCGGGAGGACGAGCTTGATGATATCAAGGCCAAGATCAAAGCCTATAAGGACATCGTCGATCTGAAACAGCGTCAGGGAGCTGCTCTCGGCGATCAAATCGAGGGACTCGAAGCACAGGTGAAAAGCCTCGAGTTGCAGATGAATCTCAATCAAAAGACTTTGGCTGAGATCCAATCGGAAATCCAGATTCTGAAGACACGAATCGCACAGAAGGAGGAATTCATCGTCAAGCAGCGCAATATACTGTCCGAAATCATGCGCGGCTACTATGACGATCAGTCATCCGTCATCCCGACTGAATTTATCGTAAACGCGTCTCGGATGGCAAATCCACTCCAGCAGAGTGAGTGGACTTCGGAAACCAGCTCGAAAGTGAGTGAGGTCTTGGCTTCGCTTAAGTCGCTTCGGAAGAGTCTATTAGCAGAGCATGCGGTGCTCGCCGAAAAGGAAAAGCATATCGATACGCTCCGGCTCCAGCTCGAAGAACAGGATGCTCGTCTTGAATCGACGAAACAAGGCAAAGAGCAGCTTCTCGCCAAGACGCAGTCCGAGGTCCAGAAATATGATGCGCTCGTCGATGATCTGGAAAAGCAGCGCGAAGAGATCGAAGACGAAATTGAGTCCCTTGAAGCAGGTAAGATCGACGCACTTGATACCAAGGATCTACCGGCGTTCAGTAAGGGCACGCTCAGCTATCCATTGAAGAAAGTGACGATTTCGCAAAGCTACGGAAAGACGAGTTTCGCCAAGAAGTCAGGATTCTATAAGTCCGGATTTCATAACGGTGTCGACTTTGCGATCCCGAGCGGGACGAGCGTTATGGTAGCAGCCGACGGCAAGGTCATCGCGATCGGGAATAATGGTAAATACGCCTACGGTCGCTATATCGCTGTCGATCATGGCAATGGTCTCGTCACGATGTATGGCCACCTGAGTTCGGTGACGAAAAAACTTGGCGACAGAGTGAAACGGGGAGATACGATCGCGAAATCCGGCAATACCGGAAATTCGACGGGACCACATGTCCATTTCACGGTCTTCTCGGCGAAGTCCTTTGATGTAGTGCCGTCGAAAATCGTAAAGAGTTTGAAAGATATCCCAGTTGGTGCAACCGTCAATCCGAGAGTCTATCTTCCATAGTGGGCGCAGATGGAATGACAAAAGCAAAAATACTGTTTGACATAAAACTCGGCCGTTTTTATTAACTCAAATTTTTCTGAGCTGACTCCCCTTGTGAATTTTTGAAAAAATGGGGGAGTGACTACTTTAGAGCAAAACGAGCTCTTGGGATGGTACAGAGATATGTACCAGTACGGTGGCGAATCTTAAAAAGAAATACAAAAAACATCTGGACAAAAAACGAAAAAGAATTTCTCTCACGAGTATAGAGGGGAGGTATCGAAAAACAGATCCAAGCCAGTTATAAGCAATCCAGAGATATTTCGAAAGCAGGACAGTAAGGTGTGGGGCAGACGGAATTGCGTATGGGCTGCCTGAATCCTTGTGAATACTTCTACATAATGTCTCATAAGTTACATAAGAAGACACATTGAATAAAGAAAAAAACCGCTCCACTGACGAGGCAAATGGAGCGGCAAATTTCGAAGGTGCGCCGTTTTAAGGGATTCAGAGGTTGCCGAGAACCGTATCGGAAGACACGGCGTCCGGGGCGATCGTGATGCCGCTAACCTTTCGCGATTCTTCTTTGGCCGCGTACATTGCCGTATCGGCCAGTTGCTCAAGGGTCTCGACAATCTGCAGCCCTCCCCGCTTGGTCGCAAAACGGCCATGCGAAATGCCGATCGAAACGGTCACGCGCACATCATCGAACTGGAGTCGATCGTCCGCGACCATGAGGGCGCTGAGTTTTTCAGCCCGCATGATCGCGCCGTCACGTGTCGCATTGACGAGGTAGGCCATGAATTCATCGCCGCCCTGACGCACAAGCACGTCTTCGACACGGAAGGCGTGCTTGAGGTGTTCAGCGATGATCGCGAGCACGACATCGCCGGCGGCATGGCCGAAATGATCGTTCACCTCCTTGAAGTGATTGAGATCGAAGACAAGCACGGAGAGGTCATGGATTTCGACCCGATTACCGATGCTGACCGCTCGCTGATTCTGGCGTTCGAAAACGCTGAGCAGCCGGTGGAGGGCTTCGTTCGCACCACGACGGTTGTAGAGTCCCGTGAGGGGCTCGATCATCGCAGCTTCACGGAGCTGTGTGATCTCAGCGCCAAGCGCTTCGATCTCTCCGTTCTTGGCGATGACCTCTCGGGCGAGCATCAGGCGCGCTTCGGCCCCGATGCGGAGTTGCTCGAGGAGGGATTTCGACTCCTCTTTGAGTTTGGCGACCGCACGGAGATGGCGGCTCCAGAGCCGTTCCCGAAGCGGGCGATACTGCGCCTGGACAAAGTGGGCCAGCGACCGCACCTGGAGGCGGGTCCGAGCCAACTCGAGATCCAGGAAATCAATCCGTTCCGCTCGTCGCGCAAGCTCTGACTTGCGAGGGAAGTACTCAGGAGCATAGCGATAGAGAACGGCGAGCAGAAGCTGGAACAGGCGGGAGAATAGGTTCTTCATGGCGCATCCTTTCGGCTGATTGAAGTTGTAAAGGGACTTTTTATAATGGCACAATAGTCATATAAAGTCAATAGTAAAGCGGGGAATGGCCGTATCCGCTACAATGAAGCTATGAGATTGTCATATTCGAGCCTGGACACGTACCAGTCCTGTTCGCTCAAGTATAAATATCGCGAGATCGACAAGTTGCCTGAGGAGAAATCCAAGGAGGCCGTGTTTGGTACGCTCGTCCATTCGACGATGAAATTCATCCATGAACCAGCGCTCGTTCCCCCATCGGTCGAGCAGGCGATTGATTATTTCGGCAAGCGCTGGAATGGTGATCTCTTTGAAAATGAATTGGAAGAGCGAGCGGCCTTTGTCCAGGGCGTTGAGATGATACAACGCTACTATGAGACAAATCGGATCGTTGAATTGAATCCAATCGCGCTCGAAAGCCGTTTTTCTATCGAGATCGGCAACGAAGAGACAGGAAAGCATGTGATTGCCGGCGTCATCGATCGGATCGACCGAACCCGGGATGGTTACGAAATCATCGACTACAAGACTACGAAGAAGATGCCGAGTCAGGATAAAATTGACAATGATCTGCAGCTCTCTATCTATCTCCGCGCTTTTCTCGCGCGCTATCCGAAAGAATGGGAACGGCTCGACAAGATAACAGTGAGTCTTTACTTCCTGAAGCACGGCGTGAAGCTCTCTTCGACGCGGACACGTGAACAGCTCGAAACGCTCGACGTAACTTTTCTCGAAGTCATCCATGCGATCGAGGCAGGGAAATTTTCCCCCACGCTTTCCCCACTTTGCGACTGGTGCAGCTTCCAAAAAATCTGTCCGTTGTGGAAACATAAGTTCAAGGACGCTCCTAAAGAGGCGATTGAGAAGACTGATGCAGAACGGGCGATAGAGGAGTTTCTTGTACTGAGGAATGAAATTACAGCTGATAAGAAACGGCTCGCTGAGCTTCAGGAGAAGATTATGGAATATATGGAGCAGGAAGAGGTAGAACGAGTATTCGGTTCGACCGGGATCATTGGGAAATCCGTCCGAACTACGTATTCATACGATGAAGCGAAACTTCGTGAGCTTCTCTCCCCGCTCGGCGAATGGGAAAATGTCGTGAAGGTTGATGGTATCGCCCTGAAGACCGTCTTGGCGGCTCTGCCAGAAGCCATCCGTAGAGAGGCTGAAACATGTCGGGAAAAGAAGGAAAGTATTTCGCTTTCCGTGAAAAAATCCGTCTCATTAGATACAGATAGTGATGAAGCGTGAGTCGGCGATAAACGTCTGGTTTTTGCGCACGTATGTCTCCTTCAGTCGTTGAATGGGATAAGAAACAAAAGGAGGGACGGCCGTGCGGCTATCCCTCGTGATTTTGCTCCTTCGGAGCAGCCTCCCCGGTTCGGGGGTCGGTCATTGCTGCTTGGCCTTGCCTTTGGCCGGGTCGTTGTCGATGACGGTGTTGTCGCCGAGGACATCACCGCGGACCTTCTTGTGCGTGTCAGCCGCGAAATTGCCTGCCGTGGTGAGGATGCCGGCGTTCTCCGGAGTCATCGCCCGGATGATTCCTTCGCCAGTCTGCATCATGCTGGTACAGCCAACGAGTCCGCCGATGGCGATGGCAGCGATGGCCAGAGAGAGAAGAGTGCGTTTCAAAATGAAACTCCTTCGTGACCCGGACCAATCGCCGGTGCTCTATTTATACGACCATTTCGAGCCATAGTCAACAGCGGCTATTTCCTGTTCCCACGAGAACATGTGGTCGAGCGATAGCAAGGGCGGCTAGCGTCATTCCGTCCGTTATTTTTCCGCTTTCGGCCATAGCAAAAACTTCTCCGATTTCAATTTCCAATGTCTGCATTTCCTCCGTACTTTCCCTCTCCTCTCCGACGAACTTCAATCCGCTTTTTATAGCGACGATATACACCGACCCTTTGGTCTCGAGGATGTAGTACTTTCCCCTCTTTCCGCTCGGCATGGAAAAATCATCGCACCGCACTTGCCACCAGGGGTTCTTGTGCACTATTTTCGATGAGAGTTTTTTCCACATAAAAGTGCTGGGGAGGAAGGGATCGAACCTTCGCATGGTGGGACCAGAACCCACTGCCTTACCGCTTGGCTACTCCCCAAAAACAGCTGACAAATAACAACCAACAAAAAAACAAACGTACGTCAGTTAAATGCTTCCCTAGCCTAGCGAAAGACAGATATTTGGTCAAGAAATGACCTCCTCCCCGGACTCCGCTTCGCTCAGTCCGGGGTTTCCTTTTTCGT
>CAZCTF010000018.1:0-14878 GCA_964501755.1 uncultured Bdellovibrionales bacterium
ATTTCGCCACCTTAGCTCAGTTGGTAGAGCGGCGCACTCGCTCGCCCCGTTACACTGAGATGGCTCTGTCTGTTGTGGTAGATAACATATTCATGCCGATGTAGCTCAGTTGGTAGAGCGACGCACTCGTAACGCGTAGGTCACCAGTTCAATCCTGGTCATCGGCTCCAAGAAAAAGTGTAACGGGGTAAACACGGGTCTCCAGTTCCCTGCCTGCCGGCAGGCAGGAATCCTGGAAGGTGGCTCACGAAAGGAAAAACAAAACCGCCCAGCCACTCCCGGCCTCGGGCGGTTTTTCTTGATCTGGCTCATTCAGCGAGGGCAGTGTCGATGAGGGCTTTCAGATCGGTATAGGGCGCAGCACCCGAGACGAACTCTCGGTTGACGAACGTGGCGGGAGCTGACTCGATAACGAAGTCCTCGGCCAGCGCCATATCTGACGCGACTTTTTCAGCCGACTGTTTCTCATCGATACAACGAGCGAAGGCGCGAGCATCAAGGCCGCGGACGCGCCACGCATAGTCCTTGAAGCGCCGCTCACCACCAGCCTTTCCCCACTCGCTCTGCTTCTCGAAGAGAATATCCGCGTAGGGCATGAATTGATTCTGCATGGCCGCACACTGCGCAGCTTCGGCCGCTTTGGTCGCTTCGCGATGAATCGGGAGCGGGAAATGCTTCCAGACGAGGCGGATGCGGTCGCCATATTCCGAGAGGAGTCGCTGATAGGTCGCGTGATACTCCTTGCAGTACTGGCACTGAAAGTCCGAAAACACGAGGAGGGTCACCGGTGCATCTTTCGAACCAAAGACGATATCATTATCGCCAGTCTCGGGCGCTACGAGATAACGTCCAATCGGCATCCCAAGCTGGTTCATGTCGAAGACGAGTCGGCCACTCGACGCCTCCTCGCGGAACAGCGGTTCAGCCTGGGTATAGAATTCCGTTTCCTTTACGGTACCGTCAAAGATGAAGGCTGGGATGGTCACGAGACTAAAGGCCTCGGAGAGACGCTTCCCCTCCTCACTCGCGATATCGATACGCTCGGCCTCGATCGTTGGGACGATACGCCGGAGCCAGAGCAGCGCCTCGCTCGGATCACATTCAGCGCACGTATCATCGTTCACGATCTTGAGCGTGACTTTCGGTTCGGTATAGCCGACCCAAGTCTTGCCACCGGAAACGAGAATGTCATGCTGTCTGATCGCCGGAGCAGAAAAACCAGTGCCCGTCATAAGCTGTCCGAGATCGACAAAGAGGCTGCCGATAAAAAGTCCGATGAGGAGGACGATGATCGACAAGAGATTCTTCTGGTCTTCCAAAAAGCGGCGGATGGCGGACTGTAGTTCGGGCACTGTCATAGGCGGATGATTCGCGGATTAGAGCTCTTCGTCGAGTCCGGTCAGGACGCTACAGGCGGGGTAAGACTGTTTCTCATTGAGCGGAAGGGCGGCCCCCTTTTCGAGCGCCTGCTCGCGGAGCGTATTCAAGGCATAGAGGCGTTCGGCTGGGACGAGATGATAGTCCGCATGCCCGATCGTCAGGTGTTCTTTGGCCACCGACTTCAGACCGATCCCGAGGGCGGTGCCGGCCACGAGGATGGCGGCCAGGAAAAGGGTCCGCGAGAGTTCCGGAAAGCGGCGAAAAAAACCCTGGAAATCAGCGCGGATATCCCGGTAATCATGGGAAATCTCATCCACGGTCGGCCGCCACGAAGCGAGGCGTTCTTTGAATCGGGCGAGCAGTGTCTGGGGGTTGAATTCCATAGTCCGACAGGCTAGCACGAGGGTGCCTCGGGTGACAAGCAGCTCATCAGAGCCGGGTCAGATCGTCCAGAACATCATCCAGCTCCGCGAGTGGACGGATGCCCTGACCATCGGACTTGAGAGACGGCCGCTCGAGGGCTAGTCGGACATCCCGCGCAGCTGTTTCGAGGGAGACATGGTGGATGAGTTCGCCATTGACCGAGATGTTTGGTCCATCGTCGCATGCGTCGAAACAGTGGGGATATTCGCGGACAACAGCCGTATCATATGTTTCTGCCTGGAGCCGTTGAAAGATCGCGCAGGAACCTCGGCTCGCGCAGGTTGTATGAGTGCAGACCTTGATGATCGCTTTTTCTGTCATGAGCCTAGCGGGGGGATTCGGTGCTTGATTGGTTAGCTGTTCCCGTTGCGGCAAAGTGCGGCGCGCGGAACGTCTGAAACGCGCCGTAGGTGTTCCCATACCAATCGCTGACCCAGCCCTCGCAGTTCGCTGATGACTGACAGGCAGCGTCCCAGCCAGCATAGTCGCTTCGCATATCACGCCAGTAGTCGATGCCCACCTGGAGACGTGCGGTCTCGGTGATGTTGGCCTCGATCTCGATGAAGTGTTGATCCATTGGATCGATCATGATCCGCGGCTCGGTCCAAGCATGATAGACACGGAGCGGCGCGCGGCCGAGATCGAGCACAAGTGCTTCATCATGAGCGCTCGCGAGAGCGACTTCGCTTTTGCCTTCGGTTTCCCCAAACCATTCCGGGATACGGGGAAAGAGCCGGCCAATGAAATGATCCCGTTCACGTGGGTCGATTTCCGCCAAGACGCGCTCGACGCCGGCAGGATTTCTCGCAATGAGGCGAAGCGTTCGGATCTCAACCCGCGGGGTGACGGCGCTTTCATCCGAGCATGGGACTGCGGTCGCCGCATTGATCCAGCCGACGAGTGTCATATATCCATCCGGCACCCGTTCGAAATGGACAGTCTCTTGCTCCCAGATCGCCCCATGTGGAGCGCTCCCCGGCCAGACCGAAGAGACTTCACATTTCACATCGAGGGGCGTGACGAATTGTGCCCGGACGAGAACGAGGGTGACGACAGCGATCACAATGAGGCCAGCACGGATAGCGATAGTCATGGGCATTGCTCGAAACTGGAAAGACACTATTGATTAATCCAATACTCTTCTTAACTTGACAAATATCCCATATTCCGGTAGAATAGTCAAATGTTCGTTCCCAATTTCCCCCACCAACGCACCCTGAAAGGACGCGTACCATGCAGCTCAACACCCTCGTCATCACCGAGCGCCGCGGCGACCACCTCAACAGCTTCGCGCTGGAATTGGAGTACCGCCTCGCCGGCCTGAAGGCCCTCTTCGAGGCCAACATCACCCGCCCCAAGGACCAGCCCGGCTTCAAGGAGATCGTGTTCGAGTTCCTCTCGCGCGGCGGCCAGATCCACTACGTGATCGACCCGGACGACCGTGTCCTCGGCAGCGCCTACGTGCTGACCTCCCATTCGCTTCTCCAGAACCTGTACCCGGTGGAGCGCTTCTTCATCGAGAACCAGGACATCGACCCCGAGACCCAAGCGGCCGTGGCCGACTGCCTCCTCGCGAGCATCGTCAAGACGGCCGAAACCGAGATCGCCGAGCACTCGCATGCCGGGTCGATCTGGATCCAGCTGACCTTCCCCAACGGTGCGCTCGGACATCCCGAGAGCCAGCCGATCTACGGCGCGCTCGAGGCGAACCAGTTCCGCGGCATCGGCGCTCCCCAGGCCGAGCTCTGGATCCGGCTCATCGAAGAGCCCGTGCCGGTGGAGGGCTGACCCACATCACGCCGGCGACCCTTTCGCCATCCCGCAACCCGCCCCGGAGACATCCAACGATCTCTCCGGGGCTTTCTTTATCCGAAATAGCGAATGTCATCATTTCCCATCCCTCTTCCATTTCTGTGGGAGATTTTTTTACTCTACATATTGACAAATCTTTCTTTTTGCGTTATAAATGCTAGCACCATTCTTTCACAACCAACGAAAGCGAGACACGATGAAGCGTCGTTCAGCCTTTCCGGCCGTCATCCGATCCCATCATCTCCCGCACGCCGAGGCGGTGTCCCTCGAACAGATCCGTTCCGAGCTCTCGCCGGAGTCGGAGCGCAATTTCCACACGCTCCTCCGCCTCTTTGCGACCGAGATCGGTCCCCGTCCGCTCGGCTTCGGGTATTCCTCCATGGCCGGCGGCGGCTGCTGGTTGCTCCTCGCGAGCACTCAAGACACAGACGAAGTGATCGGCTATGCAGCAGCAGCCACGATCGAAAGCTACGGTCACCAGGTCCATGGTTGCATCAGCGAGCTTGCCGTTCTGTCTGAATACCGGCGCCAAGGCGTGGCCCAGTCGCTCATCGCGGGGGTGCGAGGTGTCTTTGCATCGCAACCGAACCTGAGCATGACACAGCTTGCGGCAATCGTTCCGGCCCGCCGATACAAGGCGCTCGATACGTTCATCATCGCCGGCTTCGAGGTCGTCGTCCAAGGCGACGAGTACCTTTTCCAGCTCCCCCTCAACCACCGCGCTCCGGCGCACTGCTAATCCGAGGAGACCCTCATGGCACATCAGAAGGACGGGCGGAGCAAGCCCAACTTCACGAGCTACAAGCATCCGCCCAAGAAGCCGGGCAATGCGACACGTAAGGCGCGTGAGCGTCGTGGCATCGAAGAAGGCAAGCGTCGCAAGGCGCTTGAGAACCGCACGAAGTGATCCGCAACCTGTTTCGGCCATGTCCGAAAACTGAGAGCGGCCCGTCAGATCCCTGACCGGCCGCTTTTTTTCTTACCTTGACTCGCGCTACCCCACATGGGATACAGGAGACACCGTCCTTTACCATCCGAGGAAAGTCTCCATGTCAGCCAAACGTCGCGTCGTCTACATCCGCGCGGCCGATCGGCCGCCGCTCTCCCTCCGTGTCATCGGAGGAGAATTCCATCCGATTGAACGATTGCTCCATTCGGATGGGAGTCTCCATGACGGCCATTTCATTGTTTGCGGCGATCTGGCTGAAGTCATGATCCGTGACCGGCTGCAGCGACTACCGATCAATGAGTTTGTCGATTTGAGCGACCTCCCCGAGGCGATCATCAAAGCCGAAAAACTTCGCGAAGAAACGAAGCGAAAAGCCGCCCGCCGCTAGGCGCCCAATGCTCTTGCATGCCGGGCGCTCTTATTTTTTTACCAAAAGTTCAGCCGAGTTGAAGAGCACTGAAAAGTCTTCGCACCACGTGAGCGCGTAGCGATACTTGCTGAGATCCGTGCCGGCGGGAATCGGATAATTGACATTTCCCTCGGTTGCTTTGAGTGGCCCGAGATCAACGAAATCAGTCGCCTGGGTGTCGGTCGCGAGATACACGCGGAGATCAGGACCGTTGATGGTCTTATAGTTTTCGTAGCGGAGGTACTGATTACTCGCGTCCATCACCACACGGACGGTACCCGAAGCCGGATGAGCAGCTGTCGGTATGATAGACGCCGGTGCTACTTCTGCCACACTCGGCTTTTCTTCAATTTGTTGGCGGCCCAATGACAGCACCTCCATCACCGGCTCCCCCGTGATGGGCAACGGATCATCCGCGACCGTATTCATGAAAAGTGGCGAGAGTGCATACCAAAAAACTCCAACGACGAGGAGGATTATAATCGCGAGAGAAACTATCTTTGCTTTCGACATGGCCTCAGTATATCAGAGACGGCCCGAAAGGCTGCTTCAAGAAAAGATCGCGTGGAGGAGTTCGGCTCGTCCCTCACCCGTCTTGGCGGAATGGCGGATCACCCGGGCTGGCGCGAATTCTTTTTCAAAAGAGCGGAGGTTGGCCTCGACATCGGACCGACGGCCCTTGTCACATTTGTTGGCGAGGATCACGACGGGTCGGCCGTATTCGGTAAGGAGCCTGAACGTTTCACGGTCGGAATCCTTGGCCCCGATCTCTGCATCGACGATGAGGACGGCGGCACGGATATCGATCCGCATATCAGCGGCAAACCAAGAAATATAGCCAGCCATTTTCTTCCTGAGTGGTCCGGGCACATTCGCGTAGCCATAGCCGGGCAGGTCGGCCAGATACCAGTCCCCGTTCACGAGGAAATAATTGATTTCGGTCGTTCGGCCAGCCCGCTTGTTGGCATGGGCGAGGTCTTTCTGGCGAGTGAGACTATTGATGACGCTCGACTTGCCGACATTCGAACGGCCAAAAAACGCAACCACGGGGCGCGATGGTTCAGGCAGTCCCTCGGAACCGATAACTCCTTTGATGAATGTAGCGCTCCAGATTTCCATAATGGAGGAATAAAAACTCATGAGTAGGCCTCATATTGACAGAGAAACCGGGATATGGCAAGACACGGTATCAGAAAAACATTGACAAGCAAAGTCAGTAGTCGTATAACTTATTTCAAGTTGTTTAACATCCTCGACATCCTTCCGGATACTGCGCTGAAGTTTCTGTGAATTGAAAACCCGAGTGGTCTTTGCCACCCAGGACTTATTTTTGACAACAGACACGAATCCATGGATAATAGGTCATTCTTTTCCAACTCAGAGAGAAACCACCATGGGAATTCTGCACCTCTTCGTCGGTATGTTTTATGACCTCGGACAGGTCATCGCCAGTTTCGCCACTCTCGCCGCTATCGGATATCTCGCCAAAGGCGTGGTGACGGACAATCCGAGCGATGGAGAAACTGCGCTCATCTGCCTCATCGTGAGCCTCGGCGCCTGGATTTTTGCCCGCATCTTCCGGCGCTACGCGATCTAGACCCTGAGGGAGGGTATATGTCAGACTGTAGTACCTCGACCCTTTTCCGCGAGCTCTACGAGCTGTATCGGCTCATGTATTTCATCTACCTCGCCGGTGATGAACTCCACTCTGTCGACCGCAGCCACTCGCTCCTCCACTACCTGCACGACCTGGACGCTGTCCCCGCTGGCCATGAATTCCTCCGGGAATTTGCCGACTATGAGGGCGATGATCCGCCGCTTTCAGTCGTCCAGCGGGCCCTCATCGGCTATCACGCCGCTCTGATGCAGGCCACCCAGGGGTAGTCGCATGACACCAAAAAACATTTCGCCGCCGTCCTCATCGACAGGCGGTTTTTTCTTGACTTTTATTGTGAAAATAGCTACAGTAGCGCGTTGCTTCACCGAAGCGATCAGTGGCCACCCGGCTACTGCCCGTGTCCTTTGTCCAACCAGGAGAAAACCACATGTACACCGCCGCCCAACAGGCTGTCATGAACTATGCACGGCAAGCGCTCGCGGTCGTTCTCGAGCGGCACGAGCTCATCATCCTCCCGTCCATGGTCCAGGCGATTCCGCATGGCGAGAGCGGCGTCACGGTCATCCACGAGACCCTCACAGTCAATGCTGTCGGCCGTTTTGTCGGCGATACGTCAGGCGGCATGCTCACCTTAGAGCGGATCGAGACGCCCAGGTGGAGCAGCCGATTCGGCACGGTCGACCACTTCAAGGGGGCCCGCGAAGACGGCACGCCGATACTCGCGGTACCGAGCTCGTAGCTCTGCCTCGACACTTCTTGAGAGATAGCTCACCTTTCCCCAACGTTGGTCACTCCAGGAGAATCACTTGAAGAAGAATCGCAACCATTCCCCCGGTACGGTGCAGGCCTACCGCTGCCATGGCTGTTCAAACGGCACAGCCCGGAATTTCCCAGGTGAACCGATCCGCGATCGCGGCTGCGTCGAATGCCTCTTGAGACGCCAAGGTAGCCTGCTCCATGCGCTCCAGCATCTCCTCACGACACGCGAGCAGCAGAGTGCACTGCAGCGCTACATCGAGGCCTCGCAGGCGGTCGCCAAGCAACGCATGCGCCAGCCGGAACGCCGGCAAGAGAGGCTGCCCACCCGCAAGCACCACCCGAGTGAAGGTCGTCCGCCGGACCGGCTGCCACGACCGACCGTGCAATCAATGCATGTGGCTGCTGCTCGCTAGCGGCAATCAAACGCGCTTCGACTCAGTCGATAATACGACACGCCCCCGCTTCACACTCGTTGCCGGGGCGCTTTCTTTTACGGACGTACTAGAGCGATTTGGCCGCCGGGAGCGTATCGAGGAGATCGAGTGCTTGACCAGCTAGATCAAGCGGGCTTTGATGAAATGCGCCGTGACCACCCTTCGGGTCGGATAGGACTTTCAACACATTCGCTCCCATTCCACTGAGATAGGTCTTTGTTTCGTTCATACCGATACAGCCATCGCGCTCGGGATTATCATCTTTTTCACCGCAGGCGAGGATCCATGGCACATCCTGAAAGAGCTTTCCCTTTTGCGCTGACTGATCCGGGGTCAGTGGGAAGTCGCTCTGATATTTTCCCGAAGCCGATATGACCGCATCAATCACAGGCGAACCGCCCACCACATCGTAAGCCTTCACAGCATACGTATTGGCGCTGCCACGCGAGAAGCCTTCGAGCACAACGAAATCCTCGTTCGTGTAGCCGTACGTATCGAGAAAGGTACGCATTTCTCTTAGCACCTCGTCAGGACGGTAGTAATCGGTAATTTTTTCCCCGCCGCCATGCCACCAGTTCACGCTTGCGAGCGCGTAATCATCATCAGTGATGTGACTTTTCCATGCCGCATAGTCTTGTTCGGCGGTCGAACCATGTCCAGGAAGGGAGAAGATAATCTTCCGCGGACGCTTCGCATTCTGCCCTTTTGGCTGTCCGACGAGGAAATACTCTTTGCCGTCGGCGGTTGGTACTTTCACCGGATTCGCGAGCGTCGAAACGGTATCATCCAGCACTTTTTTGGTGATGACCGCAGGAGACGTAGGAGGAGTCGCCGGTACGGTGATCGGCGCAGGCTTCGGCTCGGCGAGTCGCTCGGACTTTGGCTCAGGTCGCATCGATCCTTCCCGAGCGATCGGTTTCGATATTGGAGTAGGTAGAACGACTGTTCGGCCCCTCTCGGCATAGTAACGGAATGCGACCATGCCCCCACCGAACGCCAGCAGGATCGCAGCGACTGATACGATGTTTCTTCTCATAGATGAGACAATTTTTTTATATTTCTTTCTCTAGTATATACCCAGAACGCTAGAGTGCGATCCGTTCAAATGACACTGGTCCGCCAAAGAGTGCGGTCGCGACTGACTCGGTACTCGGTGCGATATCCGTGAGGAGATAGCGGCGCCCGCCCTGGCGCGAAAGGAGCGTGTCGATCTCCGGATGACGTGCGAGGTAATGTGCGAGCTTGGCGGGAACGATTTCGTTCGCGGAAACGATCCCGACAGCATCGCCGACGATGCTCCGGATCTCGGGCGCGAGATAGGGATAGTGTGTACAACCGAGGACGAGAGTATCGATCTCGGCCACGAGGAGCGGGGCGAGATAGTCGCGGAGTATCGGCGGCACGTATTTCAAAGCGTCGTTCTCGATAAGCGGCACGAGGAGCGGGGCGGCCTGTTGAACAACGACCGCTTCCGGAGAGAGCTTCCTGATTTCTCGCTCATAGGCATGCGAGGCAACCGTCCCCGTGGTCGCGAGAACACCGATTCGTCCCGACGCTGAAACACGAACCGCTTCCTCGGCCGCTGGGATGAGGACACCCAGAACACGACGGTCAGGAAAATGATCGGGCAGATACTCCTCTTGGATGCGCCGCAACGCTTCGGCCGAAGCCGTATTGCAGGCGATGATGACGAGCGCACAATCCTCGGTCAAAAGCCGTTCGACCGCTTCGCGAGTGAACGTATAGATCGCCTCTTGTCCCCGATTGCCATAGGGTACGCGGGCCGTATCGCCGAGATAGATATAGTCATACTCCGGGAGCGCTTGAATGAGGCTATGCGTGACGATCAGACCGCCGAGTCCCGAATCAAAGATTCCAATCTTCATAGCGTCGAAAGGCTTTCCCGCCGGCCGCGATACCAGGCAACGAGCGCTGCCACCCCAACGATGACCGCTGTATCAAAAAATATATGGAGCGGAATGAAACTTCGTGGACACTGGCCGCTCGTGACAGGACCATCCGTAAAGCCACACCAACCACCGAAAGAAAGGAAGGTAAACGGGAAACCAGCGACCGTATTGCCATCCGCCGCCGGCGCTCCGAGCGTCAGAATATAGGGCACCACCTGCACGACGAGACCCGCGAGCATGACGAACCAGAATGTCGAACGAGTAAGGATGGCACGGGGATCAATGCGCATGCGTCGTGAGATATTACAAGTCGTTCCGTACGCTCCCATTCTGTTTTCTGACTGATACTCCCATTCTTCCCGCATGATATCGTATTACTGCCGAGTGGCCTCAAGGGAAATCGAGAGACCAACCAGGTCATCAATCATGTTGTCGCCAAGGTTCTCGAAGAAATTCTTTGACCCGGCTGTTATTCCCCATTTAGTACGGTCGATATCGGCGGTTGCCCTAGCTACGAGAACACCATCCTCGGCATAGATCACCGCCGGGAAAGTCACACTCACCGTCTGCCCCTTCATGGTGAGATCACCCGTGAGCGTATGTGTCTTCTCAATAGTCGGAGTGGCGACCGGCGTCACTCGGGTGATAACAAAGGTTGCGGTTGGAAAGGCTGCAACATTGAAGAAGCGCTCGCCCTTGAGATGCTCCTCGAGCTTTCCCTCCTGGCCCGGTTTCTTGGCGGTCAGGCCAACGTCGAGGGTATTCATATCCATGGTAAATGAGCCGGTCGTACCACCCGCAGCCACCGTCACAGTGCCAGCCATTACCTGGATCGTGCCACTATTGATATAGCCGTCGATGAGCGGCTTCTTGGCTGCCCAATTGACGACACTCTTCGCGGTATTGACGGCATAGGTACCGGCGGGAATCGGCTGGGTGACGTCAATGGTGGCGGCTTTCTGGGACATGGCCGTGTCCGTGCCAATCGTCATGGGCTTGGCCATATCCCCGCTCGGCGTACTGTGGCCACCCCAGATGAACCATGCTCCCCCGACGACGAGTACCCCGATTGCCAATAAAAACTTCATAAGAAAAAAGTGAATGGATAAAACAAGCGCTGTCCCATTTTAGCATACGAGCCAGCGGGTACCGGAGACGCATATCAGCTAGCCGTTTGATGTAGACACATGATCCGCCGCTTATTTTGTACTTCCCCAGGTCCTTCAAGAGGTCAGTGTAGTCTGTAAATCCGGGCATGCTATAACTGCGCCCATTAGACACTGAGAACACTGCTCACATACTGGCCGATATAGTAGGGCCAGAGGAGCACGGCGAGGAGCCCCTGGCCAAATGAAAGGTCGAGAAATCCGATCGTGAAGAGCCAGGCAGCGAACCATGAAAACGCCGTGAAGCTGTGATTCTCTACTTTTACTTTTTCCATAAGCGTGCTTTTGCTTAACGATAAAAGACTTCGACACCGCCATCATAGCACGACACATGCAACGATTGGAGAAAAGAAAGCTCCCCGCTTCGCGGATGCGAAACAGGGAGCGAATGTGGTCGGCAACTGGCGTTCAGTTGTGCGGGTCGGTCACATGATGCGGCAGGTCGATAGGGAAGAGCACCGGCTGGGACCGTGGGTCCGAGACGTCGTTCATGATGACGCCTATACCGGGGTTGGCGAGGATGAGCTCGAGTGCCGTCGGCTGCCGGTACACGCCCTGAGGCGGATGCCAGAACCCGGCACGGTCGGCCCCGCTTTCGGCGCAGCCCCAGCGCAGGCACCCCACGTAGGTGACCGGCTCCTCGCGGTAGCGGACCGCATCGGGATGTTTCGGCACATAGGCCGGGTCCTGCGGCGAGTAGAGCGTCACAGGGTCCCGGGGATAGATGGACGCGCCACACCAGGCACAGGGAATGGCGAGCTGATTGATGCAGTCCGTGCACCAGTGCGGCAGTTTGTCGCCGAGATGCATGAACTCCGAGCCATCGTCACCGTAGGCGCTGAGCCAACCGAACACCCGTGTCCGGTGGCCGCAGCGTGCTTCGCGGTAGCACCGGTACACCCCGGTCTGGTCGAGGACGAGGCCGAGCGTGACGAGCGGATGCCGGAGCGTCACGGGAGCGACACTTCGCACCCGCCGGAGGAAGAGCGAGTCTTTCATGAGAACACCTCTTTCACGTTGGTAAGGAAGGTGTCGTTTGTATAGCAATACTTTAGGCGAAATGCAACCAACACGTCGCCATCTGACCATTGATTTTTATACGATAATGTGCTATATTGTAGTGGTGCCTAATTTTTAGGTGACCAAGTTCCAAGCCCGTTGTTTCCCAACCCAAAAGGAGTTTTCGATGGACTTCAGCACCGTCCTGTACATCCTACTGGCGCTGCTCGCGCTCATCCTGGTCATCTGGGCTTTCCGCTCGCGCAAGCGTGGCGAGGAACCCTTCGTCGACCGCGAGACTGCACAAGCGCTCGGCAAGATGCTGAGTGCCCCGCTCCGTCCCGATGACGTCCCCTCGGCCGTGACCCGACGCCTCGGCCCCCTGCCGCGGTCGCGTAGCGTCATCGAAGCAGCGCCGTCGAGCGATGGCAGCAGCACGGACTGAAATCAACCGCTGACAAGGAGCAGACATGCCCATCAAGCTGAAACGGAACAAGCGCGGCCGCGTGATCGCGAAGGTGAAGACCTACAAAGTCACCAGTGCGCGCCTCCGGCGCATCAAAGCCGAACGTCGGCGCAAATAGCCGCCAGCCACGCTGGCATCACAGACGGCAGAGTCACCCGACCCTGCCGTTTTTTCTTTGGAAAAAAGAAAACACCTCCGACGAACGTGGTCGTGGAGGTGGAACAGCTGTCTGACATTAGCGGAGCGTGCAAAGCAGTCCTTCTCGGCCGCACCAGTCCTGAAGGTACACGATGACGCGTTCACGATCTGGCGCACTGACATAGAGCTCCTGGGCCAGGGCGGATTCGTGGACCATGACGCGGAGCCCGTGGTCCCGCCGTGTGAGGACGAGCCGCTTGATGGAGCTGCCGCCCTTCGGGTCGATGTAGCTGAGCGAGAGCTTCGTTATAAGACCGCTCTCGTTCAGGCTGCGCGCTACCTGGCTGGCGAGCACGGCCGTCGTGGTATGTGTTCGGGCGATATGCCTCCCGCCGAGGCTTTGCTTCTTGGACACGATGGTCTCCTTTACCCCAAAAGTACGAAGAGGAATATACTATGAAGAGATGTCCTTGTCCAGGTTCTTATTCGCCTCTTTCCCTGCTACTTTTTGACGCCAGAACAGGGATGCGGTAGTTTCAAGGCATTCTTTACCAATCAGGAGAGACCCCTCATGGTCACGCGAAATGAAACCGTACGCCGTTTGGAAACAGCAATCTACTGCGCTGCAATCAAAGAAGCCGCTAATGGCTTTGCTGCCGCCCTCTTGGGCGAAGAAACGCTCCCGTCGCTCCAGCTCACCGCTACCGAGTTCGAGAGCGGCCATTGGGCCATACCGGACGCCTATGAGCCGGTTATCCTCCGCATCATGGCCGAGATCGTTGTCCACCACCGGTACGAGCTTTCGGACATCCAGCTCCGCGAAGTGCTCATCCGTGGTGCCGAGCATGTCGATCGCCTGATCGTCGAGGGCGAGTCGAACGAATCGGATTCACGGACTGTCCCCGATTTGATCGTCCAGACCGGCCGCCGCTTCAATTGGCTGCATTTCGAATGGAAAGCATCCGAGTGAGCCGCTCACCCGCATTCGCCACCCCGCCCCACAAGGCGGAGTGGTTTTTTCTTTTATTGACAGCGGGGTTAGGACGGACTAAGGTGGCGACAGCAGAGCGAGGAAGCATAGGAGTATCCGATTTTCCGTCTGCTGGATACTTCGTCTCAATTGGTACGTGCACCTGCTTCCCGGGGATGCAATTCGGCGGGGAAAAGTCCCCCTCCGCCGGGTGAGATCTCTCGCACATGCTTCGGCAGCAATCCTGAAATGGCGTGACTCTGGTAGATCGTCCCATCTAGGCGGGGCAAAAAAAACGAGGCGTCGGGAATGATCCATTCCTGGCGCCTCTTTCAATTCGTTTTGGATTTTTTCCGTCGCTGCCTCGCCCACTCCTTCGGGTAGAAGCGGTAGCGCTTGGCGAGCCACATCACCGCTTTGGGGTACGTTATCCCCTGATGCTCCATGAGGAACCGGATGACGTTTCCGTGCGCCCCGCAGGCAAAGCAGTGGTAGAACTGCCATCGGGAGTGAACGACGAAGGACGGCGTCTTTTCTGCGTGGAAGGGACAGCACGCGATGTGCTCCTGATCGTGACTGCCCCGAGTTCGGAGCGGCATGAAGGCACGGACGACTTCGACGATGTCGGCTCTGGCATAGAGCGCATCGACATATTCCCGTGAATACGGCATGACGAACTCCCGGAAGTGAAAGAACGAAGTCCTATCCTATCAATCCGTATTTTTGGCGTCAATGTTACTGTGCGTCGAAGCCGATGGGGGCGGTGGTCGGTACTTCGCTCGGTCTTACGATGCCAAATTTCTCCTCGTGGGCTTTGAGTACCTGCTGCATGCTCCCGATCATGTTCTTGAAGAGCCCAGGCGAAACGATTATCCGCTGACGCAAGTGACCCTGGGCCGGGAATATGCCGTTGGCGGGAAACATCGAGATGAAATCCATAGTGACCTCGCTCTGCGTGTGTGAAATCTGGGTGAAATTTGCATATTCGCCTTTCAAAATATCATCACTCGCCTTGATCTGAATCTGCTGCTGTTGTGGCTGGGCCATAAAATTTATCTTAAATATCCCCTATCAAAGCCATTATACACCCTTGATATTATCGCTAAAAAGTGCTATAATATAACGTTGGTGAATTTCTTGCCAACCGATACGAATGTATCGCGCTCAGTCCCTTGAAAGGAAATCGCATGAGTCGAAGTTATGTGGAGCTTGCCCGTAAGCAGGCGCGCTCCTCGGACCTGGAAGACGCACTCTTTGCCGTGAAGCGTGGCGAGATCGCCCGATTCGCACTCATCCGCAAGCTGCAGAAGCCGAGCGGTGAGTACTGGTTTTCGAGCGATGAGAGCACTGTCTGGCGAGCATGCCATGAGTGTGGCATCCCGACCGCGACGCTCGAAGAATGGCGCATCCAATTCGACGCGCTCCCCCAACCCAACCCCTGACGA
>CAZCTF010000019.1:0-14023 GCA_964501755.1 uncultured Bdellovibrionales bacterium
TCACGAACTCGGGAACGGTCAATGCCACGACCGACATCCGCAGTTCGTACACGGTCTCCTGCAACGGGGGGCCGACGTCGGTGCTCACCGACGATGGCACGATGGCCAGCACCATGACCGCTGGTGCTAGTGCTTGGGAGGAAATCCAGACTCCCGTCCTCATGCCGAACGTGGTCGGTACCTGCACGCTGACCTTTACGGCAGACTATCTCGGCGCCCAAGCCGAGACCGACGAGACCAACAACTCGACCAGTCTGACGGTGACGCTGGCACCAAGGCCAGCTCCCAATCTCGTCATCACCCGCTTCGAAGACAAGGTTGGCTGTTGCACCACGAATACTGGCGCGGCTCCCAAGCCTCGCATCTGGATTCGAAACGACGGTACCGCTGCTCCTGGCGCCAATGTCACCGTGGTCTATCAGGTCTCAAGTCCTGTGGCGACTGGCGGCCTCTACCAGGTCATCGGCTATGGCACCATCGAACCCCGTGAACTTGTTCCTGGGGACACTGATGAAGACCAGATGGACTGTGACGGCTGCTGGCGTATCCCTACGACCAGCGCGTGGAAGAAGCAGTGGCACAACTTCCGTGCCTGCCTGCGAACTGATGGCGGGACACCCGTTCCGTCAACTGGTGCGCCCAGTCCTGGCGAAGTCTGCGCCGTGTACCAACGGTACTCGAAGTCGTAGAGATATGACAAGTTCTCGCTTCTGGTAGCCTCTGGCGCTTGCATCTCACATGATGTAGGCGCCTTTTCTTTTCTATAGCTATTGACCAACAATCATTTTTTCAACACAATCGGGATGTAATCTTTGGTTAGAAGGAGTGTATCATGATAGATTTTACTGTCGAAAAAAAGACCGAGGCTGATGGTCTAGAGAGATTAGATATAGCATCGCTAAAAAAGGTTGCTGCTTTGGATTATTCCCAGCGATTCGAAAAGTCATTTAATAGTGGTCTCATACTGTCTTTGACTGTTAGTCTCTCTCGATTTGGTGGGCATGTATATGTAAGCAATGCCGATGATTCCAAGGTTAATATCATAAGTTCTCAGATTCAACTCGATACCTCTTACTGTTCCTTCGGTGGCTATCGGCACTGGTTTCTTTGCTCAGGGAAAGGGGACGGATTTTGTAATGAACGGGTAGCTGTTCTTTACCTGAAAGATGGTGAATTCGCCTGTCGTCACTGTCATGGCCTCACATATAAATCTCGGAATGTAAGTAGCAGGTTCAATAAGGCGGCCTCAAAGACTAGTGCACTACATTTGAAGGCCCAAGTCCTTAAGGCCGAAATAAAGAGATGGAGTTATGCCAAAAAGCCGACCAAGCAGGCTTTAAAGTACCAGCGTATGGTACATGAACAAAGAGAAGCCTTCTCTGTTCTAGAAGTTATAACCGAAGCAATATACCAGAAATCTCTCAGGGTGAAAAGGCGTTATCATAGGGTAGCCCCTGTAGTTAAGAAACCCAAAAAAATTGAGGGGGGAGGGGGTCCAAAAGAGGTGTGCCTGTCTCTCGATGGCCAAAGAATTTTTTAGAAAAATTGAAAGCCGCCCACTACACTACGCAAGGCGGCTTTGCTGTTATTCGATGACGAGAACCGGTTTCGTCTTTCCGGCGAAGGCCTTGCGGGCCTGGGCGGGCGTCAGATGGCGGTAGGAGAGGCGTGGGTCACAGTAGTGGCGGCCGGTCTCGATTCGGCCGTTCTTCATCTCGAGCACGAGCACGAGCGGGGTGCGATAGACTTTTTTCGTCTCCGGGTCGGGATAGGATTCGATGAGCTCGACCATGACAGTATTCGCGCTCTCGGCGCAATGCATGATCTCGTACTTGCGACCCCGGATGACATAGGTATCGTCGAGGTCAGCATTGCCCGAGACTTTGGCACGCGGAAAAAGCTTGCCCGAGGGCGTCTCATAGACCCAGGTCATAGTGTACTTGCTGGTCATCTTGCGGAGCACTCCACGCGTATCTCCTCGGACTTCGTCACGGAGAATGTCGATGACCGTCTCGATGTTTTTCGAATATTTCGCTTTGGCCATATAGATGTATTCGGTAGGTAAAAAGATAGCATTTTTGTATTGAGATGTCTATAAAAAAAACGGCCGGGCACCCTCGGTTGAAGGTGTCCGGTCGACTGGTGGGAATGCCTGAGTTCAGGCGGCCCGGAGCTGCGCCGCCGTCGGGGCCAGCGACCCCTTGCCGGTGTGCGCGTACCACAGCTCGGTGCTGATGATGCTCGACGCCAGGAAGCGGGCGCGGAAGTCGTTCCACTTCGTGTAGAGCTTGGCGAACTCGGCCTTGAAGTTGTCGGCCGTGTTCTCCTCGACCACGTCGGTCAGCTTGCCGTCGGACACCGCGCTGGCCACGTCGGTGAACTTGGTGCTGAGCGCCTGGGACAGGTCGATGAGCTCGCCGAGATCTGCATCGAACAGGTCGAGCACCTGGTAGAAGCCGCCGGAACTCATGTGCCCGTGCATCGTCTTCCAGGCCGCGGGTTCGACGATGCCGTGGCGGGCCAGGTCGGTACCGATGGCAGTGAGGTCGATCTTGTTGATCGTCGGCAGGTCGGCAAAGCTGGTCTCGTCCATCTGTCGGCGCAGGTCGGCGAGTGCCTGCTGCGCATGGTGTAGCGCCGCAGTCGAGACATCGATTTCGCCGATCAGGGCGGAATGGAGCCCCGAGGGCGTGCCTTGTCGGGTCTGGCCGGGTGCCAGTTCCCCGATCAGGATGTCCTCGAGGGCGACATTGCCGAGTTCGAGCCGGGCGTGAGCCAGGCTGATCGCGCGGGACAGCCGCGTTGAGTTGAGCAGGTAGGCCCTGCAGGGTTGGTGGTTGATACCGCCCATGGGAGTTCTCCTTTCAAGAGAGTGGGTGGTTGAAGGACAAGCTGCGGATGCAGCGAATGGAATATAGCGTCTTTGGATGGCGGAAGTCAATGGGATACCGCGATCATCAGATCGGCGCATGAGAACTTTGATGATTAGGTAGAGGCATTGAAATGGTTACCGGAGCTAGCGCCGAGCTGTTTCTGTTTGACTCGGACGGCTGGATTTGCGATACTCCTAGCGCGTTTAGCGCGTTCTTTTTTGTTTCAACCAGGAGCTCTTCATGGAGAAAAAACCACGAATTCTCGTCTTTGCATCCGGTTCTGCCACGGGCGGCGGATCAGGCTTTGCCAAGATGATGGAGATGCGCCGCGAAGGTGTCTTGCAGGCTGACATCGTCGGTGTCGTATCAAATCACTGTGGCGGCGGTGTGGCAGCGCAGGCAAGTCATTTCCGTGTCCCGTTCGGGCACTGGACTGGACCATTTACCGTCCAAGGGTATCAGCGCTGGATGGAGACTTTCGAGGCCGACTATGTCATGCTCTCGGGCTGGCTGAAGAAGGTCTCGGGTCTCGAGATGGCGCGGACGGTGAATATCCATCCGGGACCGCTCCCGCTCACGGCCGGTCTCTATGGTCACCATGTCCACGAACGGGTGATGACCGCCTATCACGCTGGCGAGATCGGTGCGAGCGCGGTGAATATCCACTTCGTCGACGAGGAGTACGACACGGGTCCGATCGCTTATACGGTTCAGGTTGAGATTCTGCCGACCGATACGCCAGAAACGCTCGGCGCACGAGTGAATGCGTGCGAGCATGTCTGGCAGAGCCACATTCTGAACAGGATCGTCCACGGCTCTATCCGACTCGAGGGCCGGTCGGTCCTCGATACGCCGAGTCTAGTCGTCTGACTGAGGAAGGGTTCTCAATGCGTTGAATCATAGTTTCAACCAAGTAGGGGTTGGTCTTGGCCAACCCCTCATTTTATTTAAATAAAATTGAAAGCCGCCTTGCGTAGCGCAGAGGGCGGCTTTACTTTTGCTTCGCGCGGCACTGGCTAACTTCCAGAGCCATGTGACCGGATGTCATAACTCGTGCTACTATTTCCTTTGGCTGAAAACGTCTTCTGGTGCTAGCATAGAAGCAGTAAATAAGTCCGACTGTGACTATCGCACTCCGTCGGAAAAAACAAAAGAGTTATGACACACAAGGTACCAAAGGGTCTCATCGTCGTTTCGGTGATCATCGTCGTGACCGTCGCGGTCTATCTCCGCGAGGTGGCCAAAGTACTTCAGAGCTGGCGGCCTGAAGTGGTTCCAGCAACGGAAGTCGCGATGCAGAAACCGAAAGAAGTGAGTGCGGTCGCAGCCTATGATGTGAATGAAGAAGTCTCGCATGAGGTGCGCTTCACCCTCGGACTCGATGCAGATGGCGCGATCACGAGCGTTGCGCTTGTTGAGAACTCGACTGGTGTTGCTTCGGACAAGCAGAAGGAATTTTCCGGCAAGCTCGAAGTTATCATCAAAGGAAAGAAGCTGTCCGAGCTCTCGGCGGTCGATCGGATCGGTACTTCTTCTTACACGACCAACGCCTTTAACAGCGTCATCGACAAGCTGAAGGCGCAGCTCTAGTGGGATAATAGATGAGGAATGCAGACATTTGATTTCCAGGGATTGGGTACGGCCTGGTCGATTGTGATCGATGCGCCGTCCCTCCCGGATGGACTCAGCCAGCAGGTGATCCAGTATGCGCGGGACTTTGAGTCCCGCTTTTCGCGTTTTCTGCCTGGATCGGAGACGAACGCTTTTCGGGAAGCCACACCGGGCACATATTCAGTCTCACCGGAATTTTCCCGATTACTCGAACGAGCAGCGCTACTTCGTGAGCTTACAGGCGGCGTATATGATCCGATTGTCGGAGGCATTCTCGAAGGCGTGGGCTATGGCGGACAGTCAGGGCTCGTTCCGATTCGGTATGGCGAACGGTTGCCGGTCTGGTCGATTGCCAGCGAGTCACTGACGCTAGACGGTCCGGTGGCATTTGATCTCGGCGGCATCGGCAAAGGCTATTGCATCGATCGCATCGCCGATATCATCCGAGCGGCTGGCTACACCCATTTTCTCGTGGAGGGTGGCGGCGATATGTTCGGCACGACGAAGGCGGATGACCGACCCTGGCGTGTGGCGATCGAATACCCTGGCAAACCCGATATGGCTGCAGGCGTTGTCGAGCTCACCGACCAGGGATTGGCGGTTTCAGATAGCTTCCGCCGACGTTGGGGTAAGTGGCATCACTTGGTGGATCCTGGACAGCGGAAAAGTATCGAAGCGGTCGTGGGCTGTGCAGCCATCGCGCCCGATGCATGGGCGGCGGATTGTATGACTTCCGGACTCTTTTTCTCCCCACCGGAATGCTACACGGATCTGGCGCGAGTACTCCAGGCAAGCTTTCTCGTGTTTCGTCCGGATGGTCGAGTGGTCGCTAGTCCGGACTGGTCAGGCGAACTCTTTGCATGACCATTTGACAGGGTTGAGCTGAGTTGTATACTTTATACTGTAAGTAGAGTAAACAACATAAATCATATGGAGATCCTGACGCAAAAGCAGCGGATTGTCCTCCAGGCGATCAAGCAGTTCTTCACCGAGCACGGCGAGATGCCGACCGTGCGCGAAATCAAAGAAGAGAGTGGCAAGCTCGGACTCAATCTGAAGAGCCTCCGGAGCTTTTTCCTCTATCTGAACGCGCTCGAGGACAAGGGCTATATCGAGCGGACGAGCGAAGACCGCGGCATCCTTCTCAAAGGGGTCAATTCCGATGATTTCATTCAGATCCCAGTATTTGGCGCGGCGAGCGCGGGCGCCGCGACCATGTTCGCGGATCAGTATGTCGAGGGGTATCTCCGCGTATCGAAGCGGCTCGTGAAGGATCACAATGTTTTTGCAGTCCAGGTGTCGGGAACATCGATGAACCGGGCCAAGGTCGGCGGCAAGATCATCCAGAACGGCGACTTCGTCCTCGTCGATGCCGATGTAAAGGAATACAAGAGCGGGGACCGGGTCTTGGTCGTGATTGACGGGCTCGCGACGGTGAAGACGTATCGCTCGGTCGACGGTCGGACCATCGCCCTCATGCCGGAATCGACTGACAAGCGGCATCAGCCGATCTTTCTCACCCCGGACGACAACTTCGTCATCAATGGCCGCGTCGTCGATGTGCTCAAAATGCCGAAATAAATGGTATTTGGTCTCCAACCCGAAAGAGCTAGTTTTTGTTTCTCTAGTTGACAGGCGGCCGGAGAAAGAAGTGATTCGGGAGTAGAATAAAGGCAGCGGGAAGGAGCTTCGGTTCCCGGGTCGATTTCCTTTTACTCTCCATCAATTACAACTTTATGAAACAGCTCCACATGGTTGCGTTTCTCTTGCTCGTCGTCGGCGGACTCAATTGGCTCTCGGTCGGCCTTCTCGAAATGGACCTCGTCGCGAGTATCTTCGGCGGCATGTCGTCGATGCTTTCCAAGACGGTTTATGTGCTCGTCGGCCTCTCGGCGATCTTTGAACTCATGATGCACAAGTCGAATTGCCGGACCTGTACGAGCGATAGCGCTGCGCCAACGGCCTAACGTTTATTTTCGAATATCGGGATTTCTCTGACGCGTTTCAGTCCAGTGTGGTTTTGTGTACCCGAGGATCCGTTTCGGAGACGAGTTTGACGCTTCCGAGTATAATGAGAGAACAATCCGAACCTCTACTCCTATATGGCCGAAAGGATACTCCAGTTTGTACGTGAATCGAAGAATTTACTTTTTCTCGTGGCGCTGTACTGCGCGGCGCTACTCATTTTCGCGTTCGTGATCGTTCGCGTGGTAGACGGTCTCGTGCCGTGTCCACTTTGTATCATCCAACGCTTCTTTTACGCGTTTGTTGGCCTCGCTGCCATTGCTGGTCACCTCCGTTGGTGGCCGCGCTTTACTGAGCGCGTTGCCGGAGCGGCCGTTGCGGGACTGGCATTCCTCGGCTGGCTCGTCGCGGCGCGCCATGTCTATCTCCAGCGTTTCAACGAGGCAGATCCGGGAAGCGGCTGTGCGGTTTCATTCGGCTCTTTTCTCGATGACTTCATTTTCGCGCTCGGTGGAACGGGAAACTGTGCGATCATCGATTGGAGCTTCATCGGACTGTCCATCGCAGACTGGTCGCTCATCGCGTTCACGCTCCTCACGGCAGCGGGTGGCTGGATCTATCTCAAGGGCAAGGTAGTTTCTTCAGTAGAACCGTCACCGCTATGAATCCGATGAATGACAAACTCGGTCGCGCACTTGTGCTCGATGAACTCGCGGACCTGACACTCTATCGACGTCTCGTTCATTTTTCACGCGGAGATACGGCGATGCTACTCGAGTCGCTTATCCCGATCGAGGAGCGACATTACCATTTCTGGCAGAAGTTTTTCCAGATCGACCTCCCGCGTCTCGATCTGTTTCGGAGCATGAGGCTTCATCTCCTCGCAGGATTCTGCCGAGTTTTTGGCGAAGCGGGGACGAATCTCGTGCTGGAGGCAATCGAGATCAACGGAGTGAAAAAGTATCTCTCTGTCTGGGAACGGTACAAGGATGAGCCGCTCGGAACGGCCGTACGTGAGATTCTCGAGGATGAGCTCGGCCATGAGGATGAGATCGTTTCGGATGCGATCCGTCGCCGGGTCCATCCTGAGCGCATTCGCGATATCTTCCTTGGTTTGAACGATGGTCTCGTCGAGATCCTCGGCGCTGTTTCCGGCTTCTTTATCGCATTCCAATCGGTCTCGTCGGTCCTCGCTGCTTCGTTTACGGTGGCAGTAGCGGGTGCGTTCTCGATGGCAGCGGGTGCCTATGTTGCGACTGGTTCAGAGGATGAGGCGGCTGATATCGAGCGCCGCAAGCACCGCTTCCTGAGCGGGACGGAAGAAACCGGTGAGTCATCCCGCCCGCTCGTCTCGGCTGGAATCGTCGGCATCTCGTACATCTTCGGGGCACTGGTACCAATCCTTCCGGTCTTTTTCGGTGCCGAGAATTTCCTTCTCTCGGCGGTCATATCCGCGCTCGTCGTTGTATTGGTCTCGACGCTTCTCGCATTCCTCTCTGGCATGGATGTGAAGCGCCGGATCATGATCAATCTCGTCATCGTGACCTTGGCAGTTGTCGTCACAGCGCTCATTGGCCAGGTAGCCAAGGATCTCTTCGGTATTGAAGTCTAGTTTCGGACAATAAAAAAAGAACACCGCCCGAGCATGGCCGACTGGTGTTTTTTGGACTACCTCGGGTATCTGTTTGCTTATAGATATGGTTCGCGATTTTTTCATAGAAAACAGAAAACCCACTGAAGCAGGTTTCCTGCGGGTGGGCTGACGCGTTTCGTGCCGTCTACCAGATCCCTAGCGGGGCAGTCGGGAGGTTGGTACAGAGCGGATGGAACATCGCCGACAGAACGATGGAGGCGAGTAGCCATTCGTTCACTTTGTACAGTGCCTTGGCGAGAGAGCTCATCGTGGTCTCCTTTTTGTCCGGAATTGGACATCGGATAGTTGCATATTTTTATCGTTCTGTCCAGACCTAGTTTATTCTCGGAAAAACAAAACAAGACTCTGGAGAGTCTTGTTGATAGAGCAGAAATGGCCCCGCTTAAGCGGCAGACTTGGCCAGGGTGCGGATGGCGCGGGTCGAAAGCCGGAGCTTCATGCCGCCGATGCGCTTGGTCTGGAGATTGATCGCAAATGTGCGACGGGTGTGGCGCTTGGAGTGGCTGATTTTGTTACCGGTTTGGGTTCCCCGGCCGGTGAGTTGGCAGACGCGGCTCATAGTCTCAAAATATTTCCTGATAATTCCACAGAAACTGACAGAGCGCCGGAAAAGCGCTTAGCAAAGACAAGTCTAGCATGCTATCATGGCTCTGGCAAGAGGGGAGTCATGACAGGTATTCGAGAGAGAATATTCTTTCCTGACAGCTCCATATTTTCCCTCAAAATCAACCATTTTCCCTGAATATGTCCAGTGAAATCGTCCTCATCGCATTCTATCTCTTCATGCTCGTCTACTCGGTCATCCTGCACGAGGTGGCACATGGCGTCATGGCCTATTGGCTCGGCGATCTGACTGCCAAGTATGCTGGTCGGATCACACTTTCCCCTTGGAGTCACGTTGATCCGCTTGGCTCTTTCATCATTCCGGTGGCGCTTTTTGTTACGACTGGGTTTGCGTTCGGCTATGCCAAACCGGTGCCGTACAATCCGTACAACCTGCGTGATCAGAAGTGGGGACCGCTCTATGTAGCGCTCGCTGGACCCGCGACGAACTTCATCCTCGCTTTTATCGGTGCTTTCCTAGCCTCGATCCTTCCGCTTTCCCTCCTTGCTAAACAGGACATCCTGGGACGTTTTCTCGGCATCATCAGCGGCCGCGGGGAATTCTTCGAACGTTTCGAGCTTCTGGCCATGGCGATGACCGGATCGTTTGCGAGCATCTTTTTTGGTCTCCTTCTCTTTCTCATCTTCTGGAACGTCGTGTTGGGCTGCTTCAATCTCCTCCCCATCCCACCTTTGGATGGCTCAAAAGTGTTATTCGCTCTCTTTCCGATCAAGGAGAAGACTCAATTTCAGCTCGAGCAGTATGGCTTTTTCCTCCTCCTCTTCGTTATCTTCGTCTTTTCTGCCCCTCTGAGCGCCTTTATCTCGACCTTCCTCCGTTTCTTTTTCAACCTTACCCTGTAGCCCGTTCACCCAGTTGGACCCCGCACCATTTTCGGAAGGGGTCTCATCAAGAAGAGTGCCTGAGTATAGAGCGGCTTATTAGCTTGCCTAAGGAGGATTTTCAAATCCTGTTTTGAAAATGGTGCGGGGTTGACACCCTACTTCCTATCCGATACACTGCTTCCACATTCGACATCAGTCTTTTTTTGTTTGCCCCGGTTAGAGAAAAATGATAGTTTTACTGGGGTTTCCAGGGAGGGCTTCGCGAATGTGTTTCGTTGTAATTTCCCCCCCGTCAAGTTTTCTCTAACGGGGTTTGTCCAAGTAAGATTTATCCCTGTGGCCACGATCAACCAGCTCATCAAGCGTCCTCGCAAGATCGCCCGGAAGAAGTCCAAGTCTCCGGCGATGACCTTTGTCATCAACACTGTCAAGAATCGCATCACCAAGACCGATAGCCCGTACAAGCGTGGGGTCTGTCTCAAGGTGACGACGATGACGCCGAAGAAGCCGAACTCTGCGATGCGAAAAATCGCTCGTGTTCGTCTCACCAATGGCATGGAAGTGACGGCGTATATCCCAGGCGAAGGCCACAATCTCCAGGAGCACTCGATCGTGATGATCCGCGGTGGACGTGTGAAGGACCTCCCGGGTGTGCGTTATCACGTTGTCCGGGGGATCTTCGATGCCGCTGGTGTCACCACGCGGAAGCAGAGCCGCTCGAAGTACGGTGCCAAGAAGGAAAAGAAGAAAGACTAAGCACTGAACGACTATGCCACGGAGAAAGCGACAATTTGATAAAGTTTGGAAAGCTGACGCCCGCTTCGGGAATCCGCTCGTTGGTCATTTCGTCGGAATGATTATGTGGGAGGGGAAGAAGAGCACGGCGGAACGTATCATCTACGATGCTTTTGATATCATCAATGAACGCACTAAGAAAGCAGGCCTCAACACCTTTGAGCAGGCAATCAAAAATGTCGCGCCGCTCCTCCAGCTGAAGAGTCGCCGCGTCGGTGGCGCCAACTACCAGGTACCGGTCCCGGTTTCCGGTGAACGCCGTCAGGTGCTCGCGATGCGCTGGATCCGCGATGCTTGCCGTAACCGCAAGGGGAAGAGCATGGCTGAAAAGCTCGCTGACGAACTCATCGATGCCTCGAACAAGATCGGTTCTGCCATGAAGAAGCGTGATGAGACGCACCGTATGGCCGAAGCCAACAAGGCCTTTGCCCACTTCGCCTAAGACCTAAGAGTGGGTTTTTGCCTTTTTTCACCACCCTCTTTTTGAGTGTATTTTATTTAACGTAACCAAATAGCAAACGTTTCGTATGCCCCGCAAAATCGCCATTGAAAACTATCGCAATATCGGTATCATCGCGCACATCGACGCTGGCAAAACGACGACGACCGAGCGTATCCTTTTTTACACCGGTATTACGCACAAAATCGGCGAAGTGCACGAAGGGGAAGCGACCATGGACTGGATGGAACAGGAACGTGAGCGTGGCATTACCATTACGTCGGCCGCAACGACCTGCTATTGGAAGGATCATCACATCAATATCATCGACACGCCGGGACACGTGGACTTTACCGTCGAGGTAGAGCGCTCGCTTCGCGTCCTCGATGGCGGTGTTGTCGTGTTTGATGGCAAAGAAGGTGTCGAGCCGCAGTCTGAGACTGTTTGGCGCCAGGCAGAGAAATACAAAGTGCCGCGCATGTGCTTTATCAACAAGATCGACAAGGAGGGCGCTGTCTTCGAGGATGCGCTGTCTTCTATCTGGAACCGCCTGACCCCGAATGCCGTCGCGATCCAGTACCCGCTCGGCCTCCGCGGGGACTTCTACGGACTCATCGACCTCATGAAGATGAAAGCCTACACCTTTGACGGAGACATGGGTGAGATTATTATCGAGGGTGAGATCCCGGCTGAATACGTCGACAAGGCGAAAGAATGGCGCGAGAAGATGGTGGAGAAGATCGCTGAAAGCGATGATAAGCTCACGGAGAAATTCCTCTCCGGCGAAGAGATCTCGGTTGAGGAGCTCAAGGCTGCGCTCCGTAAGGCAACCATCGAGGTTCGTCTCCATCCGGTCATGACCGGTACCGCACTCCGGAACAAGGGCGTGCAGCTTGTCTTGGATGCGGTCGTAGATTATCTCCCGTCGCCAGTCGACATTCCACCGGTCACCGGTATCGATACCAAGACCGAGCAGGAAGTGATTCGCAAGACGGATGATAATGAGAAATTCTCAGCGCTTGCGTTTAAAGTGGCAACTGATCCATTCGTCGGCCAGCTGACATTCTTCCGTGTTTATTCTGGTACCGTCAAAGCTGGCTCCTATGTCCTGAATTCCACGAAAAATGAGAAGGAGCGCGTTGGCCGCATCGTCCGCATGCACGCCAATCATCGTGAAGACATCGAGGATCTGACCGCCGGTGATATTGGGGCACTGGTCGGTATGAAAGTGACTATGACCGGTGATACGCTCTGCGATCCAGAAGCGCCAGTGATTCTCGAAAATATCGTCTTCCCAGAGCCGGTTATCGACATCGCCGTTGAGCCAAAGACGAAGGCAGACCAGGAGAAAATGGGCGTTGCGCTGAAGAAGCTCTCCGAAGAAGACCCGACCTTCCGTGTCCATACGGACGAAGATTCGGGCCAGACTATTCTCTCCGGTATGGGCGAACTCCATCTTGATATCATCGTCGATCGGATGCGCCGCGAATTCAAAGTCGAAGTGAATGTTGGTCGCCCGCAAGTTGCGTATCGCGAGACGATTCGTGAGATGGCCCAGGCCGAAGGAAAATATGTCCGCCAGTCGGGTGGTCGCGGTCAGTACGGTCACTGCTGGATCCGTCTCGAGCCAAATGAGCAGGGTAAGGGCTATGAATTCTTCGATGAGACCAAGGGCGGTGTCATCCCACAGGAATTCATCAAGCCGATCAACAAAGGTATCGAAGAAGCGACCCAGACGGGTGTCCTCGCCGGTTACCCAGTCGTCGACGTGAAGGCGACCGTCTATGATGGATCGTTCCATGATGTCGACTCGTCGGAAGCCGCGTTCAAAATCGCTGGTTCGCTCGCATTCAAGGAAGCGATGCGCCGCGCCAAGCCGATCATCCTCGAGCCGATTATGAAAGTCGCCGTCATCATGCCGGAAAGTTTCATGGGTGACATCGTCGGCGACTTGAATGCCAAGCGCGGCATCATCAAGGAGATGACCGATCGCGGTGAGGGCAATGCGCGCGTGAAGGAAGTGACGGCCGAAGTCCCGCTCGCCAGTATGTTCGGCTACGCGACCCAGATGCGTTCGATGAGCCAGGGCCGCGCGAGCTACTCCATGGAATTCGCCCACTACGCGGAAGTCCCGCGCAATGTCGCTGAAGAAATCATGGGTGCTAAAGCGCCGAAGGAAGAGAAATAGTCGATTCGAACAGGAAACTTGAATCTTGAAACATAGAACTTAAAGCTCTCATTTTGAGGCAAACCTTTTAGATCAGAACAAGAGCCGGCCCCTCGGGCTGGTTTTTGTTTTTGACGTATTTTCCCGCAGTGTGCTATACCACGCTCAAGTCGAAATTGTTTCGATAGGAGGATCCAATGAAACTACCTAGCAGTATCGCCTACGAGGTAGACGCCACTGATGATCTGCTGAATCCTCGAGAGTTCTTTTCTGATCGGCCGGGGCTGCTCGCGCACCCGACCTTTCACGAGAGGGTCTTGCCTGTATTTCAGCCGAGTCATGGTGCTCCGGCCTGTACCGTAGAGAGCGTGACCCTTACTCCTCTCTTGGACCTCACGGGTAAGTGCTACCCCCGGAATCTCAAGAAGTATGTTGTGTCGAGGTACGAGCCGAATAGCCGGGACATCGCTGCGCATTTCGCATCACAACAGCGCGCCATACTGTTGGACTGGTCAATACTCGCTCGATTATTACAGCGGCAACGAAATGGTGAGTCCGGATCGCTTGCTACGCATGACCAGTGGGCTACTTTTCTCTTTATGGCCGGTATAGCCGAAGAGATGTTTCTGATTCGGGTCTTCTGGCACCGAAGTATCGGGAGTGGATGCTGGTCACTGAGGGCCTGGAGTCTTCAAGAGCGTATCCAGCGCGGATGGGACACATCCAAAAACCGACTCTTGCTTCCCGCCCCTCGCTGAACAGAGTATTCCGACCGTTCATGCTTTCAACCCGCGCTGAGACTAATGTCCAGCGCGGGATTTCATTTTTATGAATAAAAAAGCCGCTTCTAAAGGATTGCTTTGTGTTTATAGGGTGTTTTTGCTGAATCAGCTTCGAGTTAAACGGATTCTCTTTAGATGATATATCCGTCCGTCTTGACAGGATTTCCGTAGGTTGCTATCATCCTGATTGACGCTTTCCTGAGCCGTTTTTGTCTGTTGGCAGAGCCGATTCGGGAAAATCAAAAATTTTTTGTAATCAATCATTTACTAATTGAGAAGCGCTTCTCT
>CAZCTF010000020.1:0-3465 GCA_964501755.1 uncultured Bdellovibrionales bacterium
GCTCGAAGAATGGCGCATCCAATTCGACGCGCTCCCCCAACCCAACCCCTGACGAAAGGAGCAATCATGCGAAGTACGCCTGGCCGCCGCGCGGCCGCTCACCCAATAGTGCATCGTGACGCAAGTCCCCTGCACTATTTTTTATTTCGTTTCGGTATGGATCCAATCGGCATAGGCCTTGTTCGACTCGACTTCGAGTTTCATGATGCACGGGGTCTCGTAGGGATGGATGGATTCGACGGCTTTCTTCACTTTCGCCCAGTTGGACTTCTTCGTTTTCACGATGGAGACGATTTCTTTCGCATTCGTGATCTCGCCTTTCCACCAGTAGGTGCTCTCGATGGGGAAATAGTTCGCGCAGGCAATGAGCTTGTCACGGAGCAAAGCCTCCACGACTTTCTTCGCCGTCTTCATATCCGCATGCGTGATGTAGACGATAATGAATTTCATAATAGGCTAAAAATTAAATAGAGAGTCCCTAGAAAAAAACTGCCTGCCTGCAAGAACCAAGTTACCATTAAAGTACCAATTGTATTTTTAAATGAAAATATACTTAGCTTGCTAATAAGATACTCTTTTGATTCAAGTTCAATAATTGCCTGACCTAACTGAGTTATTTTTTCTTTTTGATTCTGCAATTGTAGATTTAGTTCTCTAACTCTCTGGTCGTTATCCGGATATTTTCCTAACTCCTGCTGAATACCTTCTATTTTACTCTTAGCATATCTAATGTAAGAATTTGCGACTGGAATTGATTTCCAAGTATCGTAAATATTCGAAATCCTTTGAAATAAAATTGACAAAAGAGCGTTCAGAATACCGAACAATATAGATACTCCAATATAAAGAAAACCTTTTACAACAAACTCGTCTACGTTATTGCTGTCGTTTCTCAATGCCAAAAAGACAGTAAGAGTTCCTCCTGCCACCAATAGTAGCTGGTTACGAAATGAATCACTTTCAAAGTCGGTTTTTTGGGATCTAGTATTTAACTCTTTAAATTCATCCATATTACCTTCATACGACTAAGACGCAAGATCCTTTGTCTTTTACTTCTTTTCTTCTTTTGGTGCTTCCTCAGCCGGTTTCTCTTCGACTTCAATGTCTTTAGGAACGACGGGCGCGTCAGCCGTGGCGATCTTCACGGGGTCCGGAAGCTTGGGGGCCTTGGGGAAATTGACGAGCGCCATGACGAAAAGCAGTATCGTCGTGAGGAATGGGATATGGTAATGCGAGAGCGACATGAGGAATGAAAACACGAACGGCACTGGCAGGAGATAGAGCGTGGCGAGATACGCCCGGCCATACGGCAACGTGTGCCCCTGGATATAGGCCGCCAGCATCACGATGATCGCCCCAAAGAGACTGTAGATGAGGTAGCCGAGCCAGAGTCCGATGTAGAGGACAATCGGCAGCACATACATGACGAGGTATATCCCCTTTTGGATAGTCGGAGCGATGAGACCGACCCAGTGATCGTACAGGTCATCGGTGATCACGATACGTTGGTCGATCTGGAATTCCGAGAGTGCAAAGACGCGTGTCTCACCGCGGTCCGGATGACGGAATCCGATCTCGGTCTCGTTCGCGAGAATGAGGGTATCCCGATCGATGAAGGCCTGGGGCGAGAGGGTCGCACCCGATTCGATGACCAGGAGGTGGCGCGGCAAATCATCGATACGGCAATCCGTGTACGACTTTCGACAATGCGGACGCTGTTTCCAATCGTAGGGAATAGCAAAACCGACCGGTCCCAGGTGATTGCTCTCGAGTCGGCCGTGTTCGAAAGTCAGCACCAGGTCATGGTGATACATGTCACGGAGTCCGGCCTCGCGCCGCTCCCAGTCGGCCGAATCAAAGTATCGCGAGAGTCCAAAGAGTCCCGTGATCGCGACGGCCGAGAGGGCGACCGTGAGCGCGAGGACAGCGAGCGAGTAGAACGTCATCCCCTGATTTGGGGTGTAGCTCCGCTCGGCAAAGAAATCCGGGCGATAGAAGAGGCGTTTGATTCGGTCGAGCATAGGATTGGATAGAATTGTTTGTGATAAAGCGGGGCACCGTGCCCCGCTCATATCCTACTCCTTACTTTTTCTCCTCGCCATTGTCGGCGGGCTTCTCTTCCACCTCAGCGTCTTTCGGCGCTTCGGCTCCGGTAGCACCGTCGGCAGCTGGCTGGCCCTGCGCTGCACCAGCGGCCGCCTGGGCCTGCTGAGCTTCCTGAGCGGCCTTGTAGAGCTTCTCACCGATCTTCTGGGCGGCCTGAGAGAGCGTCTCGGTTCCTTTCTTGATCGCTTCGAGGTCATCGCCATTCTTCACCTTGGCGAGTTCGGCAATCGCTTCTTCGACCGGCTTCTTCTCTTCGGCGGTGAGCTTGTCACCTGCGTCTTTCATGGCTTTCTCGGTGGAGTACGAGAGGGTGTCGGCCATATTGCGCGCTTCGATCAGCTCCTTCTTCTTCTTGTCTTCTTCGGCGTGGAGTTCAGCGTCCTTCTTCATGCGCTCGATCTCGTCCTTGGAAAGACCGGTGGAACTCTCGATGCGGATACTCTGGGTCTTGCCGCTGGCCTTGTCTTTGGCTGTGACGGAGAGGATGCCCGATGCATCGATGTCAAAGCTGACCTCGATCTGCGGGATGCCGCGCGGCGCCGGTGGGATACCATCGAGGACGAAGCGGCCGAGACTCTTGTTGTCGGCAGCCATCTCACGCTCGCCCTGGAGGACATGGATCTCGACCTGCGGCTGATTGTCGACTGCCGTCGAGAAGACCTGGCTCCGGGAGACCGGGACAGTCGTGTTGCGCTCGATGAGCGGGGTGCGGACACCGCCGAGCGTTTCGATGCCGAACGTGAGCGGGGTGACATCGAGGAGGAGCACATCTTTCACGCTCCCCTCTAGGACACCACCCTGGATGGCCGCGCCGATGGCGACGACTTCATCCGGGTTCACGCTGATATTCGGCTTCTTGCCGAAGAACTTCTCGACTGTCTGGAGAACAAGCGGCATGCGCGTCATACCGCCGACGAGGACGACTTCATTGATATCGCTCGCCGAGAGCTTGGCATCAGCGAGGGCTTTCTTTACCGGTTCGAGCGTACCCTCGACGAGGTCGTGAACGAGCTCTTCGAGTTTCGCGCGGGTGAGTTTCATGACGAGGTGCTTCGGACCGTCAGCCCCACTCGTAATGAACGGCTGATTGATCTCGGTCTCCTGCGCGGTTGAGAGTTCGATCTTGGCCTTTTCGGCGGCTTCCTTGATGCGCTGGAGCGCGAGCGGGTCCTTGGAGATATCGAGGCCTTCTTGCTTCTTGAACTCATCGAGGATCCAGTGGATGACGCGCTGGTCGAAGTCATCGCCACCGAGATGGGTGTCGCCATTGGTCGACTTCACTTCGACAGTGTCCTCGGAGACTTCCAGGATGGAGATGTCGAACGTACCGCCACCGAGGTCATAGACGGCGATTTTCTC
>CAZCTF010000020.1:3475-13690 GCA_964501755.1 uncultured Bdellovibrionales bacterium
GAGCGCAGCTGCGGTCGGTTCATTGATGATGCGGCGGACATTGAAGCCCGCGATCTCACCGGCTTCCTTGGTTGCCTTGCGCTGGGAGTCGTCGAAGTACGCCGGGACGGTGATGACCGCGTCGGTGATCTTCTCTCCGAGTTTTTCCTCAGCGTCGGCCTTCAATTTGGCCAAAACCATCGCGCTGAGTTCCTGCGGGCTGTATTCCTTGCCGCCCATGACGATCTTCACGCCTTCGCCGGCCTGGACGATCTTGTAGGGAAGCGTCTTCATGTCGCGCTTCACTTCGTCGTCATTGAAGTGACGGCCGATGAGACGCTTCACGGAAAACAGCGTGTTCTCCGGGTTCGTGACGGACTGACGCTTGGCGAGGAGGCCCACCAGGCGCTCATTCGTCTTTGACATCGCGACCATACTGGGCGTGGTGCGATTGCCTTCCTTGTTTTCGATAACACTAGGGGTGCCGCCTTCGACGAAGGCCATGGCCGAGTTCGTCGTGCCGAGATCGATACCGAGTATCTTTGCCATATGTTTGTACTTAGCTTAGTTACCATTGATTACCTTACTGACGGTTTCTTTCGCTGTCCGAGCGAACCTCGCTCATGAGCCGCCCCAGACTGAGGCGGCCGAGCGCGAGGCTCTTACTGAGCATCCGAGACCTGAACGGCGATCTTCTTCGGCTTCACGGATTCCTCCTTGGGCATCGTGATGGTGAGAACACCCTTGTCGTATGTGGCTTGGGCGTCATTCCCCTTCACGGCCATCGGGAGGACGATAGAGCGGGAGAAGCTACCGGTGCGAACTTCCTTGCGGTAATAGTCCTCACGCTTTACTTCCTGCTTGCTCTCGTTCGTACCGGAGACGGTCAGAACATCGTTTTCGATGGTGATGTCCACCCGCTTCGGATCGATCGCCGGAATCGCGAGTTCTGCAACGACGTTGTCCTTGTCCTGGTAGACGTCGAGCGCCGGATAGAAATCGTTCTCGGTGAAGAACGAATCGCCGATGAGTCGGCTGAGATCGTTCGTCGGAAATGGTATGAGATGGCGTGTCATATGGTTCTCACCTCCTTTCTTGATTAGGTTTCTTTTTCTGTTCGATGGCTTAGGAAACGATGACTTTCGCTGGTCGCACCAGTTTGCCTTTGATCTGGTAGCCTTTCTGAACGATCTTTTCGATTTTTAACTCTTTGCTATCTTCACCCTCGGTCGTCTTGTGGTCGAGGGCCTCGTGATGGGTCGGGTCGAACGCATCCCCCGGCTTCACATCCATCGGCTCAACGCCGTAATTCCGGAGAACATCCTCGAATTGCTTCTCGATATAGGTGATGCCCGTCACCCAAGGACTGCCGGCGGCTTCCGGTGGGACGTGACCGATGGCGGCATGGAGGTTGTCGAGAACTGGGATGAGCTCGGTGACGATCTGAGCCGACAGATGGCCGTAGAGCTCGCGTTCATCGTTCTTCACCCGCTTCTTGTAGTTCTCGAAATCCGCCTGCACCCGTTTCAGATCATCGAGGTACTCCGTGGCTAAAGCCGCATGATCGGTTTCGGTCTCGACTATTTCCGGTGTTTCCGTCCCTTCGGTCACGACTTCCTCAGTCGGGAGCTCGGCGATGTCTTGTTCTTTTTTGTCAGTCATAGGTGTTGTTTGATTATGAGGTTCGAGTGATGGCGCTTTTGGCGGCTTCGAAAAGTTCTTGTCGTTCGGCTTCGGTCAGCGGTCGTTCGTTTTCCGGTTCGTCTCGTTTTTCTGTCTCCTCGGGTGCGACCGTTACCATAGCGGTGACTGCGTAGTGATGACGATGACGAGGGATGACGAGAGGAGTTTCTTCATATGTTCGATGAGCGACTTGTTCTTCGCGTATTCCATCCGTTTCGGACCGATGATAGCGAGGATACCGCGCTCACCGTGTTCATCGCGGTATGGTGACACCACCATGGCACAGTTCTCGATACCGGCGACGGGATTTTCTTCGCCGATGTAGATGCGGGTCTCGCCGTCTTTCAGTCCTGCCATGAGGACGTCGATCTTCTCATCGAGGGTGTCGAGCGTCTCGACGAGGCGGCAGAGTTCGTCCATCTCACGGAACTCATGGTTCTCCATGAGCGACTTCATCCCGAAGTCGTACATCTCATCTTTGCCAATCATGCCCGAGACGCCGAGATTACCCGAAAGTACCGAGAGGAGTCGAGCGGTGGTGCGCACCGTACGCGCGTGTTTTGCTTGGAGCTTCAAGAATTCCTCTTGGAGTTTCTCCTGGTCACGCTTACTGAGCGGCTTGTCGCCCATCATTTCCTCGACATAGTAGCGGTAGCCAGCATCGGTCGGGATTCTCCCCGCTGACGTGTGCGGCTGATAGAGGAGACCGAATTCCTCGAGTGCGAGCATATCATTTCGGAGTGTCGCCGAGGAAACTGGAAAATGATGACGCTCGAGAAGTGCCTCGGAGCCGACCGGCTGCGCAGTTTTGGTATAGAGCTCGACGACGGCGGCGAGCACTTCGCGTTGGCGGTCATTCATATCCATGCCATTAGTATAAATAGTGATTTAGCACTCGTCAAGTGCGAGTGCTAATTCGGTAGTACTCCTTTGAAAAAAAGAAAAAGGTCCGGACGAAACATGGTTCGTCAGGACCTCGGAAACGGCTTGGGATCGGGTCAATGCGTCCCTCGTCGCGGCGGGAGCTCGGGGTCGGGCCGCCGTGGAGTGGAACGCATCATCATCTTGGCCGGATGAAGAGGCCCATGCCGGATCGGACGCTCGGCTTGCCCACGGATGACTTCATCGGGGGTCGGTCGGCGCCACGGCAGGGCGAAGATGGCGTCGAAGAGGGCAAGGAGCCAGAAACGCATAGTCACCTCCGATCCGAGGCGTGCTTCGCGAGATTCTGGCACTCGTTGCCACCGCGGCCGCAGCTGAAGCAGTGCCCGCTGCCGGGTTCATGGAGCGCGAGCGCTTCGCCGAGCGGGATGTGCTGGTTCCGGATCCGGCAATGGACCGTGACCGGAACGCGGGAACCCAAGCTAGCCAGCTGGCGGTGCGCTGCGCGCTCCGCTTGGCGACGTTCATGGTGATTCACGGGTATCTCCTTTGGAAAGTTTGAAGGGGCCCATCTTCGTTGAAGACAGGGCCCCTCATGGTCAGGGAGAACTTGGCTTCAGGCCGTGGCGCACAGCATGCGGTGCTGGCAGTTCTGGCACTTCAGCTGATGGGACTGGAACTTGCCCCTGGCCTGGGTCAGCGGAATCGTCTGGGGCTGACCGGAGCGGATCGCCTGGCGGCACTTGACCTTGATCTTGTCGGGCTTCTCGGCGGCCGGCAACGCGCCTTGGACGGACACGGGTGGGTGCTTCTGGCGGATGAGCGCGGGCTCCTTCACCCGCGGCGTCACGGGGGCGTGGCGGCCCTCGATCTGGTCGCCCACGCGGTAGGCGAGGCCACCGCGGCTTTCACGCGTGAGGTGCTGAGGATGACCGGTTTCGAACTGTGCCAAAGTAGGATCTCCTGGTTTCAGGTTTTTAACGTTCTCCCGAGGGTGGCAGACTGGGTCATAGCCTCCTTCGGACCATGGATGGCAATGCAGGATTCGGGCGAATCCCATCCAGCCTCCTCGGAAGACACCAAAGCGGAAAATCGCCTGGTAGGTGTACTCCGAGCAAGTCGGATGAAAGCGGCAGTACCGCTCGGAAACGATGAGGCCCAAGAGGCCGTGATTCAAGGACAGGGTGCGCTGATAGAGCCGTATCAGGGCCAAAACAAGCGTTTGGAACATGGTCCGACGATACCATATCTGGGTCCGCTTGTCGAGACTACTGTCCCTGCTATACTGAAACAAAGACCAACACAAAATGCGCACACTCACGCACAAGAATCTCACGTGGATCGATTTCGAGTCGCCGACCAAAGACGATGTCACCTATCTCCACGAGAATTTCAATATCCATCCGATTGTCCTCGAGGAGCTCGTCACCCCGACGTACCAGCCCAAGGTACTCCGCTACGAGAACTGCCTGTTTTTCTCGATCCACATTCCGCTCTTTGACGTGAAAGAACGGACCACCTACGCCGGTGAGCTCGATATCATCCTGACCAACGGCCACCTCATCACCGCTCATCGTCATCCGATCTATCAGATTGGCAAGTTCTTCGGCGAACTAGAGAAGAGTGAAGGCAAGCGCCGCCTCTATCTGGAGGATACTCCGGCCCACCTCGTCTACCGACTGCTCGAGATTCTCCTCAATTCCTGCTTCCCAAAACTCCGTCATGTCTCGGAGAAGATCGACCGCATCGAGACCGAGGTCTTTGCTGGCCACGAAAAAGAAATGGTGTTCGAGATTTCCCTCGTCAAACGCGATATCCTGAATTTCCGCCGGACGCTCAAGCCGCAGCGATCGCTCATCGAGAGTCTCCTCGCTACCAAGCACGCGCTCATCCCGACCGACCTCGCCGTCTACTTCCAGGACCTCATTGGTACGAACATCCGCGTCTGGAACATGCTGGAGAGCAACAAAGAGACCATCGAAGCGCTCGAAGCGACAAACAACTCGCTCCTCTCGAACAAACTCGAGCAGACGATGAAGGTGCTCACCATTTTCTCCGCGGTCATCCTCCCCCTCACCGTCTACTCGAACGCGATGTCGATGAACACGACGCATCTCCCCTTCGAACACTATGCCGGGGGGTTCTACTGGCATCTCGGGATGATGATCCTCATCTCGGCCTTGACCGTCGTTATCTTCCGCCTGAAACGCTGGCTCTAAAGGTAGAACATAGAATTTCGAAGGAGGATGTAGGCAAAGCCGAAGTTGCTTGAATAAGCTTGTTCTAGCAGGTTTTTCCTTATATTCTACATTCTAGATTCGATATTCTCCCGTATGCTGACTCTCTACAACACCCTCTCAAAGAAAAAAGAAGTATTCACACCGCTCGAACCGCCCCGAGTGAAGCTCTATACCTGCGGCCCGACGGTCTACGATTATGTGCATATCGGCAATCTACGCTCCTATATCGCAGCTGATACACTTCGACGCGCGCTCGTGGCGAGTGGCTATGCAGTCCGGCACGTGAAAAACATCACCGATGTCGGTCACCTGACTGCGGATGATGTTGCCCAGGGCGATAGCGGCGAGGACAAGATCGCCAAGAAAGCCGCAGCGGAGCACAAGACTCCCGCCGAGATCGCTGCCTTTTATACTAACTACTACCAGAAGGCTGAGGCCGCGCTCAATATCCTGCCGTCTGACGAACAACCACGAGCGACCGAGTACGTGCCCCAGATGATCCAGTTCATCGAAAGCCTCATTGCAAAGGGTCACGCCTATGCCGTGAATGGCAATGTGTTCTTTGACGTAACGAGCTATGCCGCTTACGGCCGGCTCTCGGGCAATACACTCGAACAGTTAAAGGTGGGGGCACGACTCGAAGAACACCCGGATAAGAAAAACCCCTGGGACTTCGCGCTTTGGCTCCGCGCGCCGGAAAGCCACTTGATGCGCTGGGATTCACCTTGGGGTATCGGCTACCCTGGCTGGCACATCGAGTGCAGCGCGATGAATCTCGCGACACTCGGCACGACGATCGACATCCATACCGGTGGTGAGGACAATATTTTCCCCCATCACGAAGCCGAGATCGCCCAGAGTGAGTGCGGCAATGAGGCGCCGTTCGCCCACTACTGGGTGCACACGCGACACCTCCTCGTCGACGGGATGAAGATGTCTAAATCCAAAGGAAATTTCTATACGCTCGAAGATATCCTCGAACGTGGGTATACAGCCATGGATCTCCGTATGCTGTTTCTCAGCGCCCACTACCGCAGCCAGATGAATTTCACTTGGGAAGCGTTGGCTCAGGCCAAAGCCAATCGCGCATCGCTCCTCTTGGCTGAGGAGAGGCTCGGACGTGTAACCCCAACAGATGGAGCTGCTGATTTTTCAATCGAGGGTTATGAATCATTTATCGCAGCGATCGAAGACGATCTGAATACACCGCTCGCCCTCTCGTTCGCACTTTCGCTCGCCAAAGACATCAACACCGCGCTCGATGCTAAAACGACTGTCCACCCGAACACCCTTGTCCACTTCCGATCCATGCTCACTGACTTCTTCGGTCTCGTCTCGGAACAAGCCGAGGTGCCCGCATCCGTGACCGCCCTCCTCGAGGAACGGAAGACTGCTCGTGATAATAAAGACTTTGCTCGTTCGGATGCGCTCCGAAGCGCGATTGCCGACCTCGGCTATGCCGTCGAAGACGGACCCGATGGGCAGATCGTCCGGAAGCAGTAGTCTCAAATAGTTTAAAAAAGAAAAAACGGGCGAGCGAACATGTCGCTAACCCGTTTTCAAACGCCGATCCGGCCGAAGAGGACGAGGATCTCGCCGGTTGGTTTCGCCGCATGCGGGTCATGCGAGCGATAGAGCAACGGGTGGATCACCGGTCGCCGGTAATCGAAGAGATCCTTGTTGACGGCGCGCTTGGCCGCTTCGCGAAGGGACCACTGCTTGTAGCGCCGGAAGTCCGGGAAGACCGTGGCGGTGTCGACATCGACGAAGGCATCATCGTTGGCCGTCCAGACGAGTCGCTTCGGGTGCTTGGTCCAATGGGAGTACTTCTTCCCCTCCCAGTAGCGCACCTTGAGAGCAACACCCTGGTTCTGCGGGAGGCGATTCCTGACCTTCCATTCGCGGACGCGGAGGTCAGGGAGGAGCTCCTCATGTGGGAATTCAAACAGGATGAAACGACGATTGAGGTCGTTCGGTGGGGATTCTCCAGGCTTCACGCCACGGAGAAACTCCGGGAGTGGCGTGTTCATTGGAAAATCTCCAGATTGGTAAAGATCGATAGTATATTGGTATGTTTCAGGTATTTTGTCAAGGGTAAAAAGAGAAAAGATATAAACAAACTATGAACATTGAAGCCCGGACGAATACCGGATAGAATGAAGTACTTCCATTACTTTCCTCATATGGCCAAATCATCCATCGCCGCCGAGCACGTACGCATCCCGCCGCACAACCTCGAGGCCGAGCAATCCGTACTGGGTTCCCTCATGCTCGACAAAGACGCCATCATCAAAGTAGCCGATCTCGTGAAGGTTGGTGATTTTTACAAGGATGACCACAACCGCATCTACGAAGCGATGCTCGACCTCTATGAGGAGCGCGAACCGATTGATGTGCTTTCCCTCGCCAACCGGCTCGAGGAGAAGAAAATACTCGAGGCTGTCGGCGGGTCAGGCTATCTTGCGTCCCTCGTGAACTCGGTCCCTTCGGCATCAAACATCGTCCACTACGCGAAAGTCGTTCAAAAGAAGGCACTCCTCCGCCGTCTGATCGGCGCTGCTTCTCAGATCGTCGAGATGGGCTACGATGATTCTGAAGACGTCCAGGCTGTGCTCGACGACGCCGAGCAGAAACTCTTCGCTATCTCTCAGAAATACATCAAGCAGGACTTCATCCCGATCAAATCTATCCTCGAGGCCGCATTTGATCGTATCGATGAGCTCCACAAGAATGATCAAACGATGCGCGGTGTCCCGACGCATTTCCCCGATCTCGACAATCTCCTCGCCGGACTCCAGAAATCCGACCTCATCATCATCGCCGCTCGTCCCGCTATCGGAAAAACGTCATTTGCGCTCGATATCGCCCGACAGGTTGGCGTCTATGCTAAAGTTCCCGTCGGTATCTTCTCGCTTGAAATGGGTGCCGATCAACTCATCGACCGTATGCTCGCCGCACAGGCTGGCGTCGATCTCTGGCGGCTCCGTACCGGCAAGCTCCACAGCGAGGGCCCGGGTAATGATTTCGAAAAGCTTTCCGATGCGATGGGCGTCCTCTCCGAGGCGCCGATCTTCATCGATGATTCCGGGTCGCTCAATATTATGGAAATGCGCACCATGGCGCGCCGCCTCCAGGCCGAACACAAGCTCGGACTCATCATCATCGACTATCTCCAGCTGATGGAGGGCCGTTCGCGCTCGGGCGACAACCGCGTCCAGGAAATCTCGGAAATCTCCCGCGGACTGAAGCAGCTCGCGCGCGAGCTCAATATCCCGGTTATCGCCCTCTCCCAGCTCTCCCGTGGTATCGAATCCCGCCCTGATCAGCGCCCGAAGCTCTCCGACCTCCGCGAATCCGGTTCCATCGAGCAGGATGCCGACGTCGTCATGTTTCTCTATCGCGAGGACCGTGTCCGTCCCGACACCCCGAACAAAAATATCGTCGACATCATCGTCGCCAAGCACCGTAATGGTCCGGTGGGGCAGGTTTCGCTCTACTTCGAGGACAATGCAACTAGCTTCAAATCGCTCGAGCGAACTCATGCGCCGCTCTCGGAATAAGGTATTATTAGAAGAAAGATACTGCACTCCTACGTATGCGTTATCCAAAAGCTTTCGAATCGCTCATCGCTCATTTTTCCAGTCTCCCCTCTATCGGACCAAAGATGGCTGAGCGGCTCGTTTTGTATCTCTTCAAACAGGATGAGGAAAAACTTATCGCCTTTGCCGAAAGCCTCGAGGGACTGAAGCACCTTTTGAGCTGCCGGGAATGCTTTTACATCTCCGAGTCCGAGCTTTGCGGCTTCTGTAGCGACGGGTCACGCGATCATACAACCATCTGTGTCGTCGAAGAACCGCTCGATGTTATCGCTATCGAACGCACTGGAAGCTATCACGGTCTGTATCATGTCCTGGGCGGCGTCCTGGATTCTGGCAAGGAGGAGAACGCCCTCCGCGTCATCGAGCTGAAAAACCGTATCGCCGATTCATCAGTCGAAGAAGTCATCCTCGCTACTAATCCAACGACCGAAGGCGATATGACTGCCTATTTCCTCCGGACCAAGTTGGCCGACCTTCCTGTGAAAGTGACCCGTATTGCCCGTGGCATGGCAACCGGCGGCGATATCGAGTATGCTGACGAACTCACCCTCTCGTCATCACTCGAAAACCGGAAGACCCTGAGCTGACGAAAAAGAGTATGCAAAAACCGCCTTCCCGGGCGGTTTTTTCTTTAGGCGGAGATCTTCGTGATCTCGACAGCAGTATAGTGTTGTTTGTGGCCGTAACGGGTCATCTCGCGCTTCTTGGCCTTGTGGCGGATGCCAGTAACCTTCTCATGACGACCATGGGCGACCACTTTACCCTCGACATGGGTCTTGAGCGCCGGGGCGCCGATCGTGACTGCGGAGTCATCGCCTGTAAAGAGCGTCTCGAATTTCACGACGTTGCCGGGCTCGGCCTCGAGTTTTTCGACTTTGACGACATCGCCCTCGACGACTTTGTACTGCTTCCCCCCGGTTTGGATAACGGCGATCATAGACTCGCGTAAAAATTGATACTGCCTGAGTATAGCCCGAGTTTGGGCCATTGTCAACCTTCCGGCCGGACTATTCGAGCACGGCCTTCACCCGACGGACACCAGCGGAGGAAGCCTCTTCTTTGGTGATACGGAAGCGGCCAAAAGCGGCGATATCCGCGGTCGTAGCGACGTGCGGACCACCGCAAAGCTCCTGAGAATAGATGGTACCGTTCAGTCCTTTCACCTGATAGACGGTCACCTTTTCCGGATATTTCTCCCAAAAACTTCCCTCGACACCGGCGGCTTTGGCTGCCTCTTTTTCCATAACAGTCGTTGTCACAACTGCTCCTGCTGCGATTGCTCCGTTCACAGAGGCCTCGACCCGATCGAGAGTCTCGCGCGGAACCTTCTCCGGATAAGTGAAGTCGAAACGGGTGCGCTCCTCGGTGATATTCGATCCGGCCTGATGGACATCCGACCCGAGTTCTTTGCGGAGCGCCGCCAGCATGAGGTGCGTCGCGGTATGGTAGGCCGTCACCTTGGGGCTATGATCCGCCAGACCACCCTTGAATTTCCCGGCCGCCGCTGTTCGTGAGAGATCTTGGTGAGCTTTCATTTTCGCTTCTAGATTTGCCTCCAGAGAACTAGACCCTTCCATGGTTACGGACATCTCTGCAATGTTTTTAATGCCTCGTTCCTTTGATATCTCGAGCGTTAGCTCAATCGGGAGTCCATGGGTCGTGAATAGATCAAAGTGATCCTGATCATTCAGAAAACCCTTCTTCGAACGCTTTTCAAACTCTTTAAGTGCATTGCTTAAAGTATTGCGGAATCTTTCTTCCTCTCGATTCAATTCTTCGATAATGTGCTCTTTATTTTCTCTGACGGACTCATAGACGCCCTCGAATTTCGC
>CAZCTF010000021.1:0-13576 GCA_964501755.1 uncultured Bdellovibrionales bacterium
TCGCCGTCACATGCATCGCGAGATCATGAGCAAGTTCTTGGAATTCGCTGTTCCGGGCGACGAAGTCGGTCTCTGAGAGAAGGGTGAGGAGCGTACCAACGCGCTGATTCGAGTGGATGTACGAAACGACAATCCCCTCACCGGCGGCCCGATCCGTCTTTTTCAGCGCCTTTGCCTCGCCGCGCTTCTTGAGAATCTCGATCGCCTTGACTTCATCGCCGTTCGCTTCATCGAGTGCTTTCTTCACTTCGACGATGCCTCCACCAGTCTTCTCACGGAGGGCTTTGACTTGTTCCATGGTGCTCATAAGTGCAACTCTATTTTTATTCTAGAAGAAAACAGGAAAACCCGGAAATTACGCCTTCTTTTCGGCAACCGCGGCCTTTTGTGCAGCCTTTTCGGTCGTTCCGCGCTCGACCGCCCGGCCGAGGAGGCCAAGGAGGAGACGGAGCGATGAGAGGGCATCATCATTCCCTGGAACCGGATAGTCGATCGAGCCCGGGTCAGCATTCGTGTCGACGATCGCCACGAGTGGGACGCCGAGGCGCGTAGCTTCCTTGATCACAAGCCCGGCCTCCTTGGCATCAGCGATGACGATCGCGCCTGGAAGCTCCTGCATCGTGCGGAGACCACCAACCTTGTGCTCAAGCTTCTCGAGCTCCTCCTGCTTCTTCTGCTGCTCAAGCTTGGTGTACTTCTTGAACTCGCCAGCTTCAAAGAGCGCTTCATTCTCGACGAGATACTTCGCACGACCGCGGATCTGGCCATAGTTGGTCAGAGTTCCGCCGAGCCAGCGGTCGACGACATACGGCATGTTGATCCGCTTGGCCAAGGACTTCACGGCGTCATGTGTCTGTTTCTTCACGCCGACAAAGAGGACAGGTTTGCCGCTCTTGGCAACACCCGCGAGAAACTCAGACGCGCGGTCCAAGCACTCTTTCGTCTTCTCCAGATTGAGGATGTTGATATTCTTCCGGGTCGTAAAGATATACGGCTCCATCCGAGGATGGCGACGGCTCTTTAGGTGACCGAAATGAACACCGGCTTTGAGGAGACTCTCAAGGGAATCATCCACGCGACTGAAATCGAACTCGGCGAAATACTCCGCCGCCCCTTCGAGAACGAGAGGGGCATCGGCCTTGGGGGCCGCTGTCACATCTGACATATGCTTTATCCTTAATGAATTTACCTCTATCCTCAGGAAAAGTTTCGCCCTGATCCCGCTCTTGCTCGGCAAGGGAGGGACAGGAATGGGCGCTCTGACGGATATGTGTGATTCGCATACTGACCCGCTCGGGGCCGTAGCAAAGCGCTCCTAGAATACGTGAGGAAGCGAGACTTGTCAATTTTCAAGTCGCATGATAGACTCCGCTGTACATATTTCTCTCGACCTCTATGAAGATCGGCATCCACCCAACCTATCACGAAAAAGTCCAAGTCACCTGCGTCTGCGGCAACAAACTCGTCACGGGCTCGACCAACTCCGTCATCAATACGGAAATCTGCTCGCAGTGTCATCCGTTCTATACGGGCAAGAAGAAGTTCGTCGATGCTGGCGGCCGCGTTGACCGTTTCAAGAAGCTCGCTGAGCGCGTCGAGAAGACGAAGGCCGCACATACCGAAGTGAAAAAGAAGCGCGCCACCAAGGCCGAAACGGAGAAGAAAGAGGCTGTCAAGAAAGAGACCAAGGCAAAGCCGTCCGCTTAGCTTCAATAGTCCTGAAACTGAAACAATCCTCGCTGGGGATTGTTTTTTGTTCATAAGAACGTTAGCCTAGCCACAGCTGGATGATACCAATTCTATGCAAGATCTGATTGCCAAAATTGAGACCGAAATGACACAAGTTGACGCGGAATTATCCGCACCGGCGACTTTAAGCTCGCCCGAAAAGCTCATGACTCTCGGTCGACGCAAAGCCGAACTCGAAATCATCATGGAACGGATCAATCGGCTTCGGACAATCGAGAAAAGTCTCCGGGATAATGCCGAGATCACCCAGACTGAGAACGATGATGAGCTGAAATCAATGGCGTTCGAAGAAAATATCGCACTCGCGGCCGAAAAAGAATCTGTTGAGACCGAATTGAAGCGACTCCTGCTCCCCAAAGACAAAAACGACACGAAAGACATCATCGTGGAAATCCGGGCTGGCGCGGGTGGTGACGAGGCGAGCCTTTTCGCGGCCGAGCTCTTCCGGATGTATGCCCGCTATGCCGAGCTCATGGGATGGGCTACCACGCTCCTCGATAGTCATGCCAGTGAAGTCGGCGGCTACAAGGAAGTCACTTTCGAAGTGAATCGCGGCCGAAGCGATACTTCGGTCTATCAGAAATTCAAGTACGAATCCGGCGTCCACCGTGTCCAACGGATCCCGGAAACAGAAAAAATGGGCCGCGTCCACACTTCAACCGTGACGGTTGCCGTCCTGCCCCAAGTCGACGACATCGAAATCGTCGTCCGGCCAGAAGACCTCCGCATCGATACGTTCTGTTCATCCGGCCCAGGGGGGCAGTCAGTGAACACGACTTATAGCGCGGTCCGTATCACCCATCTCCCGACCGGCCTCGTCGTGAGTTGCCAAGACGAAAAGTCGCAAATCAAGAACCGCGAGAAAGCGATGAAGGTGCTGCGCGCCCGACTCTGGGAACAGGAGGAGGAGCGCCAGCGCAAAGAGCAGGGTGATGCCAGAAAGGACCAGATCGGTACCGGCGACCGGAGCGAGAAGATCCGCACTTACAATTTCCCCCAGGACCGCGTCACGGATCACCGGATCAAGGAAAACTGGAGCAATATCCCCGGTATCCTCGCCGGCGGCCTCGGCCCCATCCTCGACCTCCTCGAGACCGAGGATATGCGACTGAAACTCGAAGCCGGGGGGAAAAAAGCCGCCTAAAATAGTTAGCAGTTCGTATATAAATGATTCAAGGCAGCTCCGCGTTTGCGAAACTGCCTTGGGGAATTCAACCCATATTGGGATCATGCGGGATGTCGTGGGCGGGAACATCGTGAGCCATGTCAAGACTCCATTTCGTTATGGCAAAGTAGCCATAGAGACCCACCAGGGCGAGGGTCATTGTTGACAAGACCCAGAACCAGAGCCCCGGCGGTTGATTCCTTTGCTCCTCAGAAAGGAAGAAGTATGGGATTCCAAACCAGGCGGCAACGCTCACCATGGCAACCCAGGCCGACATCTTCCGCCGAAATTCCGGGAGTCTCACCGCCGCCAGGTACGCCTGATGTCGCTCGACCCAAATCGGGTTGAGTGGTCCGGGGCAGAGTCTGAGGAATTCATCCTCGGTCACCCCGTGTTCTCGGCAGAATGTCTGTGCTTCTTCGGACAGTACCAAACCATTTTTCATCACATTGACTCCATGTAATGCCAGAATACTGGCGGGTTGAAATGGGAACGAACGAAGTAACATATTAGCATAAATTATCACCTGAGTCAATAGTAATGATTGGCTTCAAATAAGCCATAGATATGCAGGATTTCACTCTAAAGAAAGCACTCGCACTTGCCCCCCAACTCCCCCGCCTCGATCGGGAGGTTTTACTTTCCCATACAGTCGGTCAGGACCGGGTCTTTCTCATGGCACATGGCGAGATGAAACTCTCGACACAAGAACTGAAACACTACCGAAACTTCCTCACCCGCGCTGCGAAGCATGAGCCGATCGCTTACATCATTGGCATCCGCGAATTCTATGGCCGTGATTTTTTCGTCGGTCCCGGTGTGCTCATCCCGCGACCGGAGACCGAGATCATGGTTGAGCACATGATCGATCGCATCACCACATCATTCTCACCAAGAAAAAAAATTGCTGTCATTGATGTCGGGACCGGCAGCGGAGCAATCATCGAAAGTATTTTTCTTTCTACTCTAAAGGATGTGCAAAAAAACATTTCTTGGTTTGCTGTTGATAGCGAGGGGGTTGCTCTTCGCACTGCGCAGAAAAATGCGCGGCGCCATGACGCCGACGTGATTCAATTCATCAAAAGCGATCTACTCGCGCGGATCTCGAAGAGACTTTCGGGCTACGATGAAGTATTCGTCGCTGCCAATCTCCCCTATCTTTCGAGTGCGCTCTATCGATCTACGACACCGAGCGTAAAACTATACGAGCCAAAGAGCGCCCTCCTTTCGGGTAAAGACGGACTCGATCACTATCGTCGCCTTATGGATGAGCTCCGCACTATCAATACAGCCGGAGTAAAAATCAATTTTTTCCTTGAAATAAGCCCCGAACAGACAAGAAAGCTCCCCTCCCTCTTCGCTGATATCTCTGCACTTTCCTCACTGGCAGTCATCCCTGATCTTGCCGGAAAATCTCGCCTCGTTATCGGCGTAATCGAAAACGAACAAAACAAAAACCCCGCGTAAGCGGGGCTTTTGTAAGAAGTGAAACGTGCCAATTAGGCGCGGCGCTTCGAGGACTTCTTAGCGGCCTTCTTCTTGGTCACCTTCTTCTTCTTGGCTACTTTCTTTTTCTTTGTTGCCATGATAGGTCACCTCCTTCCAAAATTTTGTTTTCGTTTCCGTATGTTTACGGTCACGATGTTATTTTTCTCTTTGTTTGTGAAACAATTTTGTTTCACGCACGTGTGACGTTTCACACATCATTATTATACTCCTTTCGAAAAGTTTGCATAGAGCAAATGTCAAGAGCATCGCGCACAACAATAACAACACTGTCATTTTTTACTTACTGAAAAAATATTTTTGAGCTATTCGTTATAACGAGAATAAATTTTCTCTTTACATTTGTAGTCTCTGTGTATCAGTAAGACTCTCGCACACTCAATCGAGCATAATAGAAATATGTTCGACACATAAAACACAATTCGTGTCTCCGCTTTCTTCTGAGTAAAAAATACCGACTCACTGCGATTGAATATCCTGATTGCTCAGACGATCCGATCAAGTAAAACACCATTTTCAGGCTTCATTAAGCTGAAAAGTCTGTTTTTTGTCCAGATTGACACCCCCATCGACCGGCCGTACTATGAGGAAAGAAATGGGCGAATGAGGCTCTTTTCTCCTGGAAAAGGGCTCCCATTGGAGCTTCAACGTAAGCGGCACATTCACAAGATAATCTGTAAACCCCCACACCAATTCAGGGAAATCCCAACACCTGATGATGAAGCACCTGCTTCATCGATTTCGAATTAATGGTTCGTTACTGGCGGCCTTGCTGGAATTGGTGTGGGGGTAAAGCTAGGAAGAGAGGTGACTCTTATGGATGAAAACATGAACCTGAACGAAGAAGAACGTGTCACTGATCAGGCGAAAGCCTGGCTCCAGGAAAATCTCCGCGTCATCGTCAGCTTCTTTATCGTAGCAGCGATCGCACTCGGCATTTACTCCTACTCGCAGCGTGCGGACGAGACCGTCGATGGTACCGATGACATGACTGTCGCAACCGAATCTGAAACGATAGATTCGAACAAGGTAGTCGATATGAAGGCCAATGACCCGTCGAAGACCGTGACTGCTCCGAAAGAGCTCAGCAAGGAGACCGAAGGATCGTTTATTGAGACCGCCACGAAAGGCGATGGAACAACCCATCTCGCCCGCCGTGCTCTCGCAAACTACCTCGAAAAGTCTCCGGATTCATCACTGACTGGTGAACACAAAGTCTACGTCGAAGACTACCTCAGGAAGCAACTCAGCAACCGTGGCCCGCTCGCCGTTGGCCAGTCCGCGGAATTCTCCAAGGACATGATCCGCCAGGCGATCGACCACTCGAAACAGCTCTCCGACAAACAGCTCCAGAACTTGAAGAAGTACTCGAGCCGCGTCGCAGCCTACCGCTCGTAAGCAATCCGTTCCGTCAGAATAAAGCAGTACTGCTGTACTTTCCGCAATTGCACCAAAAACCCCGGACCCCGGGGTTTTTGGATTTTTTATCAGAGATTGCTCCCCTCAAAAGCCACGCCAGTACCAAATTCGGCCACCTACCGAGAGACTATCAGCACCGCCAGCATTAAATTCGATCACCTGATCAACTGGTACCGGCGGAGCGATAATCCGCTCATCCTCGGGCTGGATGCCACGCTCGATGAAAACGATTTTGCCGCGGGAGAGGAAGACCATATCAAGTGGAAAGCGCATACCTTTCATCCAAAAACCATACGGGTATGGGGCATCGAAGAGAAACAGCATGCCACGGCCATCCGGATAACTATCACGTTGCCCGAGACCGAGTGAACGAAGCTCATCCGTATACACCACATCGATCGGCCAAATATCTCCGAATGTGAATGTGTGCGTCGGCAGCGCTCCGCTTTTTGGATTGATCGTTGATACTATTCTCGTCTGTAGAAAAAGCACTCCAAGAAAAGCGACTATAATGACCAAATACGCTATCCTGAGCTGAATTGGGAGGAAAACATTCATAGCGAACGGTGGGTACTTGATGTATCACGAAGTGACCAGTGGAGCGAAAGCGTCGCGATAGCAAGGGACAACCCCACAAGAGTAAATACAAATATCTTGCTTTCGTCCTGGAGTGCGACCGCCAGGAGCCCGAGCAGGGCTGTACAGAAAAGATATGTTGACGCGATTACGGCTGGATGCCAACCACGAGCTAACAGGAGATGATGCAGGTGGGCTTCATCCGGCAGAAACGGCGAGCGCCCCCCTGCTAATCGACGGGCGAGAACAAAAGCTGCGTCAAAAACGGGAATGGCCAGCACTATGAGCAACGTCGCAACTTTTGTTCCCGCATAAATCGCGAGTGTTGCGAGTGCGAATCCGAAAAAATACGCCCCGCCGGTTCCAGCCAGTATCTTGGCCGGATGCCAATTAAAAAATAAAAGGCCAAGTGAAAGACCAAGGAGCATCATCGAGAGAATAGCAATCGCGGGCTGATTTACTTCTGGTCGGAGTGCCAACATGAAAATCGTCGCGAAAGAGGACGCTGCGATGCCCGGCATGAGACCGTCTATCCCATCAACCCAGTTGAGTGCATTCATGATGAGAACAACCCAGAGAATGATACCGATGAGACTGAGGGTTGTCGGCCAATCGCCCGACACACCCTGAAAATAGGACCGAACATCAAGCCGCATCCCTGAGGAGAAAACGAGGGTGCCCAACAGTACCTGAAAGGACAAATGCCACGGCCATGCGACATGACCGATATCATCTGCAAATGAGAACGCGATAATAGCCAGCGAACCGATACAGAGCGCCACGAAAGGAGCGCTCCACTCAAGACGCATGTCACCAACGAGGAGCATCAGAAAGAGAATAGCCAGAGTTATTCCACCGAACCGATAGTATCGAGGAAAACGAGTTTCACGGCCCACTTCCTGCCGAATGATCGGGCGTTTGAATATCGGGATGTGGGTGATTAAAGAAAACGCCGATAGCGTCAAGAGGAGTGCCGCCGCCCAAGGGGCAAGATAGAAAATTGGCCCATGACCCATACCCAGAAATCAGGAATTGATAGAGACAATCGCCGCCATTGCTATCACTTCTGATAAAGTGATAAGCAAGGCTCCATAGGAAAGAACGACTGCCGCAAGGTATGCCGAGCGATAAGCCAAGAAAGCTGCAATAGAAAGATTTCCCAGAAAAAATACCAGGCTGACACCCGGTACCAGATAGGCTTGCCACCACGTCCCGAGCAAATCGACCCCAAAAAACGCATTGTATCGAAGAATGAATGGGTCAGCCGAAGGCCGAATGAAAAACGCAACGACACCAAAAATCCCTGCCTGAATGATTATCCCTGAGCGCCAAATCCAGATTCGGCTCTCGCGGTACAACGTTTCTGTCGGTGAAACTAGTTCCATTTCGGTCATACGTCGATTGATGTATCTTTCGCCACGCTAAGGGAGCGCTCCTCTTCCGGCGCTGTGAGACGCGTCCGTTCCATCTGATCGCCGAGCCGCAAGAGACGCTTCTCGGCATCTTCGTACTTCTTGTTGGCGTTCCCCAGGTGCTTTCCAACAAGTTCGAATTCCTCGTTGAATTTCCCGAAATCTTGCCCGAGCCGTTCGAGCTGAACGAACATTTCCTTGGCGCGCTTCTCAATCTGCATCCCTTGGAGTCCGAACATAATCGTCTTCAGGTATGCGTAAAACGAATTCGGCGAAACCGGAATCACGCGCTTCTTGTTGAAGTACTCATAGAGATCTTGATGGTCTTCATCCTTGATAATGATCTCGTAATAAACGTTTTCGGCCGGGATATACATGAGCGCCCAGTCGAGCGTCCCTTCGCTCGGGAGGATATACTTAGCCGAAATCGCATCAATATGCTTCTTCACATCGGCGATGAATTGTCGTCGTGCTGACAACCGGTCAGCTTCGTTTTCGAGAGAAATGACCCGCTTGAAATTTTCGAGCGGAAATTTCGAGTCAACACTGATCGATCCGCCCCGGAGCGTGATGAGCGCGTCGACCGTCTCCCCGGTTTTGAACATATGCTGAAGGACATAGCAATCAGCCGGTAGCATCTGGGACAAGATATCACCGAGCATCGCCTCACCGAATCCGCCGCGAATCTTCGGTGCCTTCAGGATATCCTGAAGCGACGCGACATCCTTGGTCACTTCGAGAATCTGCTCATTCGTCTTGCCCATCTCGGCGAGCCGCTCCCGAACGTCAAGGAATTGCCGTCCGGCATCATTGAGCCGCTTATCGAGCCGCTCGGTATTGTCGTTCAGACGCTTGTCCAAGGTCGCCTGCATGTTGTGGAACTCTTGGAAGAGCGTCGTCGAAAACTGATGCATATCCTGACGCATCCCCTGGCTGAGATCCGAAACCTGATGTTCGAGCGTTGAACGCTTCTCATCGAGCGAGTGAAACCGGGCCTGGAAAAAAGAGGTCGCCCAAACCACTCCCCCTCCGATAAGGAGCGCAGCAGCGACAATGATGATAACCGAAGAATCCATGGCTTATTACCAAATGTAGTGAGTGAGAAAAGTGCGCATTCGATACCTTTCTCCAAACGGAGTGTCAGTAATACAGGGGCCGACACCCATTATTTTCGCATTCCAGCGATGAACCGCTTCAGTTCGGCCACCTTGTTCACGACTTCTTCGTAGGGTCCCTCCAGGAATTCGATGAAGAATCGGTCAAGCATATTGAGTCGATAGTGCAGCTCTTCGCTATTCATGAGGACAAAACGGATTTCCTTTCCAACCTCGGCCTCCAGATAGCTGATCGCCTGGCGGAGCTTGGCACGGTTGATATTGTTCACGACCAGCACCATATCCACCTTCGCCTTTGGGTAATTCAGAAAAAGTCCGCTGATAAGGATCAGCTTTACCTCGCCGACGGTCTTCAGTTTACGGAAGACTTGGGACTGAGCGTTCACATTCAGTTTCGAGACAAGCGTCTTCATCTCGAGGTAGAACGGGAAATCGGTATTACTTACATATACTTTCTTCCCCTGGCGGGACTTCTCTGTCACAAACTTCATCTTGGCAAGACGCTTCACCTCACGCAGAACATCGCTCCGAGAGAGGAATGTCCGGTCAGATATATCGGTGACCGAGAATTCAGCTTCGGGATTCATGGTAAAGAAACGGATGAGACGGGCTCTTGGGCGGGATCCGAAGAGCGCTTCGAAGAGCGCAACAGACATAAGGGAAAATCAGCCATTACACAAGTTAGGTGCGATAGCCCCAGTATACGAACGGAAAATGAAAAAGTCAAAGCTTATTTTTAATCTTTGAGGCTTGATTGAGGGACAAAAAGGCACTTTTACCGACAGGATTGTGGTATACTATAGGGTATGCGCTCACGCACCGACAGCCGGTCGGGCAAGACTGCTCCGGCCCCGCTCGAGAAACACTTTAGAGAAATCGTCGTAGGAAGCGGCCGTTCCCAGGAACCGTACATCATCGCCTTCCACTACGCGAGCGACAATATCGCGGGTTCTGCCCTCGGGACGCTTTTTGGTTTTTTCGAAGTCGAGATCCATGACCAGGATGCTGCCTACATCGTGAACTTTCTCGCGTCGGTCGCCAAGAAGGAATACTTTGCCAATCCCCGCCGCAGCCCGGTCGAAAGCTTCGAGGCCGCGCTCCACAAGATTAACGTCGCGCTCGCTGAAATCGTGAAGCATGGCAACGTTTCTTGGCTCGGGCATCTCCACGGTGCCCTCGGAGCAGTCAGCCACAACGCGCTCAACTTCTCAGTAACCGGCGAGGGCGAAATCTATCTCGCTCGGGAAGAAGCGCTCCGATCAATCAGCGAAGGACTGGCTGATACTGAGAGCGAGCCCCACCCCCTCAAGACCTTTACTGAGGTCTCCAGTGGCGAGCTCTTTGACGGCGACCTCGTTTTTGCCCTCTCTCCATCTATCTGGTCATTGTTTTCACCTGAAGACCTCAGGCGTAGCCTGAACCGCCTCGGACCAGCCGGTTTCGAGCAATTTCTCCGCACAGCCCTCATAAATGAGCTCCCAGTTGCGGCCGTTGCGCTCATCACCTGTTCTGCTCCCGTCGAACTGCAGCGGACGGAACGGACTAAACCTGCTCCCACAAAGCCAAGTCCGACACTCGACAATGTATGGAGTGATGTGCCATTTAACGCGGCCCGCGAGGCCAAGCAGTCGGTCAAAGCCACAATCGATGCGGCTCCTGCCGTTGAGAAACGGGAGGAGTACACGGATCAAAAAACCGGACATATCTACGTTCAGGCTTCCCCTAACGAAACATTCGAGCCAATCGGTAATCCCTGGAGGGAACGCTGGACTCTTTTTCAGCACGGTCTCGAAACGAGACTGCGTGCCTGGAGTATCGTTTCACGAAAAGCTTCACGGCGGATCGGTAAAGAAAGTACGCTCGCTTTTGAAGCCCTTGGTGCCCGGGTCTCGCTCGCCCAGCGATCACTCGCGCGCAAGACCCGCAGCCTGAAACGGACGCTTGAGGAGCGTCGCGAAACAAAACGCCGCGCCAGGGAGGAGGCCGAGCGCCTCCAGGCGGCCGAAGCTGCGCTACACGCAACACAATCTACGCCCGCACCAGAAATTCCCGATACCGTTGAACCGCCAATACAGTACGCAGATCCGGTACATACCAGTCCCGAGATATCAGAGCCTCTCGAGCCATCCTCCGAGCGCGTACGCCGTTTCTTCCAGCGTGAAGCTCGACCAGAAATAACCCTCGGTACGGAGACGAAGGAGCGCCTGAATGAGATCGGCAAGCGCTTGTCACACCTGCGGCCTATCTTCGACACTTCCGCCAAACGAATAAGTGACGTGGGTCAGAACATCGCGGGTCAGATACGACAGGCCACAGTCTTTGTCGTCACCTGGCTCGCTGGTTTCTGGCGAACCCTTTCCCCCAAGGAGAAATGGTCTGTCATCGGAGTAATGGGCGCGATCGCCACGGTAGGGGTTATTGCCATCGTACGGACCGGAACAGAAGCGCCCATCCCTCAGGATGTTCTGCCACCAGTTGAAGCAACCGTAGCAGCACCGATTTTTCCTCCAGCCGATGAACCCCTCGCTACGCTCCTTTCCGGCAATCGCCTCCTCTTTCCGGCCAATAATTCCCGCTCCATTGCTCTCGCCACTGTCAACGAAATCACGTTCGTCGTCACAGAGAGGGCTATTATCAATCTGAAGACTCAGGAATCCATCACGACTCCCGAAACACTTCGCCTTGCAGCCGGCATGGACGATCTCGATGCAATTTTTGTCATCGGTGAGTCTGGCACGCTCTATCTCTGGAGCGCTATCACGAAAAAGTTTGAGAAGAACACGCTTCCAATCCCTTCCGGGGCCGAGGTATCCGCCATCGGATCCTACCTCACTTACCTGTATGTCCTCGACCAAAAAGCAGCCGTCATCTATCGCTTCCCGCGAGCCGAGGGCGGCTTTGGAGCCGCGACTACCTGGTCCAAGGAGTCAATCGGTGCAAGCGCTTCGCCCGCATTTGCTGTCTACGAGAGCATCATCCTCGTCGATGCTTCTGGTACGCCAGCGCTATACACCCGGGGCCGAAATACCGGTACCGGTTTCACCGGGCCACTTGCACCAGCTTCAATGAATGCACTCGCCTTTGATACCCGCTCCGGCGACATCATTGCTCTCGACCGAGGAGCAAAGCGTATCATCCGCTGGTCAGCCACCGGCACACTCATCGGGCAGTACTACCACGAATCATTTGGCGGGGCAGAGACAATCGCCGTCTCATCCGACGGCTCTGAAGTACTCGTTTCAGAAAAGGGAGCCACCACCGCCTGGCGAATTCAGTAAAGGCCGCTTTGTTTAAACACGAACGCTATATCCTTTTGGCAAGCTTTTGAACCTTTGAGTGGGAGGAGGCGTTTCATGATCCCGAGGTCATAGCTCGGGAGGCACTTCTCTTATCTGCGATTCGTTCAATTTCCAGAGTCCATTCTCACGTACAAGCCACCATTGTCCTCTGAATTCTTTCGTTAAAAAAGTATATGGCTCATCACCGTAATCAGTGACAGTAAAGGAGGCGTAAACTACGTTCGGATCAGCGGTGACTTCCACCCTTCTCAAGGTAATGAAGTACGTTTGTTCAAATCCCATTTTCCAATTATCAAAAGGGATTTTTTCTTTCCGGTCTACTGCATAAAAATCATACGCATCATCAAGTAAACCGACGCTAAGCGTATCATAATATTTGGCTACTACCTCAGCTTGGTCACTGGGATAATTATTTTTCATTTCCTCACTTGAAGCGAGTTTTTGTTTTTCCAGCATCTCTGCAATACGTACTTCTACTTGCTCTGCTCGTATGGCAAATCCTACATTCTGCGCATCGTGCATGGATCCGGTATTAATACCAACAACATTTCCGCATTGATCAAGTAATGGCCCCCCTGAATTTCCTGGATTGAGGGCCGCGTCGATCTGAAAATATTCATTTCTGTTGTGGCTATCTATGGTCAGTGCAGAAATAATTCCCTTGGTGACAGTAGCTTTTTTCCCACCGTTAGGGAAACCAATGGCATAAACCTCATCTAATTGCTTAATACGGTTTTTTCTCCATTGCAGCTGAGTCGACTGTAACGTTCTTGCTTCTAGGATAGCTAGATCTCTCACGGTATCCGTAGCTACTATTCTTGCACCCACGGTATCCCCATAATAATCGCTTACTTTTAAATCCTTATTAAAGCTCACGACATGATTATTCGTCAGAAAAAGATTCGGGGCGATCATAAAGCCACTCCCCTCACCTGTGCTACCCTCAATAAAAACAGTCCCCTTGATTGACCGGATGACGTCATCTTTGGTGCAAAAAAATGCTGATTCAATTTTTACTTGATAATAGAGAAACGCTACAGCGGCCACAAAGATAATGGTAAAAAAAACAGAAACCTTTTGAAGATCTAGCCGCTGATCATTTTTACGAAATAGCTTTGCTATATATCCGAATGGGGTACCAATAAATGAGCCAATGTTTCCACTTTCCGTACCTAAAATATCTTTCCGTGTAATCCCGACATACACCATCTTGGTAAGTACCGAGAATGCCCATCCCACCCCACATGCTATAAAGCCATAAAAGGTAAGACTGAAGCCGTCCCCCGCACCATAGGACCACAATATGAGGAAGAAGCAGGCGGCAGAATAATATAC
>CAZCTF010000022.1:0-12971 GCA_964501755.1 uncultured Bdellovibrionales bacterium
ATAACCAAAGACCTGCGGGGTTTCATAGATCGACACGAGTCGACCCATCTCAAACCCAGCATCTTTTGCCAAGCGTGCCGCCTTCTCCTGGGCTTTTTTGATTGCTTCCTTTCGAGCGTCCGCCTGTGCTTCGTCCTCATCCTCGACAGTAAATACCACCTGTGAAACGCTGTTCGCACCATTTGCCACAACACCAGAGAGAAGATCACCAATTTTCGCGGTATCCTTGACCGTGACTCGCAGGCTCTGTGTCAACGTATAGCCACTGATGCTCGGCTGTGGACAGACCGCAAGTTCGGTACAGTTCGGGTACTCATACCGCGGCGAGAGCGTATACTCGTCGGTCTTTAGGTCCTCTTCAGAAACGCCCGCCTCTTTTAGAAAGGTGCCTACCGCATTCATCTTCTCCGTATTCTTCGCTTGGACGTCCGCTACGTTCCTTCCGCCATCCGTAACCACCGAAACGGAAAACTTTGCGACATCCGGCGTGACATCGATCTTCCCTTCGCCATCGGCCGAAAAGGTACGAGTCGGATAGGTCTTATCAACCGAACGCGAGTACTCAAAAGCGGCAAGGAGCGCCGCTACCGCGATAAGGAGCGCGGCAATTGATTTGATCGAATGACGGGTTGGTTCTTCGAACATAGCTAAAAACTGACAGATTAGATGCCTCCAGTATACCATCTCTCTCAAAAGAAGCTCTCTATCTGTTCTCTCTGAAATCGGCAATTACATCCAGTCTTACTCGTATCGGAGCGCTTCAATCGGATTCAGACGAGCCGCCCGACTCGCCGGATAATAGCCAAAGATGATACCGATAGCTGCCGATACCAGGGAGGCCAAAATAATGGAGTTCGTCGAGATCTCGGCAGCGATACCGTAACGATTCATGATAGATGAGATTACGAAGCCCCAGAAAATCCCAAAGAAACCCCCAGCAAAAGTCAGTACGACAGCCTCGAGAAGAAACTGAAGCCGGATTTCTTTGCCCCGAGCCCCGATCGCTTTGCGGAGACCGATCTCGCGTGTCCGCTCTGTGACCGATGTCAGCATCATATTCATGATACCGATACCGCCGACGACGAGCGAAATCCCAGCAACCGCACCAAGGAGCGTCGTGAACGTCCCTGTTACCGAAGAGGCGGTAGCGACGATATCGGCTTGATTCAAGATGGAGAAATCAGCTGTCTCATCTGGGCCAATGCTATGTGCTTCAAGTAGTGCCAACCGGACGGCAGCTGCTGCCGCAGTCATGTCTTCACCCGAACGGATCTGAACATTGATATTGGAAAGATATCGGCTGCCGGTCAGGAATTGTTGGGCGGTCGAAACCGGGATATAAATCACGTCATCGGAACTACCGAAACCAGTACCTCCACGAGTTACGGTGACGCCAATCACCGTGAAATCGACTGTGCCGATACGGATCTTCTTCCCGACCGGACTCGCCCCATCAAAGAGCTCCGTGACCACGTCTGGCCCGAGCACTGCCACCTTGGCAAGCGAACGCTCGTGGGATTCAGAGATGAAAACGCCGTCCGCAATCTTCACATTACGAACGGCCGAGTATTCAGCCGTGATACCCGTAACGCTCGTATTCGTGTTCTTTCCTCCAGCCGTCACCTGTTGGCCACGCGCCTGAGCTTCCGCTGCGACCGCTTCTACAACTGGAACGGCCTCGAGCGCTGTAATATCAGCTACCGTCAGCGACTGCGCTGAGCCCTGCGCTCCCTGGACAGGCGAGCCAGGACCCTGCTGCGAACCGGGTCGGATAATGAGAAGATTCGATCCGATTGCCTGAATATTCTCTTGAATCGCTGTCTGCGCCCCCTGACCGATGGCAACCATGACAATGACCGAGGCAATGCCGATGACGATGCCGAGAACGGTGAGGCTCGAGCGTGATTTATTCACGGTCACCGCGGTATAGATTTCCTGTGTGAGATCAGAGAGCAGCATACGTATGATTCTAGATGGTTCGATTCGGCCGTGTCCGGACATCACTGACCAGTTCGCCATCTCGGATCGAGAGAATCCGATCAGCATGCGCTGCGACCTCATCTTCATGCGTGATAAGGATAATCGTGTGGCCATGCTCACGATTCAACCGCTCAAATGTTTCCAACACCTTTTCGCCCGTCTTGGTATCGAGATTCCCGGTCGGCTCGTCGGCAAGGATAAGCGATGGATTATTCACCAGGGCCCGAGCGATTGCGACGCGCTGCATCTGTCCGCCGGAAAGCTGATTGGAGCGATGGTTCCATCGTGCCTCATCAAGACCTACCGCTCGAAGCGCCTCTCTCACTCGTTCATCCCGTTCGGCCTTCGGTACTTCGAGATAGATGAGAGGCAGCATAACATTGCGCAATACACTGGTGCGTGGCAAGAGATTGAATGACTGGAAAACGAAGCCTATCTTTTCTCGCCGGATGACAGAAAGCTCATCTTCCGAGAGTCTCGAGACGTCCTGTCCTTCAAAACAGTACTCACCGGCAGTCGGGGTATCGAGCGCGCCGAGAATATGCATGAGCGTCGACTTCCCGCTACCGCTCGGGCCCATGATCGAAACGAACTCACTCTGAGCAATAGAAAATGAGACATTCTTCAAGACCGTCGTACTCTGGTCGCCATTCACGTATGTCTTGGTTATTCCATGACACTCGATCATACATTCACTCTATCAATTAACGAGGAAGTCCACTGGATCGACTACCGCTGTTAGACCCGCGGAAAAGGTTGAGGATACTCCCCTGGCTACCACTTGCCGCATTGGCAGTCGTGGCCTGAGATATCCCCGGGAGCTCTACGATCGATCCCTCAGCCAGCCCACTCACGATTTCTGTGACGGTTTCATTGGACAGGCCGGTAATAACCGCCTGCTTCTCACTGTCGGCTGTCCCATCTCTCCGGATCATCACCACCGCCTTCCCCTTTTCATTAGAAAGCGCCGCATTCGGAACGGTCAGTACATCAATCTTCTCAGCAACGACGATATCCGCCATCGCGCTCATCCCTGGCTTCAAACCGGCGGGCTGCTCAGCGAGCTCAATCTCGGCTCCGTACGAGACGACGTTTTGTGTCACCGTCCCGATCGTGTCGAGCTTCACTACCCGGCCATTGACCGTCACGTCCGGAAGAGCGACAAAACTTACCATAGCCTCGTTCCCCTCCCGGACCCTGGCGGCATCCACCTCATTGAGTGCAATCAAAACATGCAGTTTCTTTGTAATCACCGAAGCGAGTGCCGCGGTCTGCGAAATCGTATCCCCACTCTCAACCGAAAGACCGGTCACAATGCCGTCAAAGGGCGCGCGAATCGTATAGTCAGCGAGCTTGTCCCGAACCTTTTCAAGCGCGATGATGCTCTGCGCGACCGAAACGTTGGCAAGCTGGCGCTGGCGCATATCGTCACTCTCCAGCTTGGGATATAGACTATCAGTCTGCTTCTCCTTGATCTCCGCCTGCCGCAAATCCAGCTCTGCTCTACCAACATCGCGACGAGCATCTTCATTATCCAAGACCGCTATCACCTGGCCCTTTTTAACCTCCTGATCATTCTTCACCGCTACTGTTGTCACGACGATGGCATCACCCGCAACCACCGGTTTAAGATCGACCTGCGAATCAGCTTCGACCTGGCCACTACCGGCGACGACCACACGTAAATCAGATTTCTCGGCCTGAGCAGTACGAGTCACGGCGCCACTTGTGGCAGTATCAACGTCCGACCGAAAGAACACATAATACGTGCCGACAGCCGATACAGCGAATACCACAAGTGAGACCAGCCAGTGATTCCGAGCGAAGGAAAGTGCTTGAGTACGATTCATACGGTTCCCCTAAAACAATTAACGGAAAAGCTTGCGCAATGGACCATCTGATTGACCCTCCTTGGCATCGAAGATCCGAATTAGATTTGCTTGGATCGATCCATCATCACTTGGCTTCCCGAGGACAACAATCCGTTCGCCAGCAACGAGATCAGCAGGCGAGACTTTCTCTCCGCCCTTCATAATGACCGTCGTATCCGAAGTGATGACACTATTCTCCTGACCCTCGGGACCACTCACGATGACAGACCCTTCGGCGATGGAGAGGATCTTTCCTGCAACTCCGTGGCCGCTCCGAAACAACTTTCCATCCATCTTCTTTGTGATCCGGTCTTTCATTTCTTGACGTTCGACTTTCATGAAATTGCGCTCATAGTTCTCACCAAAACGATAGGAAAATCGGGCTTTGTGAAGACCGGCCGAGAAACCCAAAGCAAAGCTTCCGACTGCAATGAGTACGACACCCGTGACAATCGCAGCGATAATCAGAGTCCGATGCCACGGATGGGAGATGGACTTCTTCAAAATAGTCTGATCTGGTTCGACAGATGAAGGTAACTGTACCGGGGTTTTGGATTCCATATGGTTCTCGTTTATTGATTAATGGGCGATATTCAGTTGAAACAATCGGGTTACTGATCCGGCCTCCATGTATCGAGCGCGGAAAACCAGCGTGGCGAGATGAAAGAAGAGAGGAAGAAGCAGGAGAGCAAGTGAGGCAGCGGGAAGAGTTTCAGCCAAAGAGAGGAGGAATGCTTCCGAATGAGCCCAGACAAGTGAAAGATCCGAGAAGAGGAGTCCTGCAAGTTGCCAAAAATCGGAAGCAAGAAGGCCATTGCCGACAACTGCCAAACTCACGAAGAAGAGGATGAGCGAGAGGAACGAACAGACCGATGCCACAGCCGCTCGGAATTGAAGTTTCCGGGCAGCCTCTGCCTCAATCGCCAGGATGATACGTGCCGAAAGCGCCACTGGAAGCGCGGGCCGAGACTCTTGGAATACAGACTGGATGGTTTGCAACGACATATGGATACCTGACTTTATTTAGTACGATTTTCCCCTGTTTCAGGCGCATTCTGGAGGCGTTTCCGAAGTTCGAGAATACCCCGCTGATGCCGACTCTTGACCGTATTGTAGGATTCTCCGAGGATTTCCGCTATTTCGTGGAGGGAAAATCCCTCCTGGTAAACAAGCGCGATGAGTGAACGATACTTTTCTGGTAATTGGCTAATGACTTGAGCTAATTCAACGCTCGCATCAGCACGTATGAGAAATTCGGTTGGCAACGGTTCTGGGTCGGGGATATTTTCAAAGGGGGGGCCGCTATCGGTGTCGTCAGTAAAAGCAGAAAATGGGATACTCCGTTTTTTCTTGAGCCAGTCATAGGCAGTATTCTTTGCAATCGCAAAAAGCCAGGTCCGAAATGGCCGCCCCGTATCGTAGCGACCAAGATGCCGCCAGGCCTTGATGAACGTTTCCTGGGCGACATCCTCGGCCGCCGCGCGATCCCTCACGAGCTGGAAAACGAACGCGTAGACAGAGCCCAAATGCTTGTCGAGAAGCTCTTTGAAAGCAGCCTCATCACCGGCGCGATACCTTTCAACAAGCGACGTATCCTCGGCATGGGTTGAATAAGAAGATGTCATCTCAGTCTTCGTCCGGAAGATCATCGCTGGAGAGACCATTCAGGAGCGTATCGATATCATGGAGCAGCTTCTCCGAGTCCTGTGACTCGACTGTTTCCTCGTCCGCTTCAAGCGCCCTTTCTTCGGTCTGAGCTTTCTCCGCCGCCTCAATCGCTGCCCGTTCCCGAGCGGCAAGCCGTAAACTTTCATCGCGGCTAATCCAAACGATCACCCCAACCGAGACCACAAGGAGGAGGGCGGAAGATGAGAGTGCGATAAATCGGAGAATTTTTTCTTTCATAGCACCTGCTCACGAGCAATACGAATAGGTGCCAAGATGCGCGTCTGATAATGCTCAACGAGCGACCGCTGGGCCTGATTGATCCGGCTCCGAGCATCGAGCCGGACAGACTGTCGCACCGCCGAGGTATCCCGTTTCGTTCGTTCATAGACTGCCAGATAAGCATCGTAGGCTGCCAAAAACTCCTCAGCCCTCTCCTGAAACTCTGGAAAAGTGCTTTCAATGGCACTCGTATCAACCCCTTTGGACTTCAGGATATTCGTTACCGCTTCGGTACGCTTCCAGAGCGCGAGCAGATCACGTTCTTTTTTCTCACGCAATGAAGACAGCGTAGTAGTATCGCGCGCCCTCAAGACCGGTACTCCTGACGATGAAGGATTCGATGATGGTGTGCTCGGGACAACCTGACCGTCAGAGAATTCAGGATCTTTCTTGATCTCCTCGATCTTCTTCGCACACTCCTCGTCTGAGTACCCGGTATACTCCTTGCAACGCTCGACATTCATATACTTCTTGACGAGTGTCTTACAGGTTGCATCTCCAAATCCGGTACGCTGCTTACATTCGCCCACGACGGTTTCGAGCGCGGTAGCAGCGCTGGCTGAAAACGAAAAAGCCATTAACGCACCAAGCGCGATCACAAAAAGAGGACTATACACAACAAGCGATTTCACCATAAAGCCATCAGAAGTGGGTCCCTCCCTAGTATAGACTACTCATCTCCCGGGTTGTCGGGCGCACTATGGCTGACAGTCGAGCCACTCTTGAAGAATGATTCTGGCAGCTTCAGCGTCATCTTTCTGGTGCACATGGCGTTCGCCACGCTGGATGAGCGCTTGCTGAGCAAGTTTGGTCGTAAACATTTCATCCTGGTACTCTATACGAACACCCACTACCTCTGAAAGAGTCCGACCGAGTACTTCCCCTGGATAGACCACCTCGTTCCGATTCACGTGTGAAGGCACGCCGATCACGACCGTCCCGACCGCTTCCGCTACGATTAACGATTGTAGTCGTCCCAAAAGCCCTGCATCGTTTCGTTCGGTAGCGAACGAAACGGCAACGCGTGTCTCAGCATGGGCGAGGGCGATACCGACATCGCGTTTTCCCCAGTCGATCCCGAGATAATTTACCGCTGCGATTGATTCACTCATACGAGCGTGAGCGCTTCATAGCCGTCAGAGGTAATAAGCACGGTATTTTCCATATGTCCGGAGAGGGCTCCATCGGAAGTCAGAAATGTCCAGCCGTCCGGAGCGATCTTCACCCGATAGTCGCCAGCATTCACCATCGGCTCGAGAGCAACGGTCATACCCGCCGAAAAGTGAAACTTCGGCAGGCCCGACCCCTGGTAATTCGGTATCTGCGGATCTTCATGCAGCTCGTGGCCGACACCGTGCCCGACCAGATCCCGCACACAAGAAAACCCAGCCGCTCGGACGACCCCCTCGACCGCTGCAGTATATTCCTCGACAGAGGATCCGTCGCGAAGCGTCTCCATGCCTGCCTGAAGCGCGCGTTCTGTGACACTCTTGATACGTTCTGTCGCAGGCGTCGCGTTCCCAATGATCTTCATGCGGGCCATGTCGGAAATCATACCATTGTACCGCATACCGATATCGATCTTCAGGAGATCGCCATCAGCCAAAACGCGAGCGTCATCCGGGATGCCATGCACCACCTCATTGTTAAGCGAGATACAGACAGCAGCCGGAAACGCTGGCGCACCCCAGGCCTTTCCATAGCCCTTGAAAATCGGATCCCCGCCAGCTTTCCGGATCAGGGTGTCGGCAAGCGTACCGAGCGCACCAGTCGATACGCCAACTGTTGCGACTTTGAGCAATTCCTCAACGATGCCGGCCAGAAGCCTCCCCGACTCACGAAGTGCTTCGATCTCAGCCTCAGTTTTTATCCAGCGCTTTGACATACTACTCGGGCCGCAGGTGTTCGAGAATAAATTTAAAGACTTTGTATGTTTCCTGATTACCGTCGACGTGAAGTAAGTGTCCGGTCGATTCGAAATACCTGACTACCGGCAAGGTCTCTTGGTGGAATATCTGGTGGCGCTTGCGAACCCCCTCCTCGGTATCGTCAGCCCGCTGAGAGATCCGGCCGCCGCAATAACGGCAAGGTTTCGCACTGTCGATCAGGTTTTTGTCAAGGATATAGGATCGTCTGCAGCCCTCGCAGGCATAGCGCTTCGAGATGCGTTCGACCGAGATCGTCTCCGGGACATCGATATAGATTACCTTGTTTAAAATCCGTCCCGAGTCGGCTAATGCCTGGAGTACTTGTTGGATTTGGCTCTCTCGTCGCGGTATACCATCAATGAGAAGACCAACCGTGTGTGGGACCGAACGGATCGCATCGGTCAGAACCGAGAGGACGAGCTCATCCGACGCAAGCTCGTGTTTCACATTGATGAAGTCGTTCACCTGACGACCGAGTGAAGTATCATGAGCAGCGACCGCACGCAGCTCAGCACCGATATCGATGTGCGCTAAGTGAAGCGAGCTTTTAAGAAGTTCCGCTTGCGTACTCTTTCCGCTGCCGGCTGAACCGAGGAGAATGTAGGTATCTTTATGAGGCATAGCTTCTTTTATTATTCTAGAAAACCTTGTACCTGGTTTTTCAAGAAACACGAAAGATTCGCAACATTGGAGCAGTCCATCCTAGAGCCCTTCGTAGCTTCGCATCATGAGCTGGCTCTGAATATGCTTCACCAGTTCCAAAACGACTGATACGACGATGAGGATACTGACGCCGCCGATTGAGAGTGCCTGGATGCCAGTCATACCCTGTACGGCGATTGGCAGGACCGCAATCACACCGAGAAAAAGCGCTCCGGTAAACGTGATTCGCGTGATGATGTGATGGAGGTACTCAGCCGTCGACATCCCTGGCCGGATACCCGGCACATAACCGCCCTGCTTCTGCAGATTCTCAGAGATCTTCACCGGATCGAACACGACTGCGGTATAGAAATAGGTGAAGAGCACGACGAGCGTGAAGTACGCGATACCGTAAACCCACTGGTTCTGGAGAAAGGTCGCCACCGAGATAGCCAGTTCGGCGATCCGTGCATTCGGAGAAGCAACAAAGAAGTTTGCGATCATCGTCGGGATAAGGATGAGTGAAACGGCAAAGATGATCGGAATCACACCAGCCTGATTCACTCGGAGCGGCAAATGGGTCGCCGAACCGCCGTAGACGCTCGATCCCCGGACCCGTTTCGCATACGCGATCGGAATCGTACGCTGACCCTCATTGATGAAGATGACGCCCGCGATCGTAATAAGGCCGAGCGCAAGGAAGACGAGATAGGTGAAGAACTGGGACGGATCCCAAGTCGCGAACAAACGTGAGGCACCGGTCGGCAGCGCCGCGACAATACCGGCAAAGATCATCATCGAGACGCCATTACCAAGACCCTTCTCGGTAATGAGTTCGCCCAGCCACATAAGGAACACCGTACCGGCGGTCGCCGAGAGAATAATCACAACAATCGTAAACGACGAGATATCGCCCAGAATATTCTGGGAGCGAAGAAGCGAAATCATGCTGAAAGATTGGAGGAGCGCCAAGGGAACCGTCAGCCAGCGCGTCCACATATTGAATTTCTGCCGACCCTGCTCCCCTTCTTCCTTGTACATCTTTTCAAGCTTCGGAAAAATCGTCTGCATGAGCTGCATGATGATCGACGCGGTGATGTACGGCGCTACACCTAGAAGAACGACAGAGATGTTTGAAAGTCCGCCACCTGAAAAGATGTTCAGGAGACCGAGGAGCGCATTGTCCTCAAAAAGACGCTTCAATTGAAAGACATCAACTCCCGGAAGCGGAATATTCGCTGTCGCCCGATATACGACGAGGAGCGCCACGATAAAAAGAATCTTCTTGCGAAGGTCTGGGGTCCGAAAAATCTGGGAGAAAATTTCAGTCATATATCAAAAACATCCTTATTTTAGGCCAAAACCAGTAAAAGAGCAATCCACCGATTCCGCTACTCTCGGGACGAAAAAGGAGGCCAGTTGGCCTCCTCTGGAAAAATCAACCGGCTATTCCTCGATTGTGCAGCCCGCCTGCTTCAGCGCTTCGACAGCACCAGCAGTGACCTCGATGTCCTTACCGATGGTAAGCTTCTTGGTGAGTTTCCCTGTATTAACGATCTTCACCCCGGCCCGACGGACAACCTTACCGAAAATCTTCTTTTCGACGAAGGCGTCGTGTGTCACCTTCTCGCCGTCCTGGAAATTCTTCTCGAGACGATCAAGCGTCACCGTAAAGAGTTTCTGGTAGACCGACTTGAAACCACGGAGCTTCTTCATGCGCTCGACGAGTGAAGAGCGACCACCTTCGAAAAGCGGGTCTTTTTTCTTGCCGTGAGCGCCCTGACCCTTGGTCCCGCGACCACTAGTCGTGCCGCGCTTCCCGCCGCGGCCGATGCGCTGTGTCTTCTTCCTCGGAGCGAGTTGTAGTTCGTGAATCTGCATAGGTGTATCTCTTAGGCGGCGACTTCAACTTTCTTCTCTTCCGCCTTGACCTCGACTGGTTTTGGAGCAACTTCTTCCGGTTTCGTTCGAAGTTTCTGGAGCGCAAGGAGGGTTGCCTGGGCAACGTTGAGATTATTCGAACTCCCGAGCGACTTCGCGATGATGTCTTTGGCACCGAGGAGATCCATGACTGCGCGCACGGCACCGCCGGCGATGAGGCCACGACCCGCCGTCGCCGGCTTGAGGAGAACCTTCGCGCTCCCATACTTGGCCGTCACATCGTGTGCAATCGAGCTCCCCGTGAGCTGGACGGTAATCATGTTTTTCTTGGCAGCCTGGAACGCCTTCTGAATCGCATCCGAGACGTCACTTCCCTTGGCGACACCGACGCCGACTTTGCCCTTGCGGTTGCCGATGACGAGCGTCGCGCGGAAACGGAAACGGCGACCGCCCTTTACGACACGAGTAACACGCGCCAGGTTCAGCATCTTCTGGTCATACTCCGGTCGTTCGCGGCGCTGACCACGCGGTCCACCACGTCGGGGACGTCCACCTTTCATTTGTTCATTCGTCGCCATAGAGCGTTCAGTAGTTCAAAAGAGTTACATTGCGATCCCAGACTCACGGACCGCTTCCGCTACCGCCTTCACCTTGCCATGGTAGAGATATCCAGCCCGATCAAATACCGCCGTCTTCAGCCCAAGCTTGGCCAGCCGCTCACCGAGGAGCTTACCGATCACCGCTGCTTCGACAACCGTATTCTTTCGCTTCTTGCCGAGTTCCTGGAAATTGGCCTGCGCCAAGGTCTTGCCAGAGAGATCATTGATCGCCTGGGCCGATACCCCCTGGAGGCTGCGATGAACCGCGATGCGCGGGCATTCTGGCGTACCAGAAATCTTAGCCCGGACTCTCGTGTGCCGGCGATTACGCTGCTCAATCTTGTTATGCATCTTCTTCATAGAGTTGTCTTTCAATTAGGCGGCCGCCTTCTTGCCTTCCTTACGGCGCACCTGCTCACCAACATAGCGGAACCCCTTGCCCTTATATGGTTCGACTGGCTTCAGCTTCTTCACAACGGCAGCAAACTGGCCGACTTTCTGCTTATCAAGCCCGGAAATGGTAAGGATGTTGTTTTCGACTTTCGCCTCGAGGCCTTCCGGCACCTCCATCGTAACCGGATGAGAGAAGCCGAGCGCGAGGGTCAGTTTCTTGCCGGCCGCGGTCATACGGAAACCGACACCGTTCAGCTCGAGCTGACGAGAGAATCCGGTTGTCACACCTTCGAAGAGATTCTTCACGAGTTTTGCAACCGTTCCCCACATGGCTTGTGCCTGAAGCGAGCTCCCCTTCTTCTCGACGAGAATCTGGCCGTCCGCGATCGTAATCGCGACATCGAGCGTATGTGTCAACGAGAGCGTCCCCTTCGGGCCCTTTACTGTGAGTACATTCGCATGAAGCGACGCTTCGCACTTGTCCGGGATCTGAAATGGCTTTTTTCCAATTCTACTCATATTCGTAGCATTACCAAGCTTGGCAAATATATTCCCCGCCGAGACGGCGCTTGTGCGCCTCGAGGCCGGTCATGAGACCCTGGGAAGTTGAGATGATCGAGATGCCGTAGCCATTTTTGACTTTGACCACTTCGTTCTTCTTCACATAGACGCGCCGACCTTCCTTGCTGACACGCTCGATCTCCTGGATTGCCGGCTCGCGCTTCGTGAGCGACACTTGATGATACTTGAGTCCGATCACGAGATCCTTTCTGACACCCTCTTCAGTCGTCTCGACGCTCTCAACGAAGCCCTCTCGCTTGAGGATCTCCGCAATCGCGAGCTTCATTCGGGAAGCCGAAACCACGACGCTTCCGTGGCCGGCGCGCTGTGCATTCCTGATTCGAGTGAGCATTTCTGCAATTGGGTCTAACATAATCGAGTATGATGTGTGAGGGATCTCGTAATTACCACGATGACTTCCTGACTCCCGGAATCTCGCCTTTACTCGCAAGTTCACGGAAGCAGATGCGGCAGATATCGTACGCCCGAAGATATCCGTGCTTCCGGCCGCAGCGCCAGCAACGATGTACAATCCGAGTGGAGAACTTCGGCGTCTTCTGGGAGCGAGCGTAGGTCGATGTTTTTGCCATAGAGGTGTTAGAGTGATGCTTCTTGGGTAACAGCCTGGAGTGGGAGGCCGATGGCACGGAACAGGCACTCGCCAGCGGTTTTGTCTTTCGCGGTTGTCACGATCGTAATCTGGAAGCTGAAAATGGTCTGTACTTTCTCCGGAATGATCTCCGGAAACACGAGGTGTTCCTTGATCCCGATATTGCAGTTGCCGTACGAGTCGACAGAACGGAGCGTGATGCCCTGGAAATCGCGGACACGCGGCAGCGCTACGTGGATGAGCCGATCGATGAAATCCCACATCCGCTTACCCCGAAGCGTCGTCCGCATACCGACTTCGAGGTCTTCGCGGATCTTGAAACCGGCGATTGCTTTCCGAGCCTTGGTCGCGACGACTTTCTGGCCGGTGATCATCTCGAGCGAAGTCCGAATCTCTTCGATCCGATTATTCTCCTTAAGGAACTTGCCGACGCCCACGTTCACGACCACCCGGTCGATCTTCGGGAGCGCATTCGGATTCTCCGTGCCGAGAAGTTTCTTCAGGGCCGGCAGGGCCTTCGCTTCGTAATTGTGCTTGGTGAGAGATGACATAAAAAGTC
>CAZCTF010000023.1:0-3209 GCA_964501755.1 uncultured Bdellovibrionales bacterium
GTCAGGCAATGTGCCATTAACGATAACCGTTAGGACACCCTCCATACGCGCCGACTCCAGGAGTTCAGGGAGAACGCTGTTGAAGCGATCCTCAAGGTCGTAAAATGTGTTGGTAAAACGACCCCTGCCTTCGCCATTCGGCTCATCGCACACCATCATCCCATATTTAGGGTTTGCGGTGCTGAAACTGGAGGAGTACACGATACACAAGGTCTTCTTGGCGGGAAACACGATGCCTTGAACCGCGCCGCGGTCAATAATCTTCACATTCATGTCTATCTCCTTTCCCCAGAACCCCGAGGAGCGGGTGGCGGTATGCCGATTGGTTTGAAAGAACTGATTCAAGGTATTTCAGAGTGTTCTGTTATCAACCTTGAAGACACAGTATACTCCAAAATGACACAACTGTCAATAATAAGGACTAAATATATGCAAGTAATAGAGCGTATAAAGTATTATATTATGCTTTATATTAAGCAAAATAAGTATAGAATGCCTATTATTTGTCAAAAGTATTGACTAAATATTGAAATTGGAGTATCATGGAGTTATGGAACATTTGATTGAACCGTTGAAAAACCTCGGGCTGAGTGAAAAAGAGGCGAAGATCTATCTCGCCTTGCTTCAGCTTGGACCCGCTACGCCCTATCAAATCGCGAAAAAGGCTGAGATCAAACGCCCGACGGCCTATGTCATTGCCGAGGAGCTGGTGGAAAAGGGATTAATCGTCCATGTCCCAGGGGAAAGTCCCAAGAAATACATCGCTCGGACGCCGGACAGTTTCTTTGCGGATGCAGAGAGTAAATTACAAAAGGCGAAGAGTGTCTTGCCAGAGTTGCGCTCGTTCCAAAAAGGGAAATCCGCTGAGAAACCGAGCATTCTCTACTTTGAGGGGGTCAGTGGAGTAGAGCAGGCGCTCATGTATCGGATCAAGGAGTATCACGGGGGAGAGATCCTCGCGCTGTTATCCGACCCGGAGTTTGCAGACGCCAGCCTGATTCCGGCCACGTTAGCCTTCAATGAGTATCGGGATCGGCATGGTATCAAGGTTCGCGGCTTCGCGACGGATTCCAAAGAGCTCCGGGAGATGGGATTCGAGAAGTTCTTCAATCTGAAGGACCCGAAGCATGCTTCTATCGATGCGAAAATCTTGCCGAAAGACCTGTACAGTTCAAATGCTTCTTTTGAGTTTTATCCAGATTTCGTGAAAATCATCTTCTTTGCGACCGCTCAGTCTGTCATTATCGAGAGTCCGGTCGTGGCTCGGGCGATGCGACAGGTGTTTGAACTCCTCTGGTCGCGGATCGGGGAGGATGAGTTCCGGGAGAGCCGATTCATCGAGAAGCGTGTAGAATAGACATATCTTTATGATTCGAGCCATCAAAGGAACCCTCGGTTCTATCCATCCCCAATATGCAGTCGTGTTTGTCGGCGGTATCGGCTACCAGGTCTATGCTTCGCCATATACATTGGGCAAACTCGCTGGCTTGGGCGAGGTAATACTCCATATCCACACCCATGTCCGTGAGGACCAGTTCAATCTCTACGGTTTCATTACTGAAGACGAATTGTCCATGTTCGAGCTGCTCATTTCCGTTTCCGGCATCGGACCGAAGGCGGCGCTCTCTATCCTCGCTATCGCTGACCCAAAGACGATTCGGACCGCGATCGTGAACAAGGATCCGTCTATCCTGACTCGCGTTTCTGGTGTTGGAAAGAAGACGGCCGAAAAAGTCATCGTCGAGCTTCAGAACAAGGTCTCGTCAGCTGATGTGACTGATCAGGCGGGGGCGCTTGCTGAACAGGAATCGATTGAGGCACTGACAGCGCTCGGCTATTCCATTTCGGAAGCGCGCGATGCGTTGAAGGGCATCTCAGCTGACGTGACGAGCGTTGGCGAACGGCTGAAACTCGCACTCCGGAGCCTGGGCAAGAAATAACGTTTGTGGCTTCACGATCATTTCTTACAACGCATGCCTCGGATGGCGGCCTTCTCCAGTCAGATGAGTGGGCCCGGCTTCAGGCTGCGGCTGGTCACGAAGCATTTCCGTTTTCTGGCGTGGGTTTTGAGGGGCATGCGTTCCGTCACCCACTTCCTCTTTTCGGTGATTATCTCTTCATCCCGCGCGGACCAGTCGTTGACATGGCGCGACTCGCGAGCGAAGAGCTCCACACGGCGCTTTCTGAAATCGCTGAGGCGAGTGGTGCTGGTTGGATCCGTGTTGAGCCAGCTTCCACCGAAGTGCTTGAGATGCTTCGTTCGGCGTTCGGTCCGTCACGTGTTGTCAGTGCCCCACGGGATACGAATCCACGCGAGACATTCATGGTCTCACTCGACGGCGGACCGGCTGATTGGCTCGGTCGGATGAAACCGAAGACCCGTTACAATGTCCGGCTCGCCGAAAAGCACGGCGTCACTATCCGATTCACTCGGGAGTCTCGGGACATGGAGATTTTTCTTGACCTCATTACCTCGACGTCCAATCGGAAAGCGATCGCGCCGCACTCGAAACCGTATTATCGGAACTTTCTCGCAGCCCTGCCAGAAGAGATGTGCATGATTACCATCGCCGAATACCAAGGTGTTCCGGTTGCTGCAGCGCTTCTCGTATTTTTTGAGGGGACGGCCTATTATCTCCACGGCGGTTCTGGTGACGCGCATCGCGAACTGATGGCGCCCTTCTTTCTCCACTTCAAATGTATGGAAGAAGCGAAACAGCGTGGTATGGCCCGCTATGACTTCGGTGGTGTCCGGATTCGAACGAAAAAAGGAGCACAGGATACTGATTGGGATGGCATTACACGCTTCAAGCAGGGATTCGCTCCGAACATGGAGACACTTCTCTTCCCGGGAACATATGATATCATCGTGTCGCCGGTCCGCTACACACTCTATCGACAATCGCGGCATCTCGCCCGCGTGCGTCGGACTGTACGAAGCATCCTTTCTCGTTTTTCATCATGAAACAGCTCAAGCGTTTTCTCTCGCGGTTCATTCCTCAGGTGGCTAAAAATTACGCCTATCATTTGCCGTTCGCCATTTTCGCGAACTTTGCCTTTGGTTTTCCATCTCGCGGTTTGACTGTAATTGGCGTGACGGGGACGAATGGCAAAACGACAACGACCAAGCTTATCGCCGCCATTCTCACTGGGAGCGAAAAAAAGACGGCCTACGCCTCGACGATCGAATACGGCATCGGCGTCGGCCG
>CAZCTF010000023.1:3219-10182 GCA_964501755.1 uncultured Bdellovibrionales bacterium
ACGACCTCATCGGCTTGGCAGCTCCAGCAATTTTTGTCGGAAGCGAAGCAGGCGAGCTGTACCCATGTCGTGCTCGAAACATCGTCACATTCGCTCGATCAGTTCCGGACCTGGGGAATCCCGTATGCGGTTGCGGTCATTACCAATGTGACGCGCGAACATCTCGACTATCATCAGACGATTGGCGCGTATCGGCAGGCGAAACGGAAACTGTTTGATGGCGTTCGGATCGCAATCGTGAACGCAGATATGGAACAGCCAGAGGAATACTTCATTTCTGCACCAGGGGAGACACTGACCTATAGCACGAAACAATCCGAGGCGAATGTTGTGGCGACGGAGATCGAACTCGACCTCAGTGGCACGCGCTTTCTCGCTCTTGGTGTTTCTTTCAAGACAAACCTCCCAGGCCTCTTCAATGTCGAGAATGCACTCGCTGCAATCGCGGCTGGGAAAGCACTCGGCATCGATACCGAGACGATGCGGCAGACGCTCGCGAGCGTGCCAGGTATTCCGGGCCGGATGGAATCGGTTCCGAATGACCGTCGGCTCGATATCCTTATCGATTATGCGGTGACGCCGGATTCGTTCGAGAAGCTGTACCAGGCCGTGAAGCCGATGCAGATCCCTGGAACAAAAATCATCCATGTGTTCGGTGCGTGCGGTGAGCGCGATCGGGGCAAGCGACCGGTTATGGGGAGAATCGCTTCGGAACATGCCGATATCATCATCCTGACCAATGAGGATCCGTATCATGAGGATCCCGAGCAGATCATCGATGAGATCGAGGTAGGGGTGACGAAGAAAAAAGAAGGGGCGTACTTCCGCATCTTTGATCGGCGCGACGCAATCCAGAAAGCTATCGCGCTTGCCGAGGAGGGTGACATCGTCATTATCACTGGCAAGGGCGCTGAAGAGACGATGGCACTCGGCGACAAACGCGTGCCATGGAAGGAAAGAATGATTGTCGAAGAAATATTGAATGACATGAAACGCGGCGGGTAGACCCCGTCGTTTTCTTTTGGGAAAAGAAAAATGGCGGCCCGTGCAGTACGCAGGTCGCCATCGAGATGAGGCGCGGTCTGGGGTCGTTATTGGCTCGGGGCGTGTTGCAGCTCGGGTGGAAGAAGTTCGAGTAGTTGCTTGGCCTCGATGAGCCGATTCGACGGGACTTCCCGGGTCCAGCCGCTCGGGCTTTTGTGATCCCGATCCAGCTCATGCCCCTCGGTCGGTTCGACCTGGATGAGGAAGAAACCGCTCCAGTGGACGGAGAGGACCTCGAAGCTCTGTATCGCGCCGTTTTCCTCGACGTGATACGAATCGCCGGCACGAACATTTTTGCTGGTGTAGGTGCTGCGCATTGATTTCGAGCCGCGTGATTCACTCGGGCAGGATTTCCACCAGAGGTAGAAACCGCTGGCCATTCCGACCAGGAGCACGAGACTGACGAGAGTTTGTGTGGAGATGGGCATGATGACCTCCGAACAAGAGTGGTTGAGAAAGGGACGAAAAAAGCACCGTTTCAGAGTGTTCCTTTTCTTACTCGCGGTCAAGGGCGGCTAGCCCAGGATGCGGATGAGGAGAGTCGAGAGAAAAAATCCGACGAATCCGCCCACGAGCACTTCGCTCGTCCGATGTCCAACGCGTTCCTTGAGCCGGGGGAATTGTTCGGTGGAAAGTTTGAGCGTCTGGATGAGTGTGTTCAGATAGCGTCCCTGATCGCCGAGGTACATCCGGAGCCGGACCGCATCATCGATGATGAGGAACGCAACGGCGACCGCAACGGCGAACGCGCCTGATCCGACACCCTCGTAGTAGCCGATAGAGGTGAGGAGCGCGATGGCGAACGCGGTATGCGAGCTCGGCATGTGGCCGTGAGTGGCCAGGTATTCCAGTTTCCAGCCATGCTTCATACCGAACATAACGAATTTGATGAGCTGCGTGATGACACTCACCATAATCGGGATGAGGAAAATCGCGTGTTCTTGAAAAAAAGCATGCATAGAATTGAATCCAGTATACCACTACACCAAAGTTTGATAGCAGGAGCAGATTCCTCGAGTCAGCATCCTTCCTCACCGAGTAGCTAACATCGTCGTTCCGTACCCGTTTTGGTGTAGCGGTATACCACTTTCCGTCCCGGAAGAGTCTGCTATAATCAAGCCACTGAAATCACTAACTCTCAAGCGTATGTTGAGTCTCCCGCTCATTCTCATCGGTGCTGTCGTGCTCGTTCTGCTCTACGGTATCGGTTTGTATAATGGTTTCGTAAAACTGGCTACCCGGGTCGAGGAAGCCTGGAGTGATATTGATGTCCAGCTGAAGCGCCGCTATGATCTCATCCCGAATCTCGTGAATACGGTGAAAGGCTATGCGGCCCACGAGAGCGGCGTGTTTGAAAAGGTGACCGAAGCCCGTTCGAAGGCGATGCAGGCCGGATCGGTCGGTGACCACGCGGCGGCCGAGAACATGCTCTCGGGTGCCTTGAAGAGCCTCTTCGCGATTGCTGAAGCGTACCCAGACCTCAAGGCGAATACGAATTTCCTCGAGCTGCAGCGTGAACTTTCCGACACGGAGAACAAAATCCAGGCCTCGCGCCGTTTCTACAATGGCACCGTGATGGAGCTCAATACGAAAGTCGATATGTTCCCATCGAATATCGTCGCCAAGATGTTCAATTTTGTGAAGCGTGAATTCTTCGAGATTGAAGAGGGGGAGAAAGAACCGGTGAAAGTCGAGTTCTAAGCATATGTCCCGGGGTTTCAGCAGGCAGGCATTTGTCCTTGCCTGCTTTCTTTTTGTCGGATTCGTACCTGGCACCATCTCGGCCGAGTCAGAAATGGCTGACGAGTATATCGAGGCATTCGATGTTGATATCGTGATCGGCCAGTCGGGCGAGATCGATGTCACGGAGAAGATTCGCTATCACTTCGGCGCTACGGAGCGTCATGGGATCTATCGTGATATTCCCTATGAGTATGCCGGTCAGTATGGCGCGAAGCGTTCGATGCCGGTCGATGTGGAGTCAGTGACGGATGCGAATGGCACAGCGATTCGTTTCGAAGAAAGCCGGAACGGTGGTTATGTCAGGGTGAAGATAGGTGATCCAGACCGACTTATCACAGGTGTAGAGACGTATATTATTCGCTACGAAGTGCGTGATGCGGTTAGCTATTTTCCCGATTACGATGAGCTCTATTGGAATGTGACGGGCAATGCGTGGGCGGTTCCGATTGTTGCGAGCACGGTGCGGGTGCGGCTGGCCGAGCCAGTCCCAGGAAATCGCTTTGTCTGCTACCTCGGACCGAACGGAAGCGCGGAACGCTGTCCGACTAATGATACGGACAATGTTGATCCGAGGAGCGAATTTGAGGCGAGCACAGGCCAACTACTTTCAGTTGGGTCAGGAATGACGATTGCGCTAGGCTTTCCAAAGGGGATTGTTCGCGAACCGACAGGGCTCGAGCGATTCTTTCGTTTCCTCAGAGAGAACCCCCTCGTCGTGCTGCCGTTCGTCGTATTTGGTTTCATGTTCCGGCGTTGGTGGCGAGATGGGCGTGACCCAAAAGGTCGGGGCACGATTGTGCCAGAGTATGATGTGCCCGATGGCTTCTCACCACTTCATATTGCGACACTCCAGGACGGGCGACTGAGCGGCAAGGAAATTCCTGCGGCAATCATCGATCTCGCGGTGAAGGGCTATCTTGTGATTGAACGGGTGACGGATGATGGTCTCATTTTTGATACGACAGACTATGCTCTTATCGAAACGACTCAACGACCAGTAGCGGGGTCGATCGAAGCAGTACTGATTGAAGCGCTTTTCATGAGTGCTCATTTATCGGTCGATACGTCAGGGGTGCGGAAATTTCTTGGCTCTTCACAAGCCAAACTCATTCCGGGGTTTCTCAAGCGCTCCATCGAAGCGAGTCTTCCGAAAGAAGTCGCAGCCACGGAAGCACTGCAGCGTTCGGTCAAAGTTTCCGAGCTCAAGAATAAGTTCTATACGAAAATCCCGGAACTTCAGAAGCGTGCCGTGACCGACCTTGTGAACCGAAGGCTTCTGGTACAGAGTCCGCAAGAGGTGTGGGGGAAATATGCACTCTGGGGGTTTGTAATCCTTTTTGTTTCGTTCTTCATTCTGCCCATGCTTCAGCTTGAGGGTATCAATGTCGTCATGCTTCTTGTATGCATCCCGATCTATGTCATCTTCGCGTATCTCATGCCACGCGTAACGCGCGACGGAGCAATCGCAAAAGAGCACCTTCTCGGACTGAAAGACTATCTCCAGATAGCGGAGAAGCGGCGGATCGAATTCCACAATGCGCCGGTGAAAACCCCAGAACTGTTCGAGCGACTCTTGCCGGCCGCACTCCTTCTCGGCGTCTCCGATATCTGGGCCAAGGAGTTTGCTGACCTCACGATGTCTGAACCCGAGTGGTATCGGGGTGGAAATATATCTTCGTTCTCAGCCGCGTCGCTCGCCACGGATTTGGGTGGCTTCAATACGGCTGCGGGTTCGTCGCTCGCCTCGGCCCCGTCGAGTAGTGGTTCAGGAGGCGGTGGTTTTTCCGGTGGTGGTGGCGGTGGTGGTGGCGGCGGGAGTTGGTAGCGACCGTCGACAAAAATCGACTTTCGGACTATAATGGGCGGGCACCTCCGGTGCGTGCCCATTCATTTTATTTTCAATTAAACGAAAGCGCGTATGGCTACGGCCTACTCTCATAGCAGCAAAAATATCGAGCTCACCTGGCTCTACCTCAGCATTTTCTTCCTCGCCGTCATCGGGATCGGGTACCTTTTTGCGCAGGTCTATGGCAATAGTGGCATCCTCTATATCGCGGTCGGCTTCTCGGTCCTGACAAGTTTCGCTTCGTACTGGTGGAGCGACAAGATTGTCCTCTCCATGGCGCACGCGACGCCGGTTGAGCGTGAGACGAATCCAGAGATCTACAATCTCGTCGAGAATCTCTGTATCACCGCCGGGCTTCCGGTGCCGAAGATCTATATTGCTGAAGACGCGTCGCTCAATGCCTTTGCGACGGGCCGCAATCCCGAGCACGGTGTCGTGTGTCTCACAACGGGTATTCTCGCTCGACTGAGCCGGACCGAGCTCGAGGGGGTGATCGCGCATGAACTCTCACATATCAAGAACCGTGACACGCTGCTCTCGACCGGGGTCGTCAGTCTCGCTGGCGTCATCTCTGTCCTCGCCGACATGTTCCGGCACACGCTTCTCTTCCGTGGACGGGACAATGACAATCGTGGTGGTGGACTCGTCCTCGTTGGCATCGTCCTCTCCATCCTCGCACCACTCGCGGCGCTCCTCATTCGGATGGCGATCAGTCGCAAGCGCGAGCTCCTCGCGGATGCGTCCGGTGCGCTCCTCACTCGCTATCCTGAGGGTCTCGCGAGCGCACTCGAGAAAATCAGTGCTGATCCGAAGCCGCTCGATACCGCGAGTGGTGCGACGGCTCATCTCTATATCTCGAATCCATTCAAGTCGGGGAGTCTCATGAAGCTTTTCATGACCCACCCTCCGGTCGAAGAGCGCCTTAAGGCACTTCGGGAGATGGACCTCGACCGCTGATCGTTCTCGTATGCTTTCCGGCTGGAAGCGCAAGGCACCAAAGACGCTCGCTGCCGGGAAAAGCGGTCGCTATTATTTCACATTGCACTCCGAGTACAAGATGCGCGAATACCACCTGTCGCGCCAGCGGGTCATCCGCATCATCCGCAGTCCCAGGCGGACCGAGACGGGGATCGTGGAGAACACAGTCGCGGTGATGCAGCCTGCCTCGACCAAACGCACCAATGGCAAAGAGACCTGGACGCAGGAGCTCTGGGTCATGTACAAGTTGCAGCAGAATAAAGAATCAGGAATCAAGAATCAGGGGAAATCAGAAAATCGAAATTCAAAATTTGATATCCTTTATTCGGCGAATCAAGAGATTCGCATCATCAGCGCCTGGCGGTACCCGGGTGTTTCCCCTGAGCGCGATCCGATCCCATCCGATATCCTCCGAGAAATCGAGCGAGGACTAGAAGAAATCGAGCTCGCAGAGGAAATGGCTGAGTAGAGCCAAGACCTACAAATGTGTGCTTTAAAAGGCTTGAAAAAGCCTTTTATTTTGCCTTATTTAAAGCCAAAACAGCCTCTTCTGTCATTGACAGATAGGCTGTTTTGGTGTATACTGCCCTTCCGGTTACTTTACAACCCGAGTTTCTTCCATGGTCAAAAGGAGGCCGTCATCATGAACGCACGTTCCATTCTCACGTTTCTCGCGCTCATCTTCGCGGCGCTCCTCGGTGGCTGCGCCGCCCCGCAGCCCTCTCTGGGCGGTGATAGCGGCAGCTACGGTTATCGCACGGGGGCGTTCCCCATGCCTCCGGGGCCTCACGTTCCGGCGGGCTGGGCCAATGCCTATACGCCGTATGACACCGTCCACAACGGGCGGTGCTACCGGAACGGCTTCGTCCAGCCGACGCTCGATGCCTGCCGCGGGATGGCAGCCACACAGAGCCAGGTTCTTGGCACCACGCGAACCATCGGTGCCCAAGCACCGGCAATCGCAGGTATAAGTCCGGAGACGGCCCGTATGCTCCTCGACGAGTTCGCTCGTCGGGAGAACCCCTGCGCTGCCAAGGAGCGCACCATCATGGTCTCGATCGGCGCCTTCATTGGTGGCGCCGCTGCTGCGGTGCTGACCGGCGATCTGCGCTGGGCAGCAGCTGGCGCTCTCGTCGGTGCCCTTGGTGGGAATAGTGAAGCAGTGATGAGCTGCCAAGCATACACCGATACGCGACTGGCACTCCTGGCCGTTCTCGACCAGTACGGCTGCTCCGGCCAGGTCAGAAAGACCAACGGGGTCGTCACTGATGACGAAATCTGCAACTTCCGGCGGAGCTATACTCCTGGCCATCGGCCGCCGCAGATTGCTGACCGCGAGGTCATCCGTCCCG
>CAZCTF010000023.1:10192-12719 GCA_964501755.1 uncultured Bdellovibrionales bacterium
GCCGCCCCCGAAGCCACGTCCGGCCCCGAAGCCGCGCGTGGAACTGGAAGAAGAACTGCCGCCGAAGTGATCAACTGATCACCGACGGCCTCCTTCGATGGCGATTATCAGAACCTCTGATGATCGCCATTTTCTTTTTTTACAAACGAGCCGACGCTACATTTGGTATACTGAAGAAAACAACACCAAAACACTCTCGACATGAAACACACGAAAATCATCGCGACGCTTGGGCCGGCGACCGGACACAAGGATATGATTCGCGACATGGCCGCCGCTGGAGCGAATGTCTTTCGTTTAAACTTTTCTCACGGCAATCCGGAGTGGCGGCATCAGGCGATTTCAGCCATCCGAGAAATCTCCGAGGAGACGGGTAATCCACTCGCAATTCTCGCTGATCTCCAGGGGCCGCGCATTCGGACGGAAGTGACGTTCCCGATTGATATCAAGAAAGGTTTCGTACTCAAAGTCTGCGAACTTTCCGAGCGGATTCGTTTCAGTGCCGAAGACCCTGTCATCGCGCTTGATACGCCAGGCGTCCTGGGAAAGATAGACATTGGGCACAGGCTTCTCATCGAGGACGGACTCATCGGACTTGTGGTCGTCAAGATCGGAACTGGCTATGTCGAGGCACAGGCGGAAAATGACGGCACGATCAAGACGCGAAAGGGTGTGATCATGCCCGATACCCCGCTCGAATTGCCGATCCTCTCAAAGAAAGACAAAGAAGACCTCGCGTTCATCTTGAAGGAGGGGGTCGAGTATCTCGGTCTCTCTTTCGTTGGTTCAGTTGCGGACATCGAGAGCGTGAAGCGTGCGATGGAGAGTGTTGTCGGCCGCGAGGCACGGAAGCCGCTGATCTGCTCCAAGATTGAACGCAAAGTGGCGCTGCAACATCTCGGCGATATCATTCGAGCGAGTGATACTGTCATGGTGGCGCGCGGCGACCTCGGTATCGAGATGCCGGAAAGCGAGATCGCTATTCTCCAGAAACAGATTATCGCTGAGAGTCTCCGCGAAGCGCGGCCGGTCATCGTTGCGACGCAGATGATGCAGAGCATGGTATCGAATCCTCGGCCGACCCGGGCCGAGGTGTCAGATGTCTCGAACGCCGTCATTGACCACGCCGATGCGGTCATGCTGTCGGAAGAGACCGCGGCAGGGAAATATCCGGTGGAGACGATCCAGACCATGCGAGAAATCATCGAGAAGACCGAAGAGTCGCCGTTTGATGATTTGTATGAGGCGCTCGATCTCAATCTCCGAACAGAGTACGCCGTGATGATACGGAGTGTGTACGAGCTTTCCAAGAGCTTTCATACCAAAGCGATACTTGTTCTTTCGATGAGTGGATTTACCGCACGTCTCCTCTCGCATTTCCGTCCGGATGCGCGCCTCCTCGTGGCGACCAATAGTGTCACTACCTGGCGCGAACTTGCCCTCGTCTGGGGCGTTGAACCGTATCTTTTCTCTGGTGACAAAAACATCGACACCCTCATTGAGCGCTTCATGCAGGATCTCAAGCTAAAGCAGGTGCTTGTGTCGGATGATCAAGTAGTCGTTTTCTCGGGTCGGACGCCGGAACAATCGACGATGAAGCTCGTCGGGATCCGGACCGTACGCTAGCAATGCCATTATTCGATTTCTGATATTAGCCCACCGTATGAATCCGGGACCCCTCAAAAGTGGAGGGGCTGTTTTTTGTGAGTACCACCGACCGCTAAAAATGAGGTGTATACTGAAGGTGGTAATTTATTGGTTAAAACTATGGAAGAAAACACCAGTGCCGCTCCTGAGTCAGGGAACACAACTAGTTCTGGTCAGACGGACATGAAGAAAGAGACTCTCAGTTTTGTAGGGAAAGTCGAAGCTTGGCTCAATGAGTATATGGTGACGAAAGCGCCGTTTCAGATCCCGATGGGCGGCAAGGAGTTTCTGGTGATGGTCGCTCCTTACCTTGTGATTATCGGTGTCGTCCTGTTCGCGCTTTCCATTCCGGCATTGCTCGGCATCGGGGCTATGATGGGAGGGATGGGACTCGTTGGCGGGTACGCCGGCTGGGGATTTGCCGCTCTCATCTCGCTCATTGCCGGTGTGATTACCATGGCGCTCGAGGCCTGGGCCGTGCCGGGTTTGTTTAAGCGGACGCAGGCGGCCTGGCGGCTCGTCTTTTATGCGACCCTCGTTTCTTTCGCGGGCAGCGTCCTCTCGATGAATCTTATCGGAGCCGTTATCGGCGGCATCATTGGCTGGTACATCCTCTTCCAGGTGAAGGAGTTGTACAAGAACTAACTTCCCCATGGCATGAACCCCGTCCTGATGGGCGGGGTTTTCTTTTCTCCGAAAGTCGGCTAGAATGCCTGCGTTTTCTGTTGGAAAGGTGGCCGAGTGGTTGAAGGCACCGCTCTCGAAAAGCGGCATACCGGAAACGGTATCGAGAGTTCGAATCTCTCCCTTTCCGCCGTGAATGTTAGCGAACGAAGGAAAGAACACGCCAACTACTTGGCGTGCGTGGGGGGATGAGAAA
>CAZCTF010000024.1:0-12105 GCA_964501755.1 uncultured Bdellovibrionales bacterium
CGATGCACCAGACTATGTTGTAGATGCCTGGGCCCGAGACATCACGCCAAAGCTCGATGCCTTCCGTTTCCGTGTGGGTATCACCCGGTTGCATGTTGCTGCACTGGATTTCGTCGGTGCCGACCCGTGTCCACGCACCCTCTCCACTATGCACATCTTCCTTGTAGCCCTTTGACAGGTAAGCATGGACGATGATGGTCTGCGTGGGGTCGGTCGAGAGGCATGGGCCGTCGCCTTCGTTCTTGAACTGACCCTTCATCTGGACCGTCTCGGTACGACCGTACTTGTAGGTCTCGACGCCCCAAGGGGTTTCGAGCCAGCTACGCTTGGTGACGAAGTCGGGTGGAACGACAACGGGAACATCTGTGAGCATCGGGTATCCACCTGGACCTTGCCCGGGTATGGCTACCGTCCCGCTTTGCAGAATGGCATCACCGCTTGAAACCGAGCTTTGAGATACGGCTCCGTTGGCGGCAATGACAGTTTCTGCTAACGGCTGACTGAAAGGGTTACCGCCGGCGCAACTCTTGTCGTCACTACCTTTGTCGTACCAGCAGATCCGATTTTCGCCAGAAAGCATCATGTCACTGAATTTGTCGCTTTCAGTGACAAAGTAGCTAAACCCTCCGCCACCGCCATCGCTGGGAAAATCGTTCAGCTGATGATCGCCAGCATCGTAAGCGGCAATCATTGCATTGGCCTTGGGCTTGTCTATGCTTACTTGGAAGGTAAGCGCGACGACGCCATCCTCCTTCACAACGCTGATCTGACTTGGGTCATACCAAGGAGCTCCTTCGGCGTAGAAAATCACCGCGTAGGCAGTGCCCGCCTGAAGCTTGTGCGGATTTCGAATGACCGCCCCATATCCCGGATGTGTATCAAACGCACTGGTATCAAGGAAAATCTCCGCACCGTCAGGCAGGTTCAGTCCTACTACCGATCCAGCCTTTCGAAAGACATCGTTGCTATCAGGCGAGATGTCGATTTCAAGACCAATAGGTAAGCGAGCGTTCGAGCCGACGAACTTCGTTTTGAAGAAGTTGACGGCTTCATCATCAAGCTTGAACTGAACGAGGATGAAGTTGCCACCAATCGTCGCCCTGCCTTTGATGGGTAGCCAGCGATGCGGCTTGTCAGTAAGCTGATTGCCGATGCCACTCTCCTCGAACAGCACCCGATAACCTTCGCCGACGCATTGCGCGTATTTGCTTGGCTTGAACCAACTATTCCATGCGGTATCCATGCATTGCCCAAAACGATTGTTGACCGCGGTACCCAGCGCACCCGAATCGGGAGCGACTCCTGCGGCCAATGCTTTCGCTCGGCCCTCCGTCGAGGTGGGCTGAGTGAACGCCGCAGATACATCGTCACCTCCTCCGCCACAGGCGAAGAGAAGGACAAGAGAGAACATGGCCACGAGGGCCTTGATAACTGAGTTCATTTCTGACTCCTGGTTGTGAAGGGACTACCAACGGATTTATACGATAAATCCACCTGAGACACCTTCATCACTATGAAAATGTCAGTTGGTGGATATATTGCCGCTTTCGAAGAACCCTATTATTAGTGCTTCGAGAGAATATCGATAAAACTTTGAACACGAGCCACTTGCTCTTGCTGCCCTTTGTACTGCCCCTTCTTAAGTCTTTCTAACTCCTGCTCTGCAGTTTTCATAAGATCTTCCTTTCTGTAATTCTCAAGCTTCTTCCAGACACCATCATCCTCTGTTACCGGTGGATAAAAGTTCGCGTGACTTCTTTTAACAGAATCGAGCATGCAGTCTCCATTGATATATCTTTCGGGCGTACAGCCGCCCATATAATCTGATCCACTGATTGAGTTGGAAGAAGACTCAGGTATGGTTCCGGACCAGATCAAACCAGCAACAAGTACGGGAACAAACGCTGCGGAAAGCAGAGCTACTTTAGCCCATGAAGTAAACTGCTTCCATTTCAGAAAAACAAAAACTACAAAGACAATGTATACAGTAGCAATGAGGAAAGAGACAACTGGATGAGAGTAAACGAAAGTGTAAACAATGTATGTAAGCATAGCGAGGCACTGTTACTAATTGGTTTCGCAAACTACCATAATAATTATTTGCAGTCAAACTGCTCTTTGCTCTGGGCTTTTGGAGAGAGAATTATATCGTTTGACTCAAAGCTGATTCTAATTCCGACAACTTGTCTTCAGAAAGTTGCCGTTCTCCTGACTGTAACAATGAAAGGAGGAACCCTTTCCCAACAATAAAGACATCATCGACTGGTTTCAACCCAAAGTGCATTGTCGTCTTCGGATTTGAAAAAGCAAGCACTGGACTGACCCAATAATCTTTGGAGACTTTTTCTTTTAGGTAATCAGACACGGATCCAGCTTCTCCCTTAGCTTGTCTGAGAAAATCTTTCTCTTTCGGTACGAAACCATTAATGGTGATTCTGCCATTCTCGTACCCTATTTCCCCGACATGGCTTTTGACTTCAATGGCAAATATTCCTGTCGGCCCTGTAACCAAGAAGTCTATGTTATACGGATGTTGAATCTTCACATCGCAGTAGACTCGAAATTCATCCGGGAGCTTCTTGAGTTCTTCCAAAATGGTATCCTCTCCTTTTCGCCCACGAAAGTAGTTATCTGAAGTCCTGTCATCTTCCTTGAGCAAAAGCTCTCGCCGTTGCTTTGCCTGAGTGAAATTCGGATTCAACTCAAGAGCTTTCTCGAGAGCTGCCAGTGCCCTGTCCCTGTCATTCAGCTTTATATACACACTCGCTAGGTTGTAGTACGACGAAAAGAGTGAGGGGTTCAGTTCAATAGCGAATTGATATTCGCGTTCAGCCGCAATAAGGTTGTCAGAGGCAAGGTAGATAGAGCCAAGATTGTTGTGAGCTTTGTAGTTTTGAGGCTCGAGCTCCAGCACCCTATGATAATTGCTCACTGCGTTTGGAGTATCTTTTGCTTCGGCATAGGACAAAGCAAGATTGTAATAGAGATCGACTTCATTCGGAGAAAGAGCGATAGCTGAAGTGTAGAGTGAAATATTGTCTCTGAAGTCCCTGTTTCGATTCGTATCAATCCTCCATGCCGCGAGGATATAAACCAAAACGACAACAATTACGATTGCCATTACAGCAGGACGCTGGAAAAATAGTTTATGCCGCTCCAGAAGTTGTTGTACTCCATAGAGAAAAGCGAGTATCAATCCGACTAACGGGACAAAGACATATCGTTCGTAGAGTACATTATTTCCCAAGCTGCCAATGAAAATAATGGACGGAGCGATAAGAACAATCCACCAAAGTAGTCCTAGAAACGGAACTGCGTACTGCTTCTTAAAGAATACGAATAGCGGGACGAGTGATGCCAGAAGCGCTAGGCCGGAGAGTGTAATCTGATAGCTTGGCAGCTGGCTCGTATTGATCGAGTGAAACAGGTTGAGCGGATGTGGCCAAATGAGCTTGAAGAGGTAGACGCCGTAGAGCCAGAGAGATGTCAGTGTATGCGTGGAGGCCGGCAGGTGTTCGGTCGTCCGAGCGTAGTCATTGGCGAAAAAAGTACCCAATACAGCATAGCGGAATGTGAAGTAGACGAGGATCGGTACGGTGTAGAAGAGTATTAATCGATAGTTTTTGAGCAAAGTAGTGAGAACTATCGAGGCTCGCCTTTTCTGAAATAATTCGCAACCGATAAGAATGGCTCCGAAAAAGACCGCTGTCTCTTTGGAAAACATCGCGGCGAGCCAGAAAAGTCCAGCTTTCATCAAAGCTCCATTTTCTTCTCCTTCAATGTGGCGAAGATACCACTTAAGCGAAAGAACCAAGAAAAGTGCCACCAAGATATCCTGTACCGCTGCGATCCAATTAATGACTTCCGTATTGATCGGATGTGTGAGGAAGAGCAGCACTCCAAGGAATGCAAGTATCCGGTTTTTCAAGAAGAAGGCATAGAAACGCAAGAGTACGAGACAAAGAGCGTACGTGTAGGCTAAGTTGAAGAAATGAAAGATCCACGGTGAGGAGGAAATTCGGTACGCGATGAAATCCGAGAACAGCTTGATCGGCCGATAGTAAAAACCCTTCCCTTCACAGCCGCCTAGTTGATATTCTCCCATGCAGCCCGCGAAGGTCTTGTACCAGTACTGCCCGCTATGAAGGTACTCATTAGTGACAATAGCCGCCCGGTCATCGTGTACGAACCCATTGAAAAGCGTGCTACCAAAAAACACAAGCAGGATGGCTAGCAATATGATTTGCTGATTCCGCTCTGGTAAAAACACCTCCTCCAGTTTATGAAAAAATACCCGAAAGCTTTCCATTTCTTTAAAACACTAGCTTAAAAGATAGTAGTTCTACTGGCCATTTTGACTTCTTACCAGAATAACAGTTTAGCGTGATTTCACACAGTTTTAATACAACAAATCTACCTCAACGAATATGATAAAAAACTACAAAAGTGACCCAGAAACTGGATCGCTACCATGCAATAAATCACTCTTTTTGCATAGACTTAGCAAGAACAGCTATCTGCGTCATTAATTGATATATGGAACCATATACCACAGCCCGAATTGGTGACGAAATAGCTCCGCCCGTCCAAAAGGTCAGGTATGTCCTCTATGCCCGGAAATCGACCGAATCAGAGGAGCGGCAGGTGCTTTCAATTGATTCCCAAGTGAAAGAAATGCTCCAGCAGGCTGAACGAGATAGCCTTGAAGTAGTTGAGATCCGACGAGAATCCCACAGCGCGAAAGAATCTGGCCAGCGGCCAGTCTATCGGGAAATCTTGGAGGATATTCGAGGCGGTAGGTTCAATGGCATTCTGACTTGGGCACCCGATCGCCTTTCTCGTAATGCAGGAGATCTAGGTAGCATTGTAGACCTCATGGATCAGCAACGCCTCATGGAGATCCGTACCTACGGACAAACGTTCAAAAACTCTCCCAATGAAAAATTTTTGCTGATGATCCTCTGCAGTCAGGCAAAGCTCGAAAACGACAACAAAAGCATCAATGTGAAACGAGGTTTGCGGACAAGAGTTGAAATGGGACTCTGGCCAGGCCCACCCCCAACTGGATATATGAAAGAGAAGCGAATGGATCGAAAATGCGAAACACTGATTGATCCAGAACGAGCGCCAGTCATCAAGAAAATGTTTGAGAAAGTTGCCTATGAACATTGGAGCGGGAGAAAAATCTACAATTGGCTCAAGTTTGATCTAAACTTTAAAAGTGCCGCCGGAAAGAAGAACCTAAGCCTCGGTAATATTTATAGACTCTTAGATAACACCTTCTATTACGGGGTATTCGAATATCCAAGGAAATCAGGTAACTGGTACACAGGAAAGCATGAACCGATCATTACCAAGGAACTTTTTGATCTCGTACAAAGTCAGATAAAAAGCCAGGTTTTACGGGTTGAAGGAAAAGAGTTTGCTTTCACGAAAATGATGACTTGTAGGCTCTGCGGATCGGGCATATGCGCCGACGAGAAGTTCAAGAAAAAGAAAGGTGGTGGCGTTCATCGCTATGTGTACTACGGCTGTACCAAAGCTAGAGGAGCCGATTGTAAGTGTGGCTACACCGAAGAAAAAGAGATCTTGAAACAATTTGAAGAATTGATAGACAAGATAAACCTCAATGAGATCGAGGTTAAGGAAAAAATCAAAGCAGACATTGAGCAGTTTTCAAAGATGCAAAAGTTCTTTCTCGGAACAAAGGAAAAAATCAGTGTTCCCAGTGTTGATATTCGAGGATATGACAAATATGTACTAAAAGAAGGTACGAACGAAGAGAAACGAGAAATACTGAGTTGTCTCAAAAGCCGGATCTATCTTGCGGAGAAGAAAATAACTATAACAACATGAAACCACCATAGAAAGCCAGGGTTGATTTCAGTCCTTTAAAAAGCTATAGTAGTCGTACAATCAGCCTAAACTCACGCGTTCTGTGTGGGCATGGCGTAATAAAAGCCTTAGCAACAGAAACGGCCTCATGGCCGGTACTTGTTGCTAAGGTCGATGCCTGAAAGGGTATTGAGGCAGTTCGAAAGGATTGTCACCGGTTCGTGGGGCCTTTTGTGTACCCAGAACTGGATTATCCAACTCAATAATCCTTAGCAACAATAGTATGGCAGAGATGCCTCAGCCTACGGGACAGGCTCAAAATACCCCGGTGAAGAAGGCGTGGTATAAGAAATGGTGGGTTATTACTATTGCGGTCATAGCGGTGCTTGCCGCTATCGGTAACAGCTCAGTAGAAGATACGAAGCAGAGAGTAGCAGAGGAAAAGACACAGCCTACAGAAACGAAGACGGCAGAACCCGAGAAGATGGCTCCTGCTATTATCCTCACGAGTGCAAACCTCGCTACGGAATATTCTGATAACGAAGTAGCTGCCGATGCAAAATACAAAGGAAAACTTCTGGAAGTTTCCGGTAAAGTAGCCAGCATCGATAATGGTATCTCTGACAACGAAATGATCGTGAAACTGTCAGATGGAAAATATGATATCTCTGGTCCATGGTGCTACATGAAGGAGAGCGAACGAGACAAAGTTCTCGCCTTCAAAAAAGAACAGCAAGTAACTCTGATTGGAACGGGCAATAGTGCAACTATCGGCTCTCCGATGCTGAAAGACTGCGTCGTAAAGTAAGAGATTTTTGAGACAAGAAAACCGCCAGTATCTGGCGGTTTTCTTATTGCACATACTCGAGGCTCTCGGGTCACCCTCGGTACTATGTGCTTGATGCGGAGAGGGAGGGATTCGAACCCTCGAGAGCGTTTAAGCCCTGCCACGTTAGCAGTGTGGTGCCTTCAGCCAGCTCGGCCACCTCTCCAAAATCACGCTTTACTCTAGCATAGTCGTTTCCGAATCTCAAGCCAAAAGAGGTCCATGAGCGCCCTTCGACAGACTGCTCTTTTCCCTGTACACTATACTCTGCATTAATTCTATGTTTCCACACTATGGATAAGATTCCGGCCGAAACCGAAACAGCAGTGCCCATCGAAAAAAATATTGCCCTCAGGCTTCGGTCCCCGAAGCTCCATTTCAGTAACCGTGCCCTGGCACTCGCTTTTTTCACCCTCCTCGTCCTCGGAAGCGCGTACGGCTACCGAAACTTTTTCATTGCAGCGACTATTGACGGCAGCCCCGTGAGCCGTCTCGCCATCATCCAACAGCTAGAAAAGACAGGTGGAAAAGCGGCACTTGATGCCATCATCACCGAACGAGTCATCGCTATGGAGGCTGCTAAAGCCGGCATCGTCATCAGTCCCGCTGATATCGACACTGAGATAGAGACGATACGAGGGGAAATCGCCGCTCAGGGCATGACGCTCGAGAGTGCCCTCGCTGCTCAAGGCGTGAGCATTGATGATGTACGGAAGCAACTCACCGTCCGAAAAGAGCTCGACCAGCTCCTCGGCGATACAATTGCCGTGACCGATGCTGATATCGATCTCTACATCACGGAGGCAAAGCTATCCACTCCCAAGACCATGAGTGAGGAGGATTTCCGCGCGACCGTTAGAGAGCAGCTCGCAAATCAAAAATTCGGCAAGGCCGCAGACACGTGGATTGCAGACGCGAAAAAAAGATCGAACATCCGTTTCTTTGTGGACTACGGGAAAACAGACGATGGCCTGACTATCCCGACAGAAACCACCCCAACTCCATAGCGCTCGAAAAAATTTATTGTTTGAAACGCTCCGATTGGGGCGTTTCTTTTTTCTCCAAAAGACCACCTTATCAGTCCGCATCCAGCGTAAAAAAAATGGCGGGCCGGTCCAATGGACCAGTCCGCCTCAAACATCATTCCCTCTCGTCAGGCCTTGGCGGTCTGGAGCTGTGCCAGACGCTTGGCAAATGCCTGCAGCGCGACTGAGGCACTCCGCTCGGCATCGGCATGCCAAGTCCGCAGGTTCATGAGGAGATCACTCTCCGACCGACGCTCTTCCCAGAGGGCTGTAAGCCGGATCCGCCATTCCTTCCAGTCAATTGTTTCGGTGTGATAGCGCCGGGCCATCCGATCGAACCAACGGAGCACTTCATAGCGCAGACCGACGACGGCCTGAAGTGTGTTGGCATCACACTCTTCCTTGCTCAGATCAAACGCCACGCGAGGCGGGAAATGCTCTCGCTTCGCCCGTGCGACGTGGAGAATCTCAAGTGCGCGGATGTACACCCAGCCGATATCAAATTCCCAGGGCTTGACCGAGAACTTGGCCGACGTCGGATAAGTGTGGTGGTTGTTGTGGAGTTCTTCGCCGCCGATGATGATGCCCCAAGGAGAAACATTCGTCGAAGCGTCCGCCGGATCGAAGTTGCGATACCCCCACCAGTGGCCGAGGCCATTGATGATGCCGGCAGCATTCACTGGTATCCAGAGCATCTGGACCGCCCAGACGGTCAGCCCGATAGCCCCGAAGAAGAGGACGTCGAGGATGAGCATGAGCCCCACTCCTTGCCAGTTGAACCGGCTATAGAGATGCCGTTCAATCCAATCGTCCGGCGTACCGTGGCCGTACTTGTCGAGGGTCGCTTCGATCTTGGCCTCCGCCCGATAGAGTTCGCTTCCCTGGAGAAGCACGGTCTTGATGCCGCGTGTCTGCGGACTGTGTGGATCCTCCACTGTTTCGACCCGGGCGTGGTGCTTGCGATGGATGGCGACCCATTCGCGTGTCACCATACCAGTCGTCAGCCAGAGCCAACACCGGAAGAAATGCGCCGGGACGGAACCGAGCTCAAGCGCCCGATGCGCCTGGGCTCGATGAAGAAAGATGGTGACCGCGGCAATCGTGATATGCGTCGTCACGAGCGTAAACAGGATGATCTGCCACCAGCGGGCCCCGAGAAGGCCGTTCGCGAGCCAGTCCAAAACACCAGAAAACATGAGTTCCACGCTGTTCCCCTTGTGAAGTTGGGATTGTTGAGAAGCACTTTTTTTGTTAAAAAGCTGAGCTCATTATAAGGGTTTTCCCGAGATTTGCTAGGGTCGGGAGCAGAAAGAGAAAACGCCCCATTTCTGGGGCATTTCGCACACGAAACTGATGATCACTTCATAAATTTCACGACTTCATCGAAAGATCGGCGGACCTTGGGACGACTCGCTGCTCTATCATCGGCGCTGCGATAGCCAAGCGAGAGGATACTCGTCGCAGCGAGGCGCTCCCCCGCGAGGCCGAGAATGTCATCCACTGCTTTCGAGTCAAAACCTTCCATCGGACCGGCATCGACGCCGAGAAGTGCTGCCGTCTCGATCATCATGCCGAGCGCGATGTAGCTCTGATATCCCGCCCAGGAATCGAGACTCGCATCATCACGGCCAGCGATATTGCTTTCGAGCATTTGTTTCAGACCATTGAGTGATTCGATCGGCTGGTTTTGGATTCTTGCTGTCCGTTCCAGACGCTCCCGGGCGATATTTTCTCGAACATCAGTCCGACGGGCAAGGACAATGAGATGGGACGCTTCGGTCACTTTTGGCTGACCATAGCTTGCTCCCTTGATTTTTTCACGGAGCTCTGGATTTTCGACCACAATAAACTTCCACGGTTCAGTTCCAATCGAGCTTGGCGCAAGACGACCACTCTCAAGAATGGCCTTCAAGTCACCCTCACTCACCTTCTTCGACGGATCGAAAGACTGTACGGCGTAGCGCCACTCGAGCGCCTTCACGATTTGCTCTTGCATACGTTGTATAATAGAGGTATATTAGTCTACTACTCTATGTAGTGTAGTATTATATAAAATATAGTACTATGTATAATGTAGTACTATCCAAGTTATGCGTCAAGCCCGATCGAAAAAGAAACTCTCTGAAACCAAATGTCCCAGGCGGGCCTTGGAGATGTTCGGCGACTACCAGACCCTCTCGATCGTCGATACGCTCGCGATCGGCGAAATGCGCTACTGCGAGCTGCAGCGGGCACTCGGCAACATGAACCCCGTGACGCTCGCTCGCCGACTGAAGAAACTCGAAGACGAGGGAATCATCGAGCGCCGCGAGGAGACCATAGACAAACTTTCCGTCAGCTATCGTCTCCTCGCCAAGGGTGAACACATGCTCCCCGTTCTCCGGAGCATCAAGGAGTTCGCCGAAAAGCACCTCGGGTAGTCTGTATGGAAAAGACTACTCCTAAGAAGCGCTGCGCCTGGGTACCAGCTGGACATGAGCTCTATGAGCGCTACCACGATACCGAATGGGGGCGGCCGGTGCGAAACGATGATACATTTTTCGAATTCCTCCTCCTGGAAAGTGCTCAGGCCGGACTCTCCTGGGAGACAATCCTGAAACGCCGCGAGGGCTACCGACGAGCTTTCGCCGGCTTTGGTGCCAAAAAAGTCGCCCGCTTCAGTCCTCGCGATGTCACCCGGCTCATGCAAGACGCGAGCATCATACGGAATCGTCTGAAGATCGAGTCAGCCATCACGAACGCCCTCGTCTTCCTCGCGATTCAAAAAGAATTCGGCAGCTTCTCGAAATATGCCTGGAACTTTGTTAATGGAAAGATTGGTCATAGTCCAAAAGGCAAGGCTCGCGTGACAAGTCCCGAGGCCGAAGCACTTGCCGCCGACCTTAGACGCCGAGGCTTCAAATTTTTCGGTCCCGTAATCGCCTACGCGTTCATGCAGGCGACCGGTCTCGTCAATGATCACTCCCCCGACTGTTTCCGTCACTCAAAAAAATTATCCTAAACACGCCTAAGCTTTATGGACACTTTTCTCATCATCGGCTCCGTTCTCGCTGTTATCGGTATCATCGGGAGCATCATTCCCGCCCTCCCCGGACCGATTCTGGGCTACGGAGCACTTGTTCTCCTCTATGTTTCCCGAGGAACCGATGGGATTACACCCGTCTCACTCGGCGTTTTCGGAGCCTTTCTCATACTCGTCACGGTAATCGGATACATCGCACCGATCTGGGGAGCCAGATTCTCAGGCGCATCCCAACGCGGTGTCTGGGGCGCAGTGCTCGGCGCTGTGATCGGACTCATTTTCTTCCTGCCACTCGGACTCTTCCTCGGCGCGTTCCTGGGTGCAATCATCGGAGAGCTTTCGACCGGTAAGGACATGGCGGCAGCACTCAAGGCCGGGATCGGAACACTCCTCGGCTCCGTCATGGTCATCTTTCTCCAAACCATCTTCGCGGTCGTAATGGCTGGCTACTATTTCTACGCCCTTATCCGGGGTTAATTCCATCTCCAATGAAAACCCGACTGTACCCCTCAAAAGAGCGCGGCCATATCACTTGGGACTGGCTCGACACCTATCATTCGTTCAGCTTCGGCCATTTCTACAATTCCGAACTGATGGGCTTCGGCGTACTGCGCGTCGTGAATGATGATACGATTGCTCCTGGCCAAGGTTTCGGCCAGCATCCGCACAATGACATGGAGATCATCACGATTCCTCTCGCCGGCGCAGTCGAGCACCGGGACAATACCGGCGCGTGTGGCGTCACGCCCGTTGGCTCCGTCCAGGTCATGTCAGCCGGACGGCATGTTGCGCATTCAGAAAAAAATGCTTCCACGACTGAACCGCTCTCGCTCTTCCAGATTTGGATCGAACCGAAGAGTTATGGTATTGATCCGCGCTATGAGGAAAAGACTTTCGACCCGAAAGAACGCGAGAACAATTGGCAGCTCCTGGTCTCAGGTGATGGCCGCAATGGGTCCCTCCCGATCCATCAGGATGCTTTTATCTCGCTCGGACGGTTCAAATCCGGAACAGCTTTCGACTACACGCTCCGAATCCTCGGCAATGCCGCTTTCGTCATGATCGTCGAGGGTCGAGCCGACATCAGCGGACATGAGCTCGGGCGACGCGATGCTATCGGCCTCGAGAGCACCTTGTCATTTAATGGAAAGTTTATCGAAAGCGGTGAAATCATGGTCATCGAAATTCCGAGTTGATCAAAAATAAAGATAAGAAAACCACCCAATAAAGGGCGGCATTCTTTTTCGAGATTCAGGCCTGGTCCCGGTTCTCGAGGGGGCGCGCTTCGTTCACCGTCAGCGTGCGACCATCGAGTTCCTTGCCGTGCCAGAGTTCGATGGCTTTGGCAGCCTCTTCCGGAGTGGACATCTCGACGAACCCGAAACCGCGTGAGCGGC
>CAZCTF010000025.1:0-7493 GCA_964501755.1 uncultured Bdellovibrionales bacterium
AAGCCCCTGAATCCTACAATAAGCCTTGAAAATAATCAAGTTGTCCAGATCGCTCACAGTTGGCAGTATATAAAGCTTCCCATAGTTCATCAAACAATCAGAAAAATTATTTGATTAGCAGAAAAAGCACTCATGTTTAAACTCGTAGTTTGCTTCTCAGAATTTCTTCCATAGAAACCATTTTTGGTGTAGTTTGAAAGTAGTGTTGAAGAAAAAACAATTGGTACTAGGTAAGGGTTCTGTATCCTATGTCACGCACGCTTTTCCGTAGTCAATCGCACCCCACCCTTTTTCTGTTCGTAGCTTTTTCTATTCTAGTTTTCATCGGGCACCACTCGTTTGCTTTGGCTCAAACTTCTCCCGCTACCTGTCATATCTGGGACAGTACGTCAACTATCCCAGCCGGCTTTGGTGTCCCGTACGATGTGTTCAGTGCCACCAAAGCGACCATCATGAAAGCTTTGTGTGGCGGAGGTGAAATCAAGGTGACCATTGGCAATGGCAGTTCAAATCAATATATTTACACGAAGGGCTACTATGCCCAGGGCAATACGTGGGTTCCCTATACTCTTTCTTGTTTAGATCCTATTTCTTCCAATTGGTGTCCTGGCACCGCCACCGGTACACTCACGGGCATCACTACCCAGGCAAGTAATGAAAATATTTTCCTAGCCTATGTCTGTACACAGGTCGGATCGGCCTGGAAATGCGGGTGCCGTGACGCGGCTTGTGCGACATCAAACTGGCAAATCCAAAAGACGGTCTCTACCCCCATACCTACTCCCCCGACTGTTTCTTTATCTGCTGACAAAACAGTTATTTCATCCGGAGGAACCGTGACGCTTGTGTGGCAGTCAACTAATGCAGTTAGCTGTACACGCTCTTGGGCGGCCGGTGCAACCGGCCCAGTATCCGGTACATTTACAACCCCTGCTCTTTTGGTCAGTACGACATTTTCAGTTACATGTTCAAACGCCACCGGGGCGAGCAGCTCGGCAAGCGTGGCCATCACCATCACTTCTGCCAACAGCCTTCCGACCGCTACCATCGTTAACCCCGCCAGCAATCTCACCAAGTCCCTCGGTGACAACATCTATTTCCAAGGCACCGCCACCGATACCGATGGCACGATTGTGAGCTATGCTTGGCGCACCGGGAGCTGTTCCAGTGGCACCCTCCTCTCGAGCGCGAGTGCCTTCGACAAGGCTGATCTCGCCGTCGGCACCCACACCGTCTACTTCAGCGCGAAAGACAATCTCGGTGCCTGGAGCACGAATTGCCCGAGCCGGGTGATAACAGTCACACCATCAATGGTGAACGTACTTCATCTCACGCAGGGGAAATGGGTTTCGTTCACGCGTCCCGATCAGCTGTGGAACGATGTTTTCTATGGTCCAAATAAGAACACCCCAGTCGGCACTAAGGGTAATGAATGGGCCCTTACAACAGAGCTAAAAACCGGCGGAGATGCAATTGAGACATTTCCTATTCATAGGGGTCCCCAACCTCCAGATTGGACGACAGATACCCTCACCAGAGGGACAACACAGGTGATCAAGCGGGTCACCGATCCGGTGAATTCATCGCGCATGGCGTTCCGTTTCGAACTCAATAAGACAAATCCGGGACCCTCTCTAGACGGTAAGTACCGAGCAGAGTTTACACAACGGGGAGATACAGCTCGTCCGGACTGGGGAGACCATCGTTTTAGCAGTACCGCCGTATTGGTGACCAATGAAGACGGTCAGGCGTGGAATTCTCTCTCTGATCCAAAGGACGCGGTTATCGTTTACCAGTACCACCAGATAGAAAAGGACACATTCTCCAATCCTCCGTTTTCAGTAAGTATCCAAAAAGATAGCGCAAATGGGCTTCACCTCCATGTGAATATTTATTGCACGACAATAAATAGTCCTACTGCAACTGAAAAAAAGACCTGTGCTTCAGGGAACATACCATTTGTTCCTGGGCAGTGGACATACATCATGGTGGAATATATCACGGGCTATCTCGATGAGGGGGTCAATGGTGGGGGGCGCCCATTTTTCAAAGTCTGGTATGCCAATGGAGAATTGGCGTCACCAATACTCGTGCTGAACTACAGCGGCCGTTGGAATTATCCAGCTCCTGATACGCTTGCCCACTTCGAAAAGTTTGGTCAGTATTACTATGCTTCAGGAGCGAAATGGACCGGAACTGGTTCGATGGGGCAATTCCGCCGTGTGTATAGTAAGGGGATTGCGTCCTTTCGCTATCAGGATATACCTGATATGACACCGCAACGCATGTTAGACGCTATGCGATCGCTCTAATAGAGACCAGTAGGAAACAATGCGAGTGATGGTTGTCAAAAAAAGTGTCGGGCTTATTATATAAAGATTTATAGCAAATCGGCTCCCAAGCCGTAGAGTTTCCCCGTCGTTGTTCTGTGGACCGTGCCGGATTCGAACCGGCGACCTCCGCGTTGCAAACGCGGCGCTCTACCAACTAAGCTAACGGCCCAGATGCGTGTCAATGGCGATTATACGGAAAAAGCCGCGGAATGTCTACGGCGGACGGAAAGGGTGTAGAATAGAGTCGTAGCATTAAACATCACAACGTACTATGTCACTCTTTTTTCCGAGTTCGAAACCGAAGCCTATGGTTCCTTCGTCTGGTCCAGAGCCACGGTCCTACGGCCACGTGACCAAACGAGAATTAGAAAAGGAAGTCCTCGGCCGTCTCCGGCGGGACGGTCTGAATGAGCGTGAGCGCGCGATTGTCGAAGCCGCCGCCGAGGGGCATTTGGATCAGCAGGGGTTAACGCGGGGCATGAATCTACGTGAGAAAGAGGAGCTTATGGGCGAGCTGCGTGAGGATGCAACAAAACTCGGTCTTGAGCGAGAGGATATCAGTCGTATCGACGACGCATTCAACCGCTCCCTCTAATACGCTGGTTCTGACATGTCCGTTTGGCTTCATCAGATTGAAACCGGTATTCGGGGATTGGCAGCGATCGTGCCACTCGAATTCTTTGCGTTTTTTGGCGCGCTGGCCGAAGAAGTGATCGCTCCGATTCCATCCATGCTCGTGATGACGACGGCTGGGTTTTTCGCCCAACTTGAAGGACGGACAACGTTCTTCGTTGTCTGGCTGGTAGTGCTTGGCAATCTTGGCAAGCTCATCGGGTCTTTCATCTACTACACGCTTGGTGACAAGCTTGAGGATGTTGTTGTCGGCCGATTCGGCTGCTATCTTGGCCTGAATCATTCCGATGTCGAGCGTATCGGGCAGAAATTCAATGGCAGCCCCTGGCGCGACGGAGCGCTGCTTTTCCTCTTGCGTGTCATACCGTTTGTTCCAACGATTCTCGTTTCGATCGCCGCCGGTGTTGTGCGGATTCGGACCCGGGTCTTCCTCATTGCTTCCTACGCAGGGAATTTCTGCAAAGACCTGTTCTATGCCTTTGCGGGGTACTACGGTGTGCGGGCGCTGCGCGCTTTCTTTATGGATGTCGAACGCATACGCTTTGGAGTCGGCGTGCTGCTTTTAGGGTTGATTTTTGGAAGTCTCGTCTTTCTCTATATTCACCGCCATCACAGCCTCCATCTGTTTCGGCGCCTTGTGGCCTGGGCGATCCGTCGGCCTTCTCGGAAGAAATAGTCCCATTGGATATACTCTCGTCTCATATGAATCAATCTCCTTTTCAGCTTCGATCTGAATGGCCACCGGCTGGCGACCAGCCCAAAGCCATTGCCGCACTTACTGCCGGTCTCGAGCGGGGCGACCGATTCCAAACGCTCCTCGGTGTGACGGGTTCCGGCAAGACGTTCACGATGGCGAACACTATTGCGAATATCGGTAAGCCAACGCTTGTTATCGCACACAACAAGACGCTGGCCGCACAATTGGCCCAAGAATTCGAGGAATTCTTTCCGGATGCGGCGGTGCACTATTTCGTTTCGTACTACGACTTCTATCAGCCGGAGGCGTACATGCCGATCACCGACACGTATATCGAAAAGGATGCCTCGATCAACGAGGAGATCGACCGTCTCCGTCACGCCTCGACGCAGTCACTTTTGACCCGGAAAGACGTGATCATCGTTGCGAGCGTCTCGTGTATCTATGGTCTCGGGAGTCCAGAGGAATACCTGCGCGAGAATATCAGGCTCTCGGTCGGGGAGGAGATGACGCGTGAGGCATTACTTCGCCGATTAGTAAGTATCTTCTTCGAACGGACCAATGCCGATATCTTGCCGGGATATTTCCGCTCGATCGGCAATCGAATCGAGGTGATGCCGATTTCTGAGAAATTCATCTACTCGATCGAGCTTGGCGGAAACCGGATCGTGGGTATCACGAAGATTGACCCGGTTTCACAGTCAATACTCCGTAAGGAGGAGGCGATCATTCTTTTCCCCACCAAGCACTTCATCACCGATGATGACAAGAAAGAGCGCGCGCTTGTCACGATCCGCGAAGAACTGACTGAACAATTAGCTAAGTTTGGAAAACAGGGGAAGCTCCTCGAAGCGGAGCGGCTGAAGCGTCGGACGCACTATGACCTCGCCATGATCGACGAGATCGGCTACTGCTCCGGGATTGAGAACTACTCGCGCCACCTCTCGGGCAAAGCGCCGGGCGAACCGCCCGAGACGCTCCTCTCGTACTTTCCACATCTCCCCAGTGGCACGCCGGATTTTCTGACCATCATCGATGAGTCGCATGTCACGCTCCCGCAGCTCCGTGGCATGTACAACGGCGACCAAGCGCGCAAGAAAACGCTCGTGGAATTTGGTTTCCGGTTGCCGTCCGCGCTTGATAATCGCCCGCTCCGCTATGAAGAATTCCAGGAACGGGTCGGTTCAGTCGTCTTTACGTCGGCAACGCCAGCTGACCACGAACGCGAGGTAAGTGAACAGATTGTCGAACAGGTAATCCGTCCGACCGGACTTCTTGATCCCGAAGTGACTGTTCGCGGTATCCAGGCCGATGGCGACTACCCTGGGCAGATCGGGGATTTTATCGCTGAAGCGGAAAAGGAAGTGAAACGGGGCGGCCGTGTTATCGCGACGACCCTAACCAAAAAAATGGCCGAGGATCTTGCACGGTATTTGAAAGAGAAGGCCATCAAGGCTGAGTATCTTCACAGCGGCGTGTTGACGATTGACCGGATCAAAATCCTGACCCAGTTCCGCAAAGGAGAATTCGACGTCCTCGTCGGTGTGAACCTTCTCCGCGAGGGACTTGATTTGCCGGAGGTGACCTTTATCGGCATCCTCGATGCGGACAAAGAGGGTTTTCTCCGGTCTGAGACCTCGCTCATTCAGATCATCGGCCGCGCAGCGCGCAATGTCCTTGGGCGTGTGACACTCTATGCAGACCAAGAGACAGGCTCGATCGGCTATGCGCTGTCCGAGACCGCCCGCCGTCGCGCGCTCCAGCTTGCCTACAACACTGAGCATGACATCACACCACAGACCATCCGGAAAAACATCCATGATATTACTGAGAAACTCCAGAGCGAGCATGATAAAGCAGTCGCAGTATCTCTCGCTCTCGATGCCAATGGTTTCGCCAAGGACCCGGCAAAAATTATCCGTGCCAAGGAACGCGAGATGAAAGCTGCAGTGAAGCTTCTCGATTTTGAAACGGCTGCTATCCTCCGCGACGAGATCCGTGCGCTGGAAACGCAACGTGAAGGCAATGAAGAGGGAAAAAGAAAGGAGCGGTAGCTATCGCGTGGAAGCAGCCGCTCTTCAAGAAGGGACAGGATCCTCAACTTCAGGTTCGGAGTGAGGCGGGAAGACTTGGAAAGGAGCACCCAGTCGCTATTTGGTGTATCAGTCCCATGGGCAATCCGTATCGGTCGTAGCGCTGGTACAGCGCAGCGAGATATTGATCAAGAATCTGCTGATTCTGAAAGCGGACATGCTCGGTCAGGACTCGCTCCCAGAACCCTTGATTTATCAGGAAGTGGATCCGGTCAGGTCGGCGCTTCGGTGGCCGGACATAGTCTTCGAAAACGACAGGTCTCACGGCCGGACTGTTGCAGCGGTAGGCCTGAGTGAAGACAACCTTTGTCGCCCCAAGTGGCGAGGCGAGAGGCACCTCCTTGCGTTCGAGTGAGAGAGGGACGGATGCTCCCGGCTTGATTCGGGAATCAAACCGGCGTTCCCATACGAATTCGAAGAGCGTAAGACAATTGTCGGGAGAGAGATGGGCTCTTGCCCGATTGGCAGAAAGGATGATTCGGACGAGGTCTGCGGCCTCAGTCGGGGCGCCGTCAGCATGATCCATGGTTATGGCCTCCCAAGATGGTGTGAAGGTACGAAATCATCTCGAACATACTCCTGGACTCGCTTTTTGGCAAGGAGACGGAGTATTGTGATATACTGGAATCAACATGCGCCTAGCTTATAGTCTTGCGCGTAGTAATATAAAGTAAGCTTACATAAACAAAAACATATGATACCGAGAAGAATGCTCGGCTTCGGGTTCGCCCTGTTCCTCATCTTCGTCATACTGGCGGCTATCTATTCCCAGTATGTGGTACGGAATCAGTCGAATTCGTCCAATGATATGGTTCGACCCAAGCCTCCGATGAGTGCCGAAAAGTCGATGGCTCCATCCACGGCCACAGCGCCGTTGCCGACAGCAGTGAATCCGGACACAGTGGCGGATGATCTCGTCGATGAGGCGCTCGCTGATCGCGATGATCTTTCGTCTTTCACGGAAGATGAGCTTGCAGACATCGAGGAAGGGAATTAAGTATTGATGGCTCCACATATGAATACACTCGTTACGAAACGTCTCCTGTCCGCTGTCACGCTCGCGACGGTTCTCGGGATGCCGGTCTTGGCTTCGGCTGAGACGGGCAGTACCAGTACGCGTTTCACACAGCGTGCGGAGCAGGCCAAGGCACGCATGGAGGAACGGAATGCAGCTATGGAAGAGCGGAAAGCGAATTGGGAGGAAAAAAAGGAAGAGCGCAAGGATGAACGTCAAGACGCGTTCTGCGCTCGCTTTACCGAGCGACTCGACAACAAAGACGAGCGCATGGGAAATTTCGCCGACAATGTGAAGGAACGTGTTGAGAACCGGACCAGTCGTCGGACCGATCGACGTGATGATCGGGATGAGTGGCTCGACGGCAAGCGTGACACACAGGACGAACGTCGCACCGCGCTCTACGCCAAGCTCGATGAGAAGGCTGATACCGATGTCGAAAAAGCCGCTGTTGCGGAATTCAAGAAAACTGTCGATGCGGCCGTAGAGACGCGCCGCGCTGCAGTCGATAAAGCGATTGAGGATTTCCGCACGGCTGTTGACGCGCTTGTTGCTTCCCGGAAGGGAGACACGACTGATGCATACTCAAAGTTCAAGTCAGCCGTTGATGCGGCCGCAGCCAAGGCCAAGAGTGACTGCGAAGCCGGCATTGATCCGAATACCGTCATGTCTACCTATCAGGCAACCGTGAAGGCGGCGCGTGAATCGATCAAGGAGGACCG
>CAZCTF010000025.1:7593-9897 GCA_964501755.1 uncultured Bdellovibrionales bacterium
GGATGCCGGATCGGATGCTGAGGCGATCAAGGAAATTATGGCTGAGATCGAAAAAACCGCGGCGGGCGATGAGGGCGTTCTCGAGAGTGAATATGCTGCCGAGAGTGAGAGCTTCATCGATAGTACAGTCGTGATAGAACAATTAGGAACGAGTTATGACGAAACGAGCTACTAGCATATTCTCCTTGTTGGTCGTGATTATTGTCGTCCCGGCGCTCGTTTCGGCTGCGCCGCTCGATCTCGTCACGACGACCGTCCAGTCTCTTCAGTCGAAAGTGTCCGATCCCAAGCTGAAATATCCGGTGAAGCTCCCGAATACCGAGGCCTTTTGTTCCGTCCTCACTGATACGAAAGCAAAAATCGAGACGAAAGTAGCGGAAAAAGAGGCAACTGTCACCACGTATCTTGATACGCTGCCTGAAGAGCTCGAGAACGAGCGCAATGGACGCGATGCGAAGCTAGAGGAAGCGCGTTCCGAAGCGGATCAACTCCGAAGCGAGGGATATACGCGGCTCATGAATCGGGCCGATGGCGACAATGAGGAGGATGCGGTTGAAGATTATCAGAAGCAGGCGGAAGAAGCAGTCGATGATCGGCGCGAAGCGATCGATGCGGCAATCCTCGAATTTCGTACCGGAACCGACGCGCTCATCGTGAAACGGAAGAGTGCGATGCAGTTGGCCCGGGATGCTTTCAAGACATCGGTCACAACCGCTCTCGCCAAAGTCGAAACGGACTGTGCGAACGGCGTTCCAACTGCCACTATCCTGTCGAGTTTCAAGACGAGTCTCGAGAGCACTCGGACCACGCTGGCAAATGACAAGAAAGCGGCGGAGTCGATGCGGGGGGACATGAAAAAAATGGCCGATACACGGAAAGCGAGTGTCGCAGCGGCGCTCAAGACTTTTCAGGCTGAACTCCTTGCTGCGAACGCTGAGCTGGAAAAAGCGTTCGAAGAATAATCCGAGGGGGCCGGACGCTCTCTATCGAAGTCTTTATCTATGCGAGTTCCTCCTCGCGCGAGCTATACAAAGGCGATCGGTCTTTCCTCGTTCCGCCGTGCTGTCTATTCGATCGTCGCGCGAATTCCTTGGGGCCGGATTTTGACGTATGGCCAAGTAGCGGTAAAGGCCAGGGCTCCGGGTGCAGCCCGTGCGGTCGGGACGGCGCTGGCCCAGAATTGCTACCGGGACGTGCCCTGCTATCGGGTCGTGCGTTCTGACGGGAGCATTGGCGACTATGCGTTTGGCGGAACAACGGCAAAGGCCGCGCGGCTCAAACGTGAGGGCGTCCGGATTGTGAACGGCCGGGTCGTCTTTCCGAAATAGCGGATTTCTGCTATCCTTAAACTTTGCTATGCATATCTCTGACCGGGCGAAAGCGCGCCTCGTACGCTCTGCTGACGACTATGGTATCCGGGACACCGTTCGGCGGATTTTGCCTTTGGCGGAGGCCGGCAAGCTCGACCGAGTCGCCGTCATGACCCGGTACTGCTCGCCAGCAGATGCGGCGGCACTCGTCAAAACGGGTGTGAAGCTCGATATTCATCTCGATATCATCGAACTTATGGGGCGTGGCGCAGAATCCGGCCATGGGACGCTTCGCCGCGGAGTGCATTTCGCGGTGCGACGCTTTTTCGGCTATATTCCGGCGGCAACCGTGCTGGCCGAGTGGCGCTCGCAGATCGCCCATTTTCATGAGCTTTTTGGTCGCTATCCGGATGGGCTGAACAGCCATGAACACGTTCATTTTTTCTCGAGCTTCTTCCAGCCAATCATTTCCCTCGCGCATGAATTCCGGGTGCCGTATGTCCGGTTTGGAACGCGAGGGATGCTCCTCTCACTCCATCATTCAGCCATCGGGCACATCCTGAACCAGCTGGCCCGGACCAATCATCGCCGTTTTGCGGCTGCCGGTCTCGCGACCTCGACGTACCTCGTCAGTCTTGACTGGGTACACGGCAAGGAACGATTTTTCCATGAACTCGAAACGCTGTCCGAAGAAGAAACGGTTGAGTTCGTCCTCCATCCGGAGCGGGAACGGGAATTTGATTTCATCCAACACCACCTCTAACCTATGACCGAAAAGAAAACGTCCAAGAAGAAAAAGGCGGCCGGTCCATCGGAGTGGATCGTCGTGAAAGGCGCGCGGACCCATAACCTGAAGAACATTACCGTCGAGATGCCACGCAACCAGATGGTCGTCTTCACGGGACTTTCCGGCTCAGGGAAAAGCTCGCTCGCGTTCGACACCATCTTTGCTGAAGGCCAGCGCCGCTATGTCGAATCGCTTTCGGCCTATGCT
>CAZCTF010000025.1:9907-12096 GCA_964501755.1 uncultured Bdellovibrionales bacterium
TCGGCAATTCCTGAACACGATGCAGAAGCCGGATGTCGACGAAATCACTGGCCTCTCGCCGGCTATCTCGATCGATCAGAAATCAGCCAGCCGGAACCCGCGTTCGACGGTCGCGACCGTGACCGAGATCTATGACTACCTCCGCGTTCTCTATGCGCGGCTCGGCCGCCCGCATTGTCTCGAGTGCGGCCGCGAGATCTCGCGTCTCTCGACCGAGGAGATGCTCGAGACGGTCAAGACAAAAGTCCACGCCGTTCTCGCGGAGCAGGGCCGGTCCGAAGCGCCAGTCATCGTTCTCGCGCCGGTGGTCCGTGGTAGGAAGGGCGAGTACTACCAGATGCTCTACAACGCACTCGGCCGTGGCTTCACCTCGATCTTCCTCGATGGAACGCGCAAAAGCCTGCGCGAGCAGGTCGTTCTGAAGAAAAATTTCAAGCATGATATTGATCTCATCGTCGACGAATTCCTCGCCCGCGACTTCAAGGATTACAAGGACGACACCGAGATCCGCTTGTCCGAGTCTATCCAGAAAGCGCTCGAAGAAGCCGAGGGCATCGTCAAAGTGAAGATCGGGAATGAGTCTTTCTTGCTCTCGGCGAAATTCACTTGCCCGTACGACGGCTTCTCGTATCCCGAAGTGGAGCCGCGGCTTTTTTCTTTCAATTCCCCCTACGGCGCCTGTCAGGCCTGCAACGGACTCGGAACCAAACATTTTTTCGGGGATGAACCGTGCGATACCTGCAACGGCACACGGCTCCGCGAGGAAGCTCTCCATATCAAGATTGGCGGCCAGAACATCGTCGATCTGACCCGGCTCACCACATCGGCCGCCTTTGATTTCTTCGCCGGTCTCGACCTGACACCCCGCGAGGAACAGATCGCGGCCGTCGTTTTCCGCGAGATCGGGAGCCGGCTCCAATTTCTCCTCAATGTCGGCCTCAATTACCTGACGCTTGATCGGCGGGCCAACACGCTGTCGGGCGGCGAGGCACAGCGTATCCGTTTGGCGAGCCAGCTCGGCAGCCAGCTCGTTGGTGCGCTCTATGTTCTCGACGAGCCGACCATTGGCCTCCATCAGCGGGACAACGATCGCCTCATCGAAACGTTGAAATCGCTCCGCGAACTCGGCAATACGATCATCATCGTCGAACATGACGAGGACACGATCTATGCCTCGGACTATATCGTCGATATCGGTCCGGGCGCGGGTGTCCATGGCGGCTCGGTCGTCGTTTCGGGCTTTCTCGAGGACCTCCTCACAGCGAAAACGAACACATCCGGATCACTTACCCTCGCGTACCTCCGTGGCGAGGAGCGTATCCCGATCCCGGAACGGCGCGGCAAAGAAAAGGGGAGTCTGAAAATCCGCGGTGGCCGTGTGTTCAATATCCAAAACCTCTCTGTCGATATCCCGCTCGGTCGCTTCATCGCAGTGACCGGCGTGTCGGGTTCGGGCAAGTCGTCGTTCCTTTACGAGATCGTCCACAAAAACCTCCAGGGCCGGCTCGACCGCCGCTACAAGACGAACAAGAGTGAGAACTGCGACACCTTCACCGGGACCGAATATCTCTCGCGCGTCGTCATGATCGACCAGAGTCCAATCGGCCGTACTCCGCGTTCGAACCCAGCGACCTATACCGGCGCATTCAATCACATCCGCGATCTCTTTGCCTCGACCGAAGAGGCGCGAGTGCGCGGCTGGAAGCTCGGCCGCTTCTCGTTCAATCGTCCCGGCGGCCGTTGCGAGACCTGCGAAGGCAACGGCTTCATCGCCGTCGAGATGCACTTCCTCCCGACCGTCTATGTGCCGTGCGATGTCTGTGATGGCAAGCGCTTTACAAAAGAAACCCTCGAGGTCACCTACAAGAACAAGAATATCCACCAGGTGCTCACGATGACGATCGAGGAAGCGTACGCGTTCTTCCACGAGATCCCGGCGATCGCGGATCGACTGAAGACACTCAATGAAGTCGGCCTCGGCTACCTAGAGCTCGGCCAGTCCGCGACGACCTTGTCCGGTGGCGAAGCACAGCGGGTGAAGATCGCCTCCGAGCTCTACCGTCAGGCGGTGGAGCGCACGGTCTACCTCCTCGACGAGCCGACCATTGGCCTCCACTACGCGGACGTGAAGAAGCTCATCGAGATCCTCGACCGGCTCGTCGCCAAGGGGAACACCGTCATGGTGATCG
>CAZCTF010000026.1:0-11743 GCA_964501755.1 uncultured Bdellovibrionales bacterium
CGAGATCCTCGACCGGCTCGTCGCCAAGGGGAACCCCGTCATGGTGATCGAACACAACATGGACCTCATCAAGAGCGCCGACTATATCATCGATATCGGCCCCGAAGGCGGCAGCGGTGGCGGGAAAATCGTCGCGACTGGCACGCCCGAAGAAGTCGCCAAGACCCACGGCTCGCACACGGGCCACTACCTGAAGAAAGCACTCCGGCAGAAATAGCTATGCTAAGATAGGAATGAAATACCTGTCTATGTTCGAAATTCCGAAACAGTCACGAGAGGAATCTGATGCTCGAAAGAAGCAGGGTCTCGCCTGGAAACTGGAGCGCGTTGGTGCTGCCGCTGCCAGTGCACTATGGGAACATACGGATAATCCTGATGCACCGATGCCTCTCGACAGTTTGTTTGACGCTAATCTCAGCCGGTTCAAAAGAGCCGAGGCATTCTTTGCTGTCTGCCGGGATATGATACCGGACGGCTTGTTTGATTGGCTGACGAACGGTCGTTATCGATATGATGGGAACGTCCTGCCGATCGATCCTGACCGCTATCATTTTGATGAAAAAAAAATTGGCACTGGCGCGGAGTGCAATGTCTATAAGCTGACCTCGCTTGATTCAGACCGACCGTCGTTTGTCATAAAGATCGATAATGGACTCCGGAGAGGTGCCGATACTCTTGTCGAGCGTGGCAAGCAGATTCGATCCGAGTATGAAGAAAAGAAAAAATGGTATCGCGATCTGCCCGACTTGATTCCTGACGAGCTCCAGTTTATCAGCAAGAGCCCGCGTGGTGGCCGAAACGCCCTCTTCACGATTCAGGAATATCTCGGATCAGCCACCGAAATACACGATCTCTTCCAGGACTATACGCCCGAGCAGCTCGCGGCGCTGGCCGCCGAACATTCTGATCTTCGGCAGACACTCCTCACCTTCGCGCAGATCACGCTTGAGCGAGCGATAACACACGATGAGATGGTAGACACGCTCGGTCGGAATAATGTGGCTGTTATCGACCGGCCCGGGGGCGCGCGGCTCATGCTTATCGATACGCATGTTGTGCAACATCCAGCACATCCGGCCTATCCTGGGCAGGGTGAACGTATTGCCGAGCATCTCCGTTTCCTCCACAAGCTTGTTGCCGAGCTCGAAGCGTTGCCAGAGGTATCAAGTGTTCCGGTATCCGAAACCGAGAAATAACGCGTTTGTATGGAACGCATCGTCGAAAAACCGCCCTTTCGTCTGCATAGCCCCGCGTTTGCGTACGGGGAGCGGATTCCGCGCGAGTACACCTGCGAGGGACGCAATGTGAACCCGCCGCTCTCGATTGAAAATGTGCCCGAAGATGCCGAGGCGCTTGTTCTCATCGTGGATGATCCGGATTCGCCCGGGGGAAACTGGGTGCACTGGCGCGTCTGGAATATCGCCCCGACCACGACGTTCATCAAAGAAGCCTCGGTCCCGAAAGGCGCCATCGTCGGCGTGAATTCCTTCGGTCAGGCGGAGTACGGCGGCCCGTGTCCGCATACCGGCGAGCACGGCTATATTTTCCGACTCTATGCGATCCGAAACGCGCTCCATTTGCCTGCCCAGGCGACCGATCTCATGCTCCGGAACGCGCTCATCGGCAACGTTGCGGCCGAAGCCGATCTCGTCGGCTACTATCGTCGCTCGGAACCAACCGCTTAGAATCGCTTCTCTATTTATGCGCTGGAGCCTCTTCACACGAGAGGCTTTTTGCTTGGCGCCATGTGCAGGCAGTCGCCAGATAACGATCGCGGCCTGAACCCGACCGGTAGTATTGATAACGGAGCGAATTCTTCTTCCAGTAGTCCTGATGGTATGCCTCGGCGGGATAGAATTTTTCGAACGGCCGGACGGCGGTGACGAGCGGCTTCGGATACGCGCCCGTGTCGGTCAGACGCTTCATCTCCGCGAGCGCCGTGACGCGTTCACTCTCACTTTGGTAGAAAACAGCGCTCGTGTAGCTATCGCCCTGATCGGCGAACTGGCCGCCCGCATCCGTCGGGTCGATATGCGCGAAAAAGTAGCGGACGAGCGCGTCATAGGAAACTGCCGCCGGATCATAGCGCACCTCGACGGTCTCGAGGTGGCCGGTCGTGTGGGCCGAGACGCTCACATAGGTCGGGTCAGTCGTCGTGCCGCCCGAGTAGCCCGAGATCGCCTCGCGGACGCCTGGAAGCTTCTCGAAGTCGCTCTCGGTGCACCAGAAACAACCGCCCGCAAAGTAGGCAGTCCGGGTGTCGCCCGAGACTGGCACAATGACTGCGCGCTCATCATAGCGATGGGCGCGCCAGTACAGTCCGGCACCGATGCCGAGCACGGCGATAAACACGAACGCAATAAATAGTTTTTTCATGACCTCAGTATAGCGCAGGAAACAAGAGTCCTGCGCCAGGGCCAAAAAAGATTTTTGGATAAGAAAAACGGCTCGAGCAGTTTCCTGTTGTCGAGCCGCGGATGCGCCCAAACAAAAGGGCGACTGGTCGTTTTCGACCGTCACTGCGGTCGAGAGGTGGGTGGGGTGGCGCGGTACGCCCGGATGAGCCAGTTCCGCCAGTAGCGTTCGCGGGGACTGAGACTGTCGGTCGAGGGGGTGATCTCTTCCGAACGGGCCCGGGCGAGCGAAGCGGGCGAGCCACGGGAGGCAGCGCCTACCCGGGAGCCGAAGAGTGAACCGGGGCATGGAACCTCCTACACTGGTTGTCGGAAAAGTTGGCAATCTGGGCCAACGTGAGAAGATACGATTTTCTGTCGGTTTTGTCAAGGACACTAGTTCTATGGCTCCCAGGGAAAAGTGCTAGGATAGAAGCAAGAATTTCCACTCAGGATTTCTTCTCACTAACTACTAATCACTAACCACTCTTCCTATGACCAGTACCAAGAAACCGACGCCCGCCCCCAAAGCTCCGTTCAAGCCGGTTATGCCGCCCCTCTGGCAAGCCGCCCGTCTCGACGGCAAGCAGCGCAACATGGGGATCAAGAATCTCGGCAAGCAGCGCAAAGGCAAGCGCGGCGATCGCTAGGTGCCGCGCCGCTTGAAAGTACTCCGTCAGGGGAGTAGTGTGGAGGTATCAACCATTAACCCCTCTCCTCTTATGGACCCTATGGACCAGGTGAGTGTATCTGAACCGAAAGCCGCCGCTGAACCGGTCAAAGCCAAAGCGGAAAAGGAAACAGCCAGCCCGTCTTGGCGGAACAGTAAGCGTGTCCGGCTCGGTGTCCTCATCGCACTCATCGTGATCGCTGGCCTCGTAGCGTTCTTCTTCGAGAAGGCGCGGCTCTGGATGTTCGGCCTGATCGCCCTCCTCATGGTCGGACTCGGCATGGAGGCGACCAATACGGACTATGACCTGGGCAAAATGATCGAGACGAAATCGATCTCGGAATCCAAAGTCCTCCGTGACAAGTCCGGCAATGTCGTGCCAGCGGGTACCGCCGGGGCCAAGTATACCGACGAATACAACTGCGATGATTTCAGCACCCAGCCCGAGGCACAAAAATTCTTCATGAATGCTGGCGGCGTAAAGGGTGATACCAACCGTCTCGATGGCAACAAGGACGGCGACGCCTGCGAGAGTCTACCCAAAGGCACGAAATAGTTCTAAATAGCAGAGAGCTGTCCCGGTGGGCAGCTCTTTCTTCATAACCAGGAAACCCCACCCGGAAGGACGGTCATCACATAGCCGGCCTGGAGGGTGGGGATGAATGGAACCATTACGAGCTCATTCTGATGAGCGAAGCCAGTCTCACACCTGAGGTGTGCCATGAAAGGAAACCCCGAGCGAAGCGGAGCGAGAGCCCGGGGAGGAGGTCATTTCACGGCTTGCCACGTAGCCCGGCCTCGGTGGTATCGTGGCTTGAAAAAGGGGTAAAAGTTGGATAGTATAGCTTCAATTGAGACAATATCGTTATATGGTTTCCGAAACACAGCCGTCATTGTCGAAAAATGCTGCCTTCATCGATGGACAGAATTTGTACATGGGCACAGCCAAACGCGAGCAGGATCCGTGGCGGATAGACCTTTCTCGCTTCCGGGTTTATTTGGAACGGAAATACAAGGTGGAGAAAGCGTATTATTTCCTTGGCTATGTACAAGAAGCAAATCAGGAATTGTACGAAGAGATACAGAAAGCGGGGTTCATCCTCATATTCCGCGAGCATAATCCCGCGATGCTTGGAAAAAAGAAGGGCAATGTCGATTCAGACATCATCTTTCAGGTCATGAAGAAGCTGTATAAAAAGGAGGATTTTGGCAAAGTCGTCCTGGTGTCGGGTGATGGCGATTATAAAATGCTCGTCGATTTTCTGATTGAGGAAGGCCGGTTTGCCAAGATCCTTTTTCCGAACAGGAAGTTCGCCTCCTCCCTCTACAAAAAGCTCGGATCGGAGTATTTTGATTATTTGGAGTCAGCGAATATCCGCGGCAAAATAGGCAGATAAAAAGAAAAGGGCTCCTTAGGTAGTGAGCCGTTCGGATCCCTCTTCGTCTGAATGCCCGTAGTATACGCTCGTTTACTCGGCCTGTCAATGGGTGCAATAGGGGGGATTTCCCCTAAAACCTATCAGCTAAAACCTAATAGCTGATTTATGGCGGCCCCCCCCTCGACTTTTCTAGCCACTAACCGCTAGCAACTAACGCTCTGTCTTTTCGGCTTGAAAAAGGGGTAAAAGCTTGCCCTTTTAGAATTGCATTATCTAACAGGGGAGAGTAGGGTGAATCTTCGGCTTTGGTATACAATTAAATAAGAAAATACAAACTAAAAGTAGCTGGGCAGGCTGAACATACTTCTTTGGATTGGCTATGAATGAGTTAGATATATTGAGTAATAAGAATAATTTTGGATTAGTTAATGTTTTACATGAGCTACTAATTTCTCTTTCAAAAGATGTGGAGTTTAGGGTGTTTCCTATATATTAGGTATACTATGGGCGACAGAATTATTGCTGTCCTATATTTTTCCGGAAAAACCCTCGAGTCGGATCAAGTCGAAATAGGATTGAATACTGGGAACGTCAAAAAACCAGAGGGTTTTAGTGGTGGTGAGCATATGAAGTACCCAGTATAAATTGTAGTATTAAATTAGGCAGCCCCAAGCCCTTGAAAAAAGACTTACTTAATATAGTCAAGTTGATAAAAACCAATGATCTCGGCTAAGCGACAACTTGGACAGTATTTTACGAGACAGCGAACCTGGCTGCAACCTCAGGTAGTTGATTTTATTAAATCAAGAAATGCAGAAATAGCCTACGATCCTTTTGCTGGAAACGGAGATTTATTATTAGTAGCAAGCGAGCTTGGAATAGGTGGAGTAGTTGGTTTAGATATCGATAAGTCTTTAGGTTGGGACTGGAATGATAGTCTGATGGATATTCCAGTGATAAATAATTCGATAATTATTACGAATCCTCCATATCTAACAAACTATAGTGCGAAGAGAAAAAAGATATTTGATCACGTTGAAAAATATTTTGCAACCACGAAACACGATGACCTGTATCAGGTGGCTCTCGAAAGATGTCTAAATGCGGGGGCTGGTGTAATTATTATCCCTGAGACATTTATAAACTCATTCTTTCCGAAAAGTCGTGTAAATAGTATTACTATTCTCGAAGACAGCCCATTCGAGGATACAGATGTACCCGTGTGTGTTGTCTGTTTTGACGGAATCGAAAAGTCGTTAAAGGCTATCTCCCTTTATAAGAATGATGAATTTCTTGGCTCACTTGAATTCTTTGAGAATCTTCGGTTAATGCCCAGTAATTCTTTGCCTTTTAGATTTAATGATATAAATGGCCCAATCGCCCTTAGGGCTGTAGATACGACCGATCCGAATAGACCGATAAAGTTTATGAGAAAAGAAGAGCTGGAGTATAATTTAGCCGGTATCAAACACAGTTCACGATTGATTACTATCGTTCAGACAAATCTTGCCCCAGGCAAGCTTGATGAGTTAGTTGATTGTTCAAATACGATCCTTACGGACTATCGTGATAGAACTAAGGATGTTCTTCTGTCCCCATTTAAGGGTAATCGGAAGGATGGCTCAAGAAGGCGTCGGCTTGATTACTCTACGGCTCGTGCCATTCTTGAAATGGCAGGGGAAAAAGTTTTACCAAATAGCAAACTAACCTTGTTCATATGAGAGACAATATTGAACTTTTTGACCATTCTTTAGCTAATCCAGAAGCCTTGTTAGATGAATTTTATGTTCAAGAAAGAGGGCTTATTATTACCAATCCAACGGAGGATCCAAATAAGTTAATGCAGGATAATCGTGAGATGCTTGAGAATATATCCGCATACCGTATTGCGGTCAGTCAGAATAACCACGAAATGAAGCTGAGTATTTTGAAAACTATTCAAAAACTGATGCAGACCCCGGGGATTAACTTCACCGAATTTATTAGTTTCTGGCCCATACTTGATGTTTCCTATAGTCTCTATGAATCGCTTTCAGATGCTGAACAGGCAGAATTTCTTGAAGAAGTTATTCAAAAGTACCTAGAGATGCGGCACGGCATTTATCTTAACTACGGCTATTCATTCACAACCCTCCAGGTGGCAAAAGATGCAAAGGCACATAAAAGTAGTGGCCAACTTGGGAACCATAAAATGGACGGATTATTAAGGCAGCAAGGGTATTCAAGACTGTCGGATCTAAACTTGGATATGTTTAGTACAGGAGATAAAGTATATTTTTTTTCGGACTCAGATGGGAGGAAACTCTTCAAAGATATTTTAGTTACTTACAAAATTGAATTTTTGTGGAGTAAGGGTAAACAGAATAAAATGCCAGATGTCGTATTTAAAAGTGGAAATGATATATATATCGTTGAACACAAGCACATGAAAGAAGAGGGGGGTGGACAAAACAAACAAGTCGCCGAGGTGGTTGATTTTATTGGCTTTTCTGAAACAGGGTCACGTAGCAAAATTCACTATGTAACATTTATGGATGGCCGATACTTTAATTTGTTTACGCGTGTATCAGATAGGGATGGAAAGATTGTTGCTCAAATTGGTAATATCCGGACAAATCTAAAGATGAATCCGGATAACTATTTTGTGAATACCAAAGGATTTCGTGAATTATTGAAACAAATTCCGTAAAAAGTGTGAGTGATGCTCTACAAAGTTTCGTTTCGATTGGAGAAATACTGACGGACCAGGAAGAAATGACCAAGCTCTATCTCGATATCGATGGGGTACTGCTCTCGAAGGATGGCACGCCGGCTGAAGGGTTGGTGGAGTTTTTAGAGTTTGCGAACGCTAATAAGAAAAGGATAGCAGCCGAACAAACGGACGTGAGTTTGTTTCTTCCAGACGAGCATCCAGTTTCGGTCTTTATGGCTGGCTCTCCAGGCGCGGGGAAAACAGAGTCGTCAAAAAATCTTATCGAAAGATTCTCGAAAGATCACTCCTCTGTTTTGAGAATCGATCCGGATGACTTGCGAATTCAACTTCCCGGTTACTCAGGTACCAACTCCTCTCTTTTTCAAGGAGCAACATCAATATTGGTTGAGAGAATTCATGATGAGTCTTTGAAGAAGAGTCAGAGCTTTATTTTCGATGGTACTTTTTCAAATTTGAAGAAGGCAAGAGAAAATATCCAGCGATCACTCAAGCGAGGTAGATTCGTTCAGATTTTGTATGTGTACCAGGAACCACTTCAGGCATGGAGATTCGTAAAGGCACGAGAAAAGAAAGACGGGAGAGTCATTCCACCGACAGCTTTTGTGGAGGAGTATTTTGGTGCACGAGAAAATATTGCAGTTCTGAAAAAGGAATTTGGGAGTGAAATCCAGATAGATATTATTATCAAAAATATTGATGGGTCAGACTATGGATATCATGAAAACATAGGGAGTATTGACGGATACATAAAAGAGGGGTATAATCGTGATTCATTACTTCGTGCTATTATTGATCTGAAGATTTAGATATATGATTTCAGCGATTTACAAAGGAATAAAAGAGAGGATTTCAGCGAAGAAAGAAAGTGAGTTTTCCAAGTTTATTCGCTCTGCATCTTCACGAGAGAAAAAGAAGGTATTTGTGAAAGTGGCTCGTGAGGCAGCAGAGGAACAGCGCAAGGTTATCGAGGGAGTTGAATTCGCGCGCTAAAGGCTGGAATGAAAATAGCCGATACATAAAAGTATCGGTTTTTTCATTGACGCATTGATTCTTGGAGTACTCAGAGAGCTTCGAAAAGAAGCCCGCCCTCGGCTTCGCCGCCGAGGTGTAGAATAGGGGTATGACCAAACTCATCGTTTACGTGGCGATTTTTCTCGGGGCGTTTGCTCTCTTGAAACTGCTCGCTGAGAAGTACTTGCCAGAGCGAAAGGGAAAATACCGATATCAGCGGAAAGATTCGTTCATGACTTCGGCTGAACAGGAATTCTTTGCCGGGCTGAAAGCCATCGTCGGAGAGCGATATCAGGTATTCGCTCAGGTGCATCTGCCGACCGTCCTCAACCACAAGGTTCCGGGACAAAATTGGCGGGGTGCGTTCCGTCATATCGATGAAAAGTCGGTGGATTTCGTCATCTGTGATGGAGCAAGTCTCCGCCCGCTGCTGACTATCGAGTTCGATGATCGATCCCATGGAGAAGACTCTCGGAAGCTCCGCGATGAAGAAGTAAATCGGATATTCGAAGAAGCTGGCTTGCCGCTCATCCGTATCGAAAATCATGGTCATTTTGATTCCACAGAAGTTTCTCGGCTTGTGAATGAGGCATTAGCAGCAGTCGAAGTAAAATGACGAAACTCTATCTCGATATCGATGGGGTGCTGATCGGGCGGGAGGGGAAGCCGGCCGAGGGGTTGGTGGAGTTTCTGGCGTTTGTGACGGAGCGGTTCGAGTGCTACTGGCTCACGACACACTGCGATGGGGACAGCGATCAGGTTTTCCTCTATCTGGTGGGACGAGTGTCGGCCGAAGCCCTGCCGTACATCGAGCGGATCCGGCCGACAAAATTCGGCGCGCTGAAGACGGAGGGAATTGATTTTGCAGGGTCATTTTATTGGCTAGATGATACGGTGTTTGAGAGTGAGCAGGCTGTACTCCGGAGCCACGGAGCAAAGCAGTCATTCCTCCATACCGATATCAACCGCGACCCTCTCGCCCTCCGCTCCGCCCTCTCCCGCCTCCAAACACTCCAACATTCTTGAGAATATGAGAATGTTGTGCTAGGGTAGGAGTGAAATCTTAGCATCACGAATATGGCTGGAACCAAGACGTATAAGCAGCTCGAGCGGTATTTCAAGGGTGTCGCCAACCACCGTCGTATCAGCATCCTGCTTCTCGTCAGTCGGTCAGAGGGGATCACGCTCGATGATATGAGCCACCGCCTCGACTGTAATCTAAAGACGGTTTCCGAACATACTCGGCGCTTGGTTCAGGCTGGACTTTTGAACAAGACCTATCAGGGCCGGACGGTCGCGCACAGCCTCTCGCCGTATGGGAAAAAGATGCTCTCTTGCCTTGATATATTCCAACATTCTTGAGAATGTGAGAATGTCGTAGATTGGTTTTACCTGGCGGCATCGGGCGAGACCGGTCGTTTTTATTCAAAAAAAACGGGTGCCCGTGGGCCCCGTTGCTGCTCTGACAGGTGTGGTGTCGATGCACGGATCGGCTACCGCTTGCCGGTATCGTTGATGACCGGACCTTCGCCGATGGCGCGGTATTCGCGCGTGACGGTACTGCCGTCGGGCTGCTGGGTCTGCACGTTCTCGGTGATCACGAACCCGAGATCGCCAGTACGTTGACCGTATGTGGTCTGGCCGTCATCGGCCGGCGTGTTGTGCAACTGATTGCCGTTTGACATGTGCTTCTCTCCTTGGTGAAGCGGTAAGGGATGCTCTGGAGACGGGATTGCCTCCATCGCGCGTACCCATCGCTGTGGTGATAGCTCAGGGCGAATCTATTTTGCAACAAAGAAATCAGATTGTCAAGAAAACTTTCGAGCGGTGTAAAATAGGGGCACGAAAATATGATGGACACATCAGAGCACGAAGAAAAGGAGTCGATATATTGACGAAAGCAGCGTCATTCTGATACACCAAGAGTGGCTCTTTAACCACTTTTTGGGAGATAGTGATGTCGCCAGAAATCGTGCGTGAATATGGGTTGGCGCTGAAGACCGTGCTCCTGGATGCCGGCCTTCCCAGAATCGGCGTACTTGTCCGCGGATCGAGCATCGTGCTGGCTGGTAATCCGAGCACTCGGATCGACCTGAAGTGGAGTCAGCTGGGCACCTGGTGCGTCAAGCCCGAGGGCATCTATCCGACGATGCGGTTCGGGTATTTGCGCGGAGTATTGCCGGAGGAGGCCTTGCATGACCGGATCAGTTTGAACTTCAGTTTCTACCGGGCGACCATTGCGGATTGCGATGTGGTATCCGCTTTCTCACTCTATCTCTTCGGGAAGCCCCTCAGTGAAGTCTTTCCCGCGTTGCTCGGGGAGAACGAGGACCACTAGCCCGCGTGTCTTGTCGGGTAGATTCAAGCAGTAGCGAATCACGTTTCCCTGTCCATGACCTACTGTTGCCGCTGCTCTTGACGAATTTCGTCCGGGGCATTTTTTTTGAATATATAATGATGGTGCGTAAGAAAAAAGAAGTAGACGTATGACCATATGAAGCGCGATGTCAAAAAATCGGAAGCATTTCATCGGATGCCGCAGGATCTGCGGACGTTTCTGGTTGCGCACCCGAGCGTTACGAGACTCTGGGACACGCTCACCCCGCTCGCGCGGAACGAATGGATCTGCTATGTAACGATTGTGAAAAAAGCCGAGACGCGGGCCGATCATCTGCGCCGGCTCGGCGAGGACTTGCAGGGTGGCAAACGCCGGCCCTGCTGTTGGCCCGGCTGTCCGCATCGCCGCCCCAGCGCCGCGAAGTGGTTCGCTCCGCGCCCGAAAGCAAAGTAATTCATACGGATATATGTCACCTCTTCCTGCATGGTTTCGGATCGATGACTATCCGGATGAGGCGTTGCCGCCGATTCCGAACTTTTCTGATTGGGCAGTCGACAAGGATGACCACCGCATGTGTGAAGCGGCGTGGAAGTTGGCGGCGCAAGCAGGTCGGGCCTACCATCATTTCTCATGGAGCAGCTCATCATCGGGTATCCGAAAGCAGCGCACCTCTCGATGTGGATCATGAACAAGAAATAAGCAATTGATCCGAGCCATCGTGTTAGAATAGGGGCGTAATTATTTTTATTTATTCCTATGGCAACTTATGTCGACGGATATGTGCTCTCGATACCGAAGAAGAATAAGGCAGCGTACAAGAAAATGGCCCGCGAAGGGGCGGCCCTGTGGAAGAAGTTCGGCGCACTCGAGTTTCGGGAGTGTCGCGCCGATGATGTCGCTGGTCAGCCGGGTATGTGCCCGTTCCCGAAAATGGCGAAGACGAAGCCGGACGAGGAAGTCTGGTTTTCCTTCGTCGTCTTTCGATCGAGGCAGGATCGGAACCGCATCAATAAGCTTGTGATGGCGGAGTATGACAAACAGTACACGGGAAAGAAAATGCCGATGCTGTTCGATTTGAAGCGCATGGCGATGGGCGGATTTACCGTCGAAGTCGAAGCCTGATCATCATACATACAGCAGAAATATTTCTCGGGATATGAAAAAGACCCTCGGGAAAATCTCGGTGACCTGTAGCCGTGGCCATACCTTTCAGAAATCCCGTGAAATGCCGACCTGTCC
>CAZCTF010000027.1:0-11740 GCA_964501755.1 uncultured Bdellovibrionales bacterium
CTTATTCTTTCGTATCAGTCATGTCTTTGAGCTCATCAGCGACTGCTTGCTTCCCCTTCTTGAATTCCCCGGTCACACGCCCGAGCGAACGAGCGAACTCGACGATCTTGCCGCTGCCGAAGAAGAGGACAGCAACGACGAGTACGATGACGACGATTTCCGGCATGCCTAGTCCGAACATATGCGTAAAAATTAATGACTCTAGCGGTCTAGAGTCATTATACCAAAGGCGGGCGTCAAACGGAACGCGTGGAGAGGCTTATTCAGGGGGCGTTTCAGTACCTTCTTCGCCTGTTTCGGCCTCGGCTGAAGGGACAGATTCTGAGGGCGCTTCATCCGGCACCGATTCCGGCACTTCCTCGGGTGCTGGGTCATCCGGCAGTACTTCCGGGAGAGGCTCTGGAACGACTGGATCGGCAGTCGACGGAAGCGGCGCCGTATCGATCGCCAAGAAGTTCGCGATCGAGTCGACGATAATCTGCCGGACCTCTTCCTTGGAAAGGACGGTTTGAACCGGCGAGTCCGTACCCGGGAGACTCACGGTCGTGGCTGGAGTCGGCGGCTTTTCCTCTTCTTCCCCCTTTACGACCGGTTTGTACCCGTCGAATCCCCGGTCCTCCGGATCAAGCGCCTTGCCGGCAAGCCGGCTGTAGCGTCCGGCATCATCGCCTGCAGTCGTCGGTGCGGTCAGGCCCGCCTGCACTTCGCTCAGATAGGCTATCTCCCGGTCCATCACCTGCCCGATCTGCTCAGCCGCATAGAGTCCGAGATCGCGCTTGCCGAGGAGTGCCTTCGGGACGTCCATGACTTTAGCCTTGGAAACCGCCTGCCATGCTTGATCGGCAACCTCGAGCGTCCGGTAGGAATACGCGACTTGATAGCTGTCCGCTCGCTCCTTTACCGTATCCACCCGAAACGCCATATCGAACGACTGGATATCTGTCGCCCGCAATATCCCCGTTTCCGCTTTCGGCGGCGGACCAATCGGCCCAGAATCAGTCGGAAAGAGCGCTTCACGAACGTTTGGATTCGCCGCAAACACCGCTCCGGTCCCGAGGAGGAGAACAGCAGCGATAATCGGGACGGTATTGTTGTATTTGATGAATTCGCTGATCGAGCGCATAAAACAATTTCAGATTTATGATTGCAGATTGCAAAATGGGATCAAAATCGTAGATTTCTTATTTTCAGTCTTTCAATCTACATTCTCCATCTTGGACCCTACATTTCCTTCAGTATACCAGTTTGGCCCATGAGCGGGCAGCGAGCACCCCGGCCCCGTAAAGCACCATGAGCGGCAGGGCGAGAAAGGCCATCGTGATGCCGCTCCCGTCCGGGGTGACGACTGCCGAAAAGATGAGCACGCTGAGCAATGCCCCCCGCCAACGGGCGGCCCAAAGTGTCGGCGGCACCAGGCCGATCCGCGAGAGGAGCGCCATGGCGACTGGCAAGAGAAATGCCAGACCGGTCGCGAGCGTGATGAGTACCGTCGAAGCGAGAAAGTCATCGAGCGCGAACATCGGCGCGACACCCATAGGAAGAGCGAACGAATACAGTATGGCGAACGTCTTCGGTATGATATAGCAGTATGCGAGCGTAGCGCCGGAATAGAAAAGAGTGAGCGCCGGAATCACCACCACTGAGAGTACACGCCGCTCCTCTCTCCGGAGCGCTGGCCGGAGAAAGAGTGCTGCCTGGAGTACTCCGTATGGGAATGTCACGAGGAACGCGATGAGGAGAGCGAAACTGAACGGCGCGAGAAAGACCGAGACCGGACCGAGTGCGACGACTGGGACTCCGTCCGGTACAAGCTGCGCTTTCGCCGTAAGGAAAAGTTCGGTCGCGAGGGTTGGTCCGTCAGATGAGAGGCAGGCGCGCTCCACGCCAAAGAGCAAACAGCGATCGGCCGAGAGGGTGAGCAGCGCGACTGCCATGACGGCGAAAAAAATGACGTACCGGAGGAGCCGACTTTTCAGCTGCGCCAGTTCGGTCGCGAGAGACTCCATAGGGAAATTTACAGCTCGTCGAAGATAAGCATCGCCTGGTCGTCATTGTCGTAGACACCGAGCTCGGTCGCCGAATCATTCTTCATATAGACGCCGTTGCCGAACTTCAGGACATTTTCGATGAAGATATTACCGTCGCCGGTCAAGGTCAGAGCCGGACAGGCGTCATTATCGCAGACCCAGAGATTCTCAGACAGCGCGCGGATATCTGTCCCGGTCGCCGCCAGCTGAAGGTCTCCCGTAGAATCGACGGTGAATTCGCTGTAATTGGTGAGGTCTTTGGAGAGCCGGAGCTGCGGCGCACTCGCCGCTTGAAAGATATCCATCACCCGGCTCGGAGCAGCCGTTCCCACACCGACATTGCCGGTACCGTCGATCACGAACGGTGTCGAGTCGCTTGCCACGTCATTGACCCGAACAGCGAGGTTATCCGTCCCGGTCGCATTGTGCTGGACGAAAAGCGACGTGTTTGCGTTCGCCGTCCCGGTATTCGACACAGCGAAAACATTGCCGGTATTGGCCGCGTCTGATCCGGAAAGCGTGATGCCCGCGAGCGAGCCCGTAAAAGCAGTCGAGCTCGAGGCGACCGTCAGGCCGGATCCAGCGGTCAGTCCGTTCGCCGTAATCGCGAGCCCGGTCTCTCCGTCAATCGAGTTGGCTGTCAGGTTGACACCGTTCGCCGCATTCGAGCTCTGAACGAGATCGAGGATAGCAATCGCATCTGTCGTATGCTGCTGTGAGACCTGGAGGACAAAGGCTGAGAGATTATTTCCGCCGGATGACGGATTGGTGAAGACGAGGCCGTCATCAGCTGCGGTCAGAGAGATGGTCGCGTTCGATCCGTCAGCATCGGCACCATACGTCGTCTGCAGGTCTCCCCCGCCGCCCCCGCAACCACTACATGAAGCAACCGTCAAGACGCCAGCATCGGTGATGCTCCACTGATCGCCCGTAATCGCGACATTGTCGAGCACCGAACCGATGTTGATGGTATCGCTCGTCGTGTTATCGGTAGCGATGTTGATGGTATTGCCGGCCGTGCCCGTACCGAGCGAGATTGTCTTCGCGTTGTTCCCGGTCCCGAAATTGAGTGTACCCGTAGTACCAGAATCAACGGTCAGCGCTGTCGTCGCCGCCGATGAGAGGCTCACCGCTCCGGCGCCGGTGTAGGACTGACCCGCTGCGATCGAGATACCACCCGTATCGGTTGTGAGCGAGTCCACCGTTGTCGCGTCTTGCAGATCAATGACACCAGCACCATTGGCCACGATGACGAGTGACTCGCCTGAAGCGGTAGTGATGTCCGTCGTCGCGCCAGAAAATGTCAGCCCCGTTGATCCAATAGCTTTATTCGTGAACTCTTCCGTCCCCGACAAAGTCGCGAGCGTACCAGTGGTAGGGAGCGTCAGTGTGGTCGTGCCTGATGTCGTCAGCGCGATATCGTTTGAAGCGGTTGTCGAAAATGATCCACCGAAAGAAATCGTCTCGCTGTTCGGGATAGTGAGCGTGCCGGTCGTATCAGTCACCGTCAGTCCGCCAACCTTTTGGGCATTGAAGGCGTACGGTGCGGCAGTAAAGTGCACGCGCGGGCTCATCTCGCCATCCGCATTAAAATTGATGCCGAGATAGATATTGTCCGTGTTGAAATCAACGGACCCAGGAAGATCCGTATACGTGCCGAGATTGACTTGAAATATCCCGTCTGTCACCGTCACCTGAGACGTGCCAGAGTTCCAGGTCTCGGTCCAGATATTCGTTCCGCCACTTGATACTGTATACAGCTGGAACACGAAGTCATAGTTCCCATTCGCGACATTGGTCCCGTTCGTATTGACGACCTTTCCCTGGAAACTGATCTGATCATTGATGCCCGTTGCCGCATCAGTATCCGCCGCGATAAGAAACGATGCGATGGTGAGCAGAAAAAATCCAAGCATGCCGACCGAGTGTCGGCGGAGATGTTTCAAAATATTTTTTGATATTGGATTGTGTTTTTGGGGTGACACCATAAACGATTTCCGATTTTTTTGAATCGGAAAAATGAAAAATCCTTGCCCCGGTTCACCCGTCGGAGCAAGAATCTTTACACTTATCCAGTATAGCAGATGAACGGCTCTGACAAAGGGAAAAAATCGGGTTTTGTCAATGGCCAGAAACGGCATCTGCGTCACCGATCCATTCGAAAGAATCGAGGAGGGATTCGAGTTCTTCGCGGAGCCCATTTTGTGTTGTTGGCGAGGAAACCACGATGGCCACTACCTGATTTCCGCGATGAAAAAAGGCGCCGACTTCAAAAACACTGCTTGCCTTTGTAAAAAATACCGTATCCAAGCCATTTCTCTCGGTTCGATCCTCAGCGTAAACGGAAGAATCATTCCGTCGGATACGGAAGCTCGAGTACTCTTCGAATGAATTCCCTGAATTATCTTGGAGGGTGAGGGCGATTTTCCGCCCTTCGATGTCGCCCCGCGAGAGGTATACCCGCTCTAACAGGGGAAATTTGACAGCTTCAGCCTCCTTGCGCCGCTCAAAGTCGTGCGGGTATGTGAAAGTGAGGTATTTTCCTTCGTAACGGGTGCGCTGTTTCAGATCAACTGAATCCCCGGGCTCTGGAGTGAGTGCCACCGTGACAGTCCCTTGCGCTGGACGCTGAGAGAGCCACCACAGAAACGTGACGACAAGAGCGATGATGAAAAAGACTATTCCGGCAATGATGGAGCGACGCCGTCTCTTGGCTATGCTCTCAGGCTGAACAATCGGCTCTGGTTCCATACGGGAATGGTACCATGCCGGCCAGAAAAACTCGCGGGGCCTACATCGATTCCGCACGGCTTCGGGCCTTTTTCCGTCGAAACCAGATAAGGAGTCCGGCACCGAGGACAATCACTACCGTCGCCAGACTCGGGAATGCTGGAAAATAGAAAAAACTCTTTGACCAGTGGGTTTTTTCATCCCGTCCGTCATAGCGGTAGCTGAAATCAAGTGAATAATATCCGGGGAGAAAGGCTCGTTCAACGGAAAAGAGCCTGAGTGAGTATTCACGGAACGTTTCCGGCAAAATAATAGCCGACCCCTCATTGAGAATGCCACGATAGACCACTCGTCCAATCGGATCCGTCACCTGCACCTCGCCTCGAGGAACAACGTGGACATTACCAGCGTTTTGGAACCGCGGCGCAATCGTCCGTTCAAAGCGGAACCAGCGGTCAGCATATTCCAGCGAGGCAAGTTCGAGGCTATATTTGGCTCCACCAGTCTTCTTCACGAGGACAAGAGAAGCGAAGATCTGATTGATAGCAACACTTGGGGTATCCGGACGAGCGGCTGATGTGTTCTTGAAGATAAGCGCGCCGTAATGTCCACCCGGAGATAGGTTCTCTCGATTCTCGATCCGTACTTTGATGGAACGCGTCTCTCCTGATTGGAGGGTCACCTCACTCGCCTCTGGCTCTATCCAGGAAGCAAGTGCGTATTTCTCCTCTAATTCCCCGGTGGCACCGAGGAACGCGATCCCGCCGGATTCATCGAGACTGCCAAAATCGAGGACGGACAGCTCAAATGTTGCAAGATTTTCAGTCTCGTTCGTGACGGTCGCGAGATACATTTCTCCGGTCTCGCCCTCATCGAGGATCACCTCCTGAATCATCGGTGTGACCGTGAAACCAGCCGCATCCGCCCATGAAGGAACCAAGGTGTTGCCGATAAGAATGCTCGCGATGATCGCTCGAGGAACGCTCATGATGCGCTTGTGTCTTTGGTCCGTTTGAACAGACGATTCCAGATTTTTCCGAACGTAGACTTCATACCGATGAGAAAGAATGCCCCGATAAAGAGCGCCCCCGCCAACAGCCTCCATGGCATCACCCAAAATGATACGACTCCCTCGATTGGAATATCCCGCGTCCCGTCGTCATATACCAGGAGCATCTTGGCCGTATACTTGCCAATCCGGAGATGCGATGCGTTCTCGAAGTTCCACACGAGACGATGAGTCTGTTGCCCGAGCTCATCGAGAACGACTTGGCCATTCTCGATTCGCTCTTCGTAGACCGGGAAGCCATCATTCCAGTCAGCCTCAAAGACGCGGGAGGATCCCGGAAGAATGCTCCCCTTGCCGGGATTGAGTTCGAGGAGGGCGATGTCCTTGTCGTCTCCCTGAGAGAGGAAGAGATTGCCCCGTGGCGCAACATGAACATTGCCTGCGTTCTTGAGTGAAACGGTGAAATTCACGGGAAGGAACTCATAGACGGTCTTGTCGGTCTTGAACTCAGAAACAATGATTTCTCGCCTAGCATCAGGAACCCGGGCCTCGAGGAGAACGAGGGTGGCCGTGCCGCCGACGACCGCGGTTTCTTGCGGAGCGAGGTCGGATTGCTCATTGGCGCGAGTAAAAACAAAGGCATAGTAGTAGCCAAATGAAGCCTCTTTTGGAACATTGAAAGTGGCCGTGATAGTTTTCCATTCTTCTGGAAGCACAGTGAACGAGGATTCCGAGAAGGTCACCCATGTGGCAAATTCATCCGTCGGCTCAAGGTCGTGGAGCGCGGGCTTGCCGGTGTCCTCATAGGCATTGAATTTGAGGATATCGATCTTGAGCGTTTCGGCTTCGGTACCGGCATTCTTCACCTTGAGCTCAGTAGAGACCGTCGTGCCCGGCTCGGCGACGAGCGAGATCGGGAGGGGGGAGGTGACGATACGAAGAGCACCGTCTTGGGCAAAGGCGAGAGCAGGAAGGAGCAGAAGGGAAAAGAGGAGATAGATACCAGGACTAATTCTTCGCATAGTTCAAAATGAGAGAATATTTACTCTAGTATAGGCGAAACTGAGAAATAATCCCAGAAACAAGCGAAAATCCCCTTTCGGGGATTGATAGCTTATGCCTATAATTTTATGTTGTCTCTAGAAACGACCTGCAGCGACAACGGTCAGCGTATCAGTATAGTCAGTCGCAGCCGCCTGAACTGCGGTAATTTTCGCACGTTCCGTAAGGGTCAGCACATCACCTGCCGTTGTACCGTTGGCATTAGCAATCGGCTGAAAGGTCGTGGAAAGAGATCCGCCCTGGGTAGCATCAGCACCGGCATACTCATCACCGTAGCCTGGATCCTGCGAAACCGTCCCTGTTCCGGTACCGCTATCGGTAGTAATATCAACATCGAGCACATAGCCCGTCGTGGAGTCGAGATCTTCGGGCGTATCATCCACTGTTCCAGCGGTCGGAATTGAAGCTCCGGTTGAGACAGAGTTAAGGGCGGCATTTGCACTCTTCACCCACGCCACCCAACCTGAGGCGGCGTTGGTTGCAATAGTCACGGTCCGACCGCTAGTCGATACAATTGATGTTGAGAGGTTTGTAGTGAACGCATCGGTATTCCCCGAAAGCGAGAAAGAGAACGTGGCCGGCACCGTTGCGGTCACGACAATCTGGTCATTAGAAACGATAGAGAGGGCGTAGCTTGAGCTGTCAATCGTTGTCGGTCCAGCCAATTGCGTTGTGATAGTTCCGACCAAATCATTGCCAGCTCCGGCATTGGTCAGAGTACTTGTTCCGCTGAAGTTGAAGCAGTACAGGGTACCGACAACCATATCTCCGCTTGGAAACGTCACATCCTGCCCAGTGGCAGCCGTCGCGGTACCAATACCAATCCACGCTGTGGCCCCCGATGGTAGGTTGGTGGTTGTGACAGTCCAGTTGGCAGGTGTATCCACCGTTGCAAAACCGGTCGGAAACGTTACTTTAACCATCGTCTCCACAGCGACCGTGGCCGACTTAGCGCAGACCATACCGCCAGTGGTCGCTCCATCTGCCAATCGGTCAAGTCGTACATAGGCCTGAGTCAGCCCAGCCGCTTCGGCGGGCAAGACTGATAGAAGAATCTGAACAACACTCACTGCCACAATGGCAATGAGATTCAGAATGCTGATTGGTCGAATTACTTGAGCAGACATGTTTTTATTTTATCTATCCGTAAAAAGAAAACGGGTGCCATGAAGGTCCACCCGCTTTCATATCGATACATCAAGTATACACGAAATGAAGGGGTGTGTCAATAGAATTTCCAAGGTTGAGCCTCTACTATTATACATCACTTCATCATTAGGGCTACTACTCTAAAAACTTGCCGCTGCGAGAACTGTCAGAGTTTCTGTATAGTCCGAAGAAGCAGGGGTGACAGCCGATGATTTCGCCTTCAACAGAAAAGATCCGCGCGCGTTCGATACCGGAGCGGACGTATTAAAAATCTCCCGGATTGTCGTATCGGTGATAGCAACATTGTTCGAAGCGAGATTATACGCAGTTGCAATCGCAAAAGGACCACCGGATGACTGGGTAGCCGTCGATCCCTGCGCCCCAAATCCCTCAGAAAGACTCGTGAGGTTCCCTGTGACTGCAGAAATCGTATATCCCGCCTGACTACTCTGGAGACCAGCATTGTTCGCAACGACATAGACCCGGCCACCGCTCTCGGCGTTCGTATCAAAATCGACCCAAATCTTCTCAGGACTATCGGTCACTGCTCCAGCGACAAGGTCGCCGATATTTGTTACATACGGAGGACCGGTCTCGGTATTCGAGGCCGAGACATCAATATCAAACGTGAGCTGGGAACCAACCGTCGCAGCCGAAGCCTCGGGACCGTAGCCCGTCTCGGTGAATTTCCCCTGCCACGCCTTCACTTTGACTTTGTAGGTAGTGCTCGCCGCGAGGCCGATGATCGTAAACCCGCTCCCCCCGCCCCAGGCACTGTAGGTCTGATAGTCCTCGAGACCGAGTGTCGCGCCGACGGTATTGTCGCTCTGAACATAATTCGTCGTGACAAAATTGTCTGTGCTGATCGCGATCGCAAAGAGCGTGTCGGTCGGATTGTCGCCCGTCGTGAGTGTTAACGCGAGCTTGTTGTAGTAGCTGGATGGATTAGTGAATGTCGGGGCTGGAGGAACATTCGCCTGATTGGTGAATTGGAGTCCGGGCCCCAAATCATACGTAGCGCCATCAAGACGAGTCGCGTTCTGCTCACCGGCAATACCCTCGAGCGCATAGTTCGATGATGCGCCGTTAGCCACTCCGCCGCCGCCATACCCAAAGTCTTTCAGTTGATAGTTCGTGCTCGCTGGCATCGCAAAGAGAAGCGAGGCTCCAATGGGCAATACCAGGACGCGATGGAACAGCGCTTTCAGACGACCGATGACACTCATAGTGCGGAAAAAACGAACACGTTTCAAGATTATCGACCCAGGATGAGCACATAGGTCGCGGCTGTCGCATCCTTATCTCCAGCCGGAGCTTCTTTCACCGTCAGTGATGGATATGCCTTCACTACTTCCGCTTTGATCACATCCGCGCCAGCTGACTCTCCCTTTGCGTAGTACAACGTCTGGCCCGTATAGTCCCCGATGCTGTTTCCTATGGTCATCTGAGTAAACCCAGCTGCTTTCAGTTTTTCCCCATAAGTTCCCGCGACCCCTTTAGCCGTGCCGCCGTTCAGTACTTTCACAACCAGCGTCTTCTTCTCAATAGCGGTCGGCTCGGCTGATGCCTCGGGTTTGGCTTCGGTATTTTCGGCCACCGCCGGAGCCGTTTCTGGCACGACCTCAGCCACTTCGGTCTTCGGCAAGGCATCGATCGATGGAATCGCTTTCTCGGCCTGGACCTGCTTGAAATACCGGTAGCCGGCGAAGCCGAAATAGCTTGCTGCTGAGAGGAGAGAAAGCGCGAGGCAAAAGAGAAGCAGGCTGCCGAAAAAAGCCTCGTTCGGCTCAGACCGGCCTTTTTCGGCATGAACCTCTTCGGTCTGAACTGGATTATCTTCTGTCGTTGAAACAGCCTCTTCCGTGTTGGATGTTACTTTTTCTATTGTTGGATCTTCCATAGGATATGATTCATTGTCGCTGCCAACGACGAAACAAAAAACATGTTAACTCCTTTAGTAGTATATCACCGGAAATCATTCTGAATAATCACACGCGATGACCAAAAAACCGCCGCCCCGCTCGGTACGGACGGCATAGTGAGTATGAGCTACGGATCCTGAGGCAGGATCAGCTGGGATATCTTCGAGATAGGGTTCGAGCGAAGCGCCAAGATCGATGCAGCCTGTGCTTTGAGCGATAGAACATTGGGCCGTATCAAGCTCGCATCCGGATTGCGCCGTACCGATCTGACGCACGCGAGTATCAAGATCGGCCGGCAAACTTCCCCCGTGTTCGACGGCGTACGCATGCAGCGCAGTGGTAATCACCTGAACGTCTTTTAGCCGAACACTGTTTCGTCGAGAATCAATTCCTACAAGGTAGAGAACAAGAAATCCAAACGCTACAAGAATGGTCAGTGCCAAGATGATGTTCACGCGCCCCGACAAAGCAGTTGAGCTTCTCTCAATAGGCTGAATCTGCTCCATAGGAATAAACTTTTGCTCCATGTTAACACAAGAATTGAGACTCTCCGTATGGAGCGTCTCAATACCGCTTCACCCGAACACTAGGCTTTCTTGTCGAGTTTTTCGAGTCCAAGACCCTTCACGCCGTAATACACGACCGCTGCGACCACAAGGAAGTCGATTGTCACACTGACAAAGTCGCCGATAAGGATGTCCGCAGAACCAATCGAGAGTTTGGCCGCTTTCAGCCCATCCACAGCACCGAGCGCGACGCCGAGGATCGGATTGATGATATCCGTCACAAGCGCCGTCACCACCTTGGAAACCGCACCGCCGAGGATAAAACCGACCGCCAGTCCGACTACCCCCTGATTCCTGATAAAATCCATGAATCCCTGCATAGCACTAAATCTAATCGATTTACTATCCCCATTGTATCACTCATTCGCTCGAGAGATTGTTGCAACCACAGCCTTGTGATCACTCAGGCCCGCAACAATCTCGACACTCTGTATCTGATAACTCCTATCAGCAAAAAGGGCATCAACCACCAGCCTGAGGCTCTTGCTCTTGTGAAAGTCTGGGTCAATCGTCGTCTCAGTACTCGCTGGTATACCATCTTGATCGTAGAGGGTACTAAATTTCTCCCACATCCCTCGTCCGCGTGACGCATTGAGGTCGCCCATGAGGATATGTGGACCGATCTTGGAGAGGATATCTTTGAACGCGATAAAATCAGTCTCCTGATATTCATTCGGGTATCCATCCGGTGTCCAGGTAAAGTGAGTATTCACGACAGTAAACGTTTCCCCGTCTTTTTCGATACTCGCCCAGACGATGCCTTGAGCATTGGTCGCGCGAGCACCAATCATTGGCTTCGCCTGGAGCGAAATCCCCGCTTTCGGCATATAGTAATATTTCGACCCTTGGGATGAGAGCGGGTAGCGTGAAAGCAGCGCGATGTCGGAGTAGTCCGACTGATGGCCGGTATTTGTCGGATGATCGATGAATGCCTGGCGGAGCCATACCGCATAATCGAGTCCGGATTGCCGTTGGAATTCAGACAAGTCACGTTCTAACACTTCCTGGAGAGCGAGGATATCAGGCTCTTCGGATTGAATGAACGGGATGATACGAGACAAGTGCTTGGACCGCTCGACATTTAGAGAAATGAGTTTCAGCATGCATATAAAACTTTGCGGAAAGGGGGGATTCGGTCACGGATAACGCATTCGCCGACGCTCATGCATTTCCGCGACCCTGACTCGCGGTTCCACCTGCTGGTGAAACAGCACTCCGCCTTTCTCATCCCCCCACGCACGCCAAGTAGTTGGCGTGTTCTTTCCTTCGTTCGCT
>CAZCTF010000028.1:0-11114 GCA_964501755.1 uncultured Bdellovibrionales bacterium
CCTTACCGGCTATAAAAATGTAGGCATAAGTGATAACGACATCGTATTACTGCGCTTTACCTCGGCTGGATCGCTTGATCCGACGTTCGACGGTGATGGCATGGTCTCTACTGAGGTAGGGACTGGGAGCGATGAGTTTGCCTCTTCGATCGCCATCCCGAGCGATTGCCACTCCTGCAACTCCTTGATAAGATAGTTCCAATTGAGTAGGATGTAGTCCACAGAATGATTTTCTAACGGGGCGGGTTGCCGAATCGAGAGCTCGATTCTTCCCAGGTCCACCATAAGATACTTTCAGAATATTTTGAGCCAGGCGAAAGGATTATCTCGCGGCTTCGTCGCTTGGCACTGGTTTCCACCAAAAAATCCCAAGGCTTTTTGCAGCCTGTTTATATGACCTGTAGAGAGTATTTAGAAATAGATTATGTTTTTAAAAAGTAATCTTCCAAGAGCTACCACCGTCTTGATAATTGGTTTTGTGTTATTGGCGATATTCAATGCGATGGTTTTAACCTATTTTTATTTCACCGATTCAGGCATGAAGACCGGCAGCGGAGGCGTTGAAAAATTTAAAAGCATTATCTCAGAAGGGACTAAGGGCCAAGAAGGTGAATTTCAATCTAAGAATGGGACGATCAATCCGGAATCATTATTGGTTGATACCGGTGTACGGTGCGAAAAGTCTCAGATGGCCAAAAATGGACCAGCGAAGTACACACTCTATTTTTGGGATGATAAGGTGTACAAAGTTTCAGAATATGATTTTACTTATCCTGAAGACGGTGGATATAGTATCAAGGGGAGGAAAATAATGTTCATGGATGGTGCTGTTCAGTATGAGTGGGGAGAAATTATTTCATCATCAGGTCTAGACCCAGATAAGATAAAAAATAGAGAGTTTCATGCGAAAAGAGCGCTTCCTGAAAGAGAGAGACAATTCTACCAAGACGTTGTTACAAATACCATTTTAACCTCAAATAAAGCGAAACATAATTGTGTTGATGTGCAATCGGAAAACAGTTCAGTGCTTTACGTTCCGATTGATGCGGTATTTCTTGAAGATCCGAACAAACAAAAGAGATATGAGAGTTATTCAGATAAGGATCTCCGCACCTCAGTTTTTCTTAGGATTACAGAAACTTTCCTGACGTACTAGCATTTAATTATCGGGAGACGAATTGATTTCTTCAACGATTCCCATAGTTTTGATTTTTAAAAAGAAAACTCAGCCGTTGGGGCGGGTTGCCGAATTGGGAGTTCCCGGTCTGCTCTAACGGAAGACGGTTCTCACTGGGTTCGCCATTTGATTTTTTATCTAATCCACAGCCTACGGTACGCGGTAGATGATATGTGAAGCCGACCCCCATTCAACGCGGAGGCGCGTTCGGCTAAACTCGACGAAATCACGTATTTTCTTGGTAAAAGTTGGTCGGCTTTTTCCGTTGATTTCGCCCAGGAGGTCTTTGGCAAAGAATATATAGTGGACATTGAGTCGTTTAAGGGCGTTGAGCGTGCCATCGGGTCCGTAGCGATTGAGGAGACAAGAGAATGCCTCGAGGTGTGTATCCATATACGCCCGGGTGTCGCTGTTTCGGATGCCGTACCAGTGTCGTGACCCAGTGACGAATATCCGTGCTTCCGGATAGAAGTTTAGAATCGCCATTGATATTGAATACCCAGGGAAGACTGATTCGGCGTATATATCGGCCGAGATTGTGCCGGCAGCATAACGGAGGCGCGGCTCTGAGCTGCCGAATTTCATCCGGACCATGGTATTGCCAATGAGTCCAAGGAGGATGAGCACCGCAAGGAACAAAAGGAGGACTCGATGATACTTGTGATTATGTTCAAAAACTACACCAACGAGGAGCGAAAGGAGCGGGAATACGGGGTAGAGGTACCAGGCCACGTGTTCAGCATAGATGCCCCAGAGCAGGACCGCTCCGATTGCGGTCAAGAAGAGGATGAGGGTGGCTGACTTCATGGCCTCAGTGGAGAGTACTCGAGAGGAAGGGAAGAGGATGAGTAGTAGTCCGAAGGGGAGGAGCGCGAGATAGAGGAAGCCGAACTCTGTTGCAAAGAGGCTGACATAGCGGTTCATCGTGAAGTGCCAGGGTGCTGTGATAATTTCCTTCAGATTCCAGCCTGGTTCGGGATCAAAACGGAGCATGTCCTCAGTTTGTCCGAGATAGGAGCATTTCTCGCCAGAGTCCCAAAGCTCTTTGCTCATATCTTGGTTGAGTGAGATGGAGATGTCAGGATGGAGATAGGCCTGAGCCCGTCTGAGTTCGCCATGAAAGAACCATGGTGCGAACGCCAACGCGAAAAAGAAGAGGCTGAAGAGAGCAGTCTGGATCGCCTTGAACCAAGCTAGTCTATGTTTCCAGACGATAAAGAAAAATCCGATCATGAGTCCGGGGAGAAAGATCGCCCCCGTCAATTTTGTACTGAGAGCGAGACCAAATGTGAAACAGGCGAAGTAGAAGAAAACAAGATTCTTCGAGCGCTCTGCTTCGATGAGGAACCAGACAAGGGCTATAGCAAGTGGTAAAAGAAGTGAATCTGGTTTTGTTTCGAGGAGGGCGAGCGCCGGTCCCATCGGCAGCGAGAGGAATGTCGTAGCTGCGATCAATCCTGTTTGGAGGCCAAAGCGCGCGCGGCCGAAGAGAAATATGAAGAGCGTACCGATAAGGAGTCCGTACACGCCAAAGGAAAGGGCGAACATCTGCTCTGCCGATTCGTCAGTTATGATACTGATACCCGCGGCGAGGAGTTCGAAATTATAGCGCGAAGCCCCATCAAGGAGTGATAGTCGTTCCGTAATGAGCGAAACGCGATTCATGTAGTGCGTCATGTCATCGTATCCGGTAGGCATGGGCCGGATCGTCTCCGCAATATTGAAAGCGATGAGAAAGAGGAACAGCGTGCTGATAAACGCGTTGAGCGGGTTTCGTAAGATGGAACATTCAATTTTCTTCGAGCACCACCGAATGGCGGCGAGGACGTGTCGTCGCTCGACGAGCAGGATAATCGCGGCAGTGAAGAGGAGCGGCCGGGTGCTGAGCAGTCCAATCCAATGAAAAAGAATGAGAATTCCTACCCAGGTACTGATACCGGCAATCCATCGGAGCGTAAATCTGAGTGAGGATTCAGCGGTTGAGACATGGCGTGAGAGATGGGTGAGTCGGAGTATTAGGTTGCCAGTCGAAACGAATGTGATGGTGAGCAAGATGAAGAGAATCAGAATGGAAAACACCATTTTTCCGAAGGTGAGGTTAGCAGCGATGACTTCTTGCCCATTGAGGAGTGGCGTACCGGTGAGGAACATCGGACGAAGGAAAATTTGGGCATCGAAAACGATGAAAAGAGCCAGGAGGAGCAACACAAGGGCGAAAAGCGGAGAGATGTGGAATGGTGTTTTTGATCGCGACAGAAGAAAAACTGCTCCGCTCGCGATAGCACTGTAAACGAGGAGCGGAAAGGTAATCCAAAGCCAATGGTCGCCAGTAGCGATGTGGGAATGAAACCAAGAGCTCGCGACGACGATCGAAAAACCGGAAAGGACGAGAGTAAGGAGGGGATAGAGCATGGACATACAAGGGAGATTTGAACATTGACGCGCGAAGGGGATTGCGCTAGTCTGGCCCTGCCAATCGGGCCAACTTTTGGCTTAGAATAGCACATTCCCAACCAACGCCAAACCACTAGGAGAACCCCATGACGACCCGTCATTTCATGGATCTGTACCGTGCTCGCGCTGCGGAAGGCAAGGCGGTCTGCATTGGACTCGATCTGATGTTTGGACTGTTCCCGGAGTATCTGAAGCATCGCAAGGCAGATCCAGATGTCCGTCTCTATGATTTCGCCGAAGGCATCGTGGAGAAGACATGCGATATTGCTCTTGCCTACAAGCCCAACATCGCCTTCTATGAGGCGTACGGTGCGGCTGGAATGGCGGCACTCGCTCGCATCATCCGTTTCATCCACGATGCTGCGCCGGACGTTCCCGTCATCCTCGATGCCAAGCGCGGTGACATCGACAACACCAACCTGGGCTATGTCCACGCGGCGTTCGATCTCTTCGGAGCGGATGCCGTCACGGTGCACCCATACCTCGGCGGCGAAGCGCTCTTGCCCTTCCTCGACCGTGAGGAGAAGGGCATCATCGTCCTCTGCCGCACCTCGAACAAGGGTGCTGGCGAGTTCCAGGACATGAGGGTGCTACTCGAGGATCCCGAAGAACAGGCATTCCTTGAGAATGCCGGTCACATGTCTTATCCGGGCGGTGGCAAGCAGGGTGTCGCGGAGTTCTACCGTCATCTTGCCTATCGCGTCGCCCGGCACTGGAACAGCTGCGGTAACTGTGGCCTGGTCGTCGGTGCAACGTACCCTGATGAACTCCGCCAGGTGCGCCAGATCGTCGGCAATATGCCGCTCCTCATCCCGGGGATCGGCGCCCAGGGTGGCGATGTCGAGGCGACCGTCCGGAACGGCCGCGACTCACAGGGTCAGGGCATGATCATCAATTCGTCCCGCGGCATCATCTATGCCAAGGATCCGCGCGCCGAAGCGCTCCGTCTCGACGGTCTCATCCGTCAGTTCGCAACCGCCTGAACCAGGCACAAGGAGAAAGATATCATGAGTTCTGCACATGACTTCGTGAAGTACGCGCTCTCGATTGGTGCGATCGAGCTCGTACCAGAGGGGCGTCGGCTCAAGAGTGGACGCTTGTCGCCCTACTTCTTCAACTCTGGGCTCTTCAATACGGCCCAGTCGATCGATACGCTTGCGATGGCGTATGTCCGGACCCTCGAGGAAACCGAGCTGGGTGATCGCATACTCCTGCCGGACGTTATCTTCGGACCGGCATACAAAGGCATCACGCTCGCGGTGATGGTGGCCTACTTCTTGTCGCTCAACCATGACAACTACAACCCGGGCATCGCCTACAACCGCAAGGAGGCGAAGGACCACGGCGAGGGTGGCATCCTCATCGGCGCGCCGCTTCAGGGGAAGCGAGTGCTCATCGTCGACGATGTGATCACTGATGGTGCATCCAAGCGCGAAGCCGTCGACATCATCCGGACGCACGGCGGCATCCCTATTGGCTGCGTCATTGCTTTCGATCGGCAGGAGCGTGGGCCGGACGAGCAGGATCCGCGGTCAGGCGTCCAACGCTTCCAGGAGGAGTCGGGCATCCCGGTCCTTTCCGCCGCGTCGCTCGACACGCTTGTATCGGTCCTGAAACACTCCGAAATCGAGCGGTTTCATTCGACTCTGGCCAGGATCGAAGCCTACCGCGACCAGTACGGCGTCTAGAGAGTCTCTAGGTATCGCTTCAACGGGGTACCGAACACATGCGGCTGCATGTGCCACGGGCCCTGTTTTTCTTTTGCTATACTTATCCTCATGCATTTCTCTGACCTCGACCAATACGATTACGTGCTCCCGCCCGAGCTCATCCGTCGGGAGCCGCTCGAGCCGCGCGATAGCGCCCGACTGTTCGTCTATGACACGGCGACCGATACGGTGTGTTTCGATACGTTCCGGAATCTGGCGGGGTACCTCCCACGGGAAGCACTCCTGGTTCTGAACGATACGCGCGTCCGACCAGCGCGGCTTTGGCTCCGGAAGCCGACCGGTGGCAAAATCGAGGTGTTTGTGCTCGTGAACGAATGGGACGGGGAGGGGCTCGTACCAGCACTCGTCGACCGGAAGATTGCAATCGGTGACTGGCTCAGTTTTCCGAATAGCGACGCTCTAGTTGTTGAAAGGCAGGAGGAAGCGCGATTCTTTTTCCGGCTCGAAAGCAAACGCCCGCTCTTCGATTTGCTCGATGAATACGGCCTGACTCCGGTGCCACATTATCTGGAAACGGATACGGAACCGGATGAAGCGGCTCTGCGGCAGCGCTATCAAACGATCTTTGCGGCAGCGGGTGCTTCGGTTGCAGCGCCGACAGCATCGCTACACTTTACGGATGTGGTTTTTGAATCGCTTCAGGCGAGAGAAATCGGACATACGTCTATTACCCTCGATGTTGGACTCGGGACCTTTGCGTCGCTCTCTGAAAAGAGCTTCGAAACAGGGAAACTGCACCGCGAATTCGTGACGGTTGCGGCAAAGGTAGCGGAAGAATTGAATACTGCTCGGGGATCCGGAAGAAGTCTCGTTGCTGTCGGCACAACGGTTGCCCGAACGCTCGAAACAGTCGCAAAGAGCGGGAGGATTGCTCCGTTTCACGGGTCGGTCGATACATTTATCTACCCGCCCTATTCATTCCAGTCCGTCGATATTCTTCTGACGAATTTTCATTTGCCGAAGACATCGCTCATGCTCTTGGTTGACGCTTTCCTCCGGGATAAGGGCGCAAAGCGGGGAATTGCGGACCTTTATGAGATCGCCATCCGCGAGCGTTTTTCTTTCTATTCTTTCGGCGACAGCCTCCTCATCTGCTAGATGGTTCATTGAATCATAAAGAAAAAAGCACTAGAAAGTGCTATTTTCCCTCAATGGAGTGAGATTATTTTCCGAAGGCGTTTTTCAATATTTCGCGCGCTGCTTCTGCTTCAGACTCGAAGGTCTTCACGGCGGCTTCAATGGCGCTCTGCCGAGCGGATGCGAGCGAGGACCGGTCAGTTCGGATCTTGTCGAGCGCGTTGATGTCAGATTTCAACTGATCCTTGGCGGCGCGGAGATCGGAACGGAAATCGGAGCGGACGGCGAGATTGACGGCATCACCAGCACAACCAGCCTTAGCCTTTTCGAATGCCGCTTCGGTCGACGTCCGAAAGTGATCCATTGCAGTCGTCACGCCCGTTTCGCGTTTTTTGACTGATTGATCGAGCCCAGAACGAAACGTTGTGACCGCAGCATCGACCGCTGATTGGCGCGTCTTCACCGCCGCTTCGAGCACTGTTTCGTAGAGAGCGACAGCCTGTTTTTCTGCATCCGTATCAGCGAGCGCGAGGAGTTTCACGTAGCGATCATCGCGGTTGTCTTCCCATGTTGATCGGTTCGTTGCTCGACGCGTATCAATAGTGACAAAATGTTCATCGAGCTTTGTATCACGGGCATCGAGCCGCTCCTCAACCTTCTCGATCCGATCATCGAGTCGACTGAGGATAGCGGCCTGCTTGGTGTCGATGGTTCGACAGAACTGATTATCGCGCTCGACAGCCATGACTGAGCTTGTCGGAATTAGGGTGAGGACGAGCGCGGCGAACGATATGGCTGCGAGTGAACGCGTGGGAGTGGGGCAGCTAGAAAGAGTTTTCATCGATGTCAGAGTCAAGGGTTACGAGGAGTGAATCAATATCAGTGTCGTCAGCGAGGAGCGAATCATCATAGCCGTCATCGGCAGTGAAAGAATCGAGGTCGTCGGTAAGGAATGCGAGAGCAGTTCCAATGGCGCTATCTGTGGAAGTGGCATCGGTTGGAATTGTTCCGGTTCCAGTTGGATCTGGCGGAATGCTATTTGGGATGTCGGTAGGCGCTGATCCGGATCGATCAGACGACACAACGGAGTTCAAAGAACGTGGTGATTCATCGGAGAGCGCAACGACTGCGATACCTACGACGAGTACGATGCTTAGAACAGCAAACACAAGAGGTTTTGGAGTAAAGAGCATAGCGAAAAACGATGATACGGGCGGGTGAATGGTACGTTGAGCGATATCCTCACTTGTAAGACGGGTTTCTCGCCCTGTTGTGACAGCTGTATGTTCAAGCGCTCGGCTGAGGGTTATGGGCGCAGGCTTGATTTCTGCTACGATCTTGCCAATATGCATCGAGAACTGAGCCTCCAGGAGAGCGTCAGTTTTTGGATCGGAATTTTTCGAGCGGTGAGAGGGGTTCATAATGGATGAGTTAGACAAAATACTGCGGCGCGAACTGGCGTAGTTTTTTCAGTGCCCGGGATTGGATTTGACGGACGTTCGCTTCGGATTTTCCCAGTGTTTCAGCAATGAGACGGTGAGGGAGATCAGAGAAGAAGCGCAGTCCGATTACTTCCCGTTCGAGTGGTTCGAGAGTTTCGAGGAGGGCGAGGAGGTGGTCTGCGTCATCGGTAGCTTCACTTGCCCGCTCAGGCGAGTCAGTCGCTATGGTATCGGCATAAATCTTCTCGACTGTACCCTCGGCTGGCGTGAAATCAGTCGGACGGCGATGGAGGTCTGCGGCTGCATTACGCGCCATTGCATAAATATAGGCCTGGAGCGATTGGGGGAGCGGGAGCGGATTTTGGAGCTTTAAAAAGAGCTTCGCGAAGACGGTTTGAACGATGTCTTCAGCGGTCTCGCGGTGGCGAGTCTGAGAAAGGACATACCGGTAGACAGGTGTAAAAAGACCAGTATAGAGTGCTTCGAAAGCAGCCCTATCTCCGGCCTGAGCAGTTGTCGCCAGGGTTTGGACTTCAGTGGCATTCATATGGATCCGTATTGGTACGACGGGTCGAAAGGGTAAAGTGTGACACTCCGTGCGACGGAAGGAGAGAACGGCGGTTGAAATCCTCGCATAGTAGACTCGAAAAGGAAATCTCCAATTGTCCATTGTATACTAATCATCATGTTACCTAAACAGCTTCGATGCCGTATTTTATCCGTATAGAAGTAGTGTAGCGTCCGATTGCTTCATAGGTAAAATCGTTAGTGGTAGTTTTCCTACTTGGTTTGACTTTTACTGGCCCACGCCCTCAGCTCGGAGCGATGTAGACAATACTAATACTTGCGGTTAAACGGTTTTCTTGTGGGATGGAAGGTCTTTTTAGATTACCGACTTGCCAAAACCCTCCGAAGAGGCTATGATAAGGCGTAATTTTGAGCTATAGTGGAAGTTATGAAAGTCATACTCGTTTCAAATATTCCCAATCTCGGCAAGGCCGGAGATATCAAGGAAGTCAAAAAGGGCTACGCCTTCAATTTTCTGTTGCCCGAGGGACTGGCTGAGCTCGCAACCGTCGGCATGGTAAAGTCGGTCGAAAAGTCGCTCGCCAAGCGGAACGCTGAAAAGACGGCCAAGATCGCTGAGCTCTCGGCTTCTATGAAGAAGCTTGATGGCATGACATTTACGATTTCCGCCAAAGCGAAAGACGGTAAACTGTTCGGCTCCGTTTCAACGGCCGATATCGTTGTGGCTGCCAAGGCGTCCGAAGTTGAAATCGTGGATGATATGATTGTTCTCGAGCATCCGATCAAGGCGGTCGGGGAGCACGCTGTCACGCTCGAGGCGGGCAAGTCGAAAGCTGTGGTGACGGTCTCGGTAGTCGCTGAGTAACCATCTCCAGATTCTTTGAAAAAGGGCCGTTCTTCACCTCTGAAGGCGGCTCTTTCTCTATAAATGAATAAATATAATCCCATGCAAGACAAACAGTCGAAATCGAGGAAGTACATTTTCGTCGTTGGTGGCGTGATGAGTGGGGTCGGCAAGGGAGTTGCGGCTTCGTCGATCGGGAAAATTCTTCAGGCGCGGGGACAGACCGTGACGGCGATCAAGATTGATCCGTACATCAATGTCGATGCGGGAACCATGAATCCGACCGAGCATGGCGAAGTTTTCGTCTTGGCCGACGGCTACGAGACGGATCAGGACATGGGGAACTATGAACGCTTCATGGGGCTACGGCTCTTGCGCGACAATTACATGACGACGGGATCGGTCTATCAGCGGGTCATCGAGCGTGAGCGTAATCTGGAGTACCACGGCAAATGCGTCGAGGTGGTGCCACATATCCCGCTCGAAGTCATCGGGACGATAAAACGCGCCGCAGAAAAAGCCGATGCCGATGTGACGATCATTGAGATCGGCGGGACGATCGGTGAATACCAGAATATCCTCTTCCTCGAGGCGGCCCGCATGCTCAAGAACGAACAGCCGAGTGATGTACTTTTTGTGCTCGTTTCCTATCTCCCTATCCCAAACAAGGTCGGCGAGATGAAGACGAAGCCGACTCAGTATGCCTCTCGAACGCTGAATAGCGCCGGTATCCAGGCAGACTTCATCGTCGCTCGGGCCGAGCGTCCGCTCGACGACCGGCGCAAGGAGAAGATTGCGGTATCCTGCAGTATGCGGCCCGAGTCCGTTATCAGCGCGCCGGATGTGGAAAGTATCTATGATGTGCCGGTCAATTTCGAGAAAGACCAGTTATCTCAGGTTATCCTCGAACGGCTCCGACTGAAACCAAAAAAATCTACCTTTGCGCCTTGGCAGAAAAAGGTTGCTGGAGTGAAACGGCTCAAGCGAGGGGTGAAGATCGCGGTTGTCGGCAAGTACTTCAAGACCGGTGATTTTGTCCTCTCCGACGCGTATATCAGCGTCATCGAATCGCTCAAACACGCTTCCTTCGCCAATCACCGAAAACCGGAACTCACCTGGATCGATTCGACCGAATATGAGAAGGATCCGAAGAAGCTTCATGAACTATCGAACTTTGACGGGGTCCTTATTCCAGGTGGCTTCGGCGCACGTGGCGTCGAGGGCAAGATCGCTGCGATCGAATATTGTCGAAAGAAACGAATCCCGTATTTCGGTATCTGCTACGGTATGCAGCTGGCGGTAATCGAATATGCCCGTCATGTCGCACGGCTTCGTGGAGCGAATACCGTCGAAGTCGATGCGAAGACGGCACATCCAGTTATCGATATTCTGCCCGAACAGAAAAAACTTATCGCCATGGGGAATTATGGCGGGACGATGCGGCTCGGAGAGTACCCAGCAGTCCTGAAAAAGGGAACGTTGGCAGAGGCAGCGTATGGTACCCGGAGAATTGTCGAGCGTCATCGCCATCGCTACGAGGTAAATCCGGAGTATGTGAACCGGCTCAAGGAAGCGGGGATGGTGTTCTCTGGGACCTCACCGGACGGTGTCCTCATGGAAATAGCCGAACTTCCCAAGCGTGAACACCCGTTTTTTGTCGGTGTGCAATTCCATCCGGAATTTCAATCAACCCTCATGCAACCACACCCAGTTTTCCAGGCGTTTATCAAGGCTGCGATTCGTTCGCGACGATAGTATTGAGAGAGAAAAATGAGGATTAAAAAACCTCCCGGCAGGGAGGTTTTTCTCATAACCAGGAAACCCCACCCGGAAGGACGGTCATCACATAGCCGGCCTGGAGG
>CAZCTF010000029.1:0-7116 GCA_964501755.1 uncultured Bdellovibrionales bacterium
ATTCAAACGACGCTTCGGCTGGGAATGGAATGGCATGCGCATGCACGAACTCTACTTCGGCAACATGACGAAAGAGTCGGCATCACTCTCGGACGGCGTGCTGAAAGAAAAGCTTGTCACCGCATACGGCAGCCTCGAAAACTGGGGGAAGAACTTCGTCGGAACTGGCAGCCTGCGCGGTATCGGCTGGGTCGTGCTCGCGCACGATGCCGAGACTGGGAAACTCTACAATGTCTGGGTCAATGAACACGACCTCGGACACCTGGTCGGCACTACGCCGCTCCTCGTGATGGACGTCTTCGAACATGCATTTATGATCGACTACGGCCTGAAGCGCGCGGACTATATCAGTGCCTTCATGAAAGCGATCGACTGGAAAACCGTAGAAACACGCTTCGCCGCCTAGCCGTCCCACCTAACCACCCTCACTTCCGCAATACAAAAGCCTATGACTGTAGAGAAAATCCGCCGCCGCGATGGAGAAATCATCCCGTTCGACCGTTCCCGCATCGAGCGGGCAATTGAACTCGCCTGCGACGCTATCGGGATGACTGACAAATCCTTCATCCCAGCCGTCACCGACGAGGTCGTGAAAGATCTCAACAATATCTATGGCGAGATCTTTGTGAACCGGGTCCCGACCGTCGAAGATATCCAAGATATCGTCGAGCGTGAACTCGTGAAAGCAAACTTCTTTGACCTCGCGAAAAGCTATATCATCTACCGAGAGGAACGGCGGAAGGAGCGGGCGGAACGGCATGAGCGGTTGGTCCGGGAATTCGAGGAAAAGACGCTGAAGGTCACCAAGGCTGATGGCTCAAAGGAACGCTTCGATGTAAACAAGCTACGGGTTGTTTTTGATCGCGCATCCAAAGGCTTCGAGGAGACCTGTCACTTCGAGGATCTGATGGACTCGTTCAAGAAAAACCTCGTCGACGACATCAAGACGTCCGATATCGAAGCCCTCCTCGTGAAGACGTGCGTCGACCTCGTGACGGTCGAGAACATCGCCTGGCAAAATATCGCCGCGCGCATCCTCCTCGGCGGCCTCTACAAGAAAGCGATCAAGAACCGCAGCATCGACCAGAAGGACATCTACTCGGCAGCGGCCTACAAGACGCACTTTGACGACTATATCGCGAAGGGATTCTACTATAAGGAGTTCTACGAATACTACTCCGAGGCCGATATCCTCGAAGCAGGCCGACACCTCTCCAAAGAGACCGATGAGAGTTATGAGTACACAACGATCGTCTCCTTTATCAAGCGCTACCTCTTGAACCCGAACAAGATTGTCCGCGAGCTCCCGCAAGAGATGTATATGTCGGTCGCGCTCTTCCTCGCGGTGCCAGAGAAGAAAGAGAATCGGCTCGCCCTGGCACTCAAAATCTACGAACACTGCTCAAAGCAGCGCATCTCACTCCCCACGCCAACCCTCCTCAACGCTCGGACAAACTATCACCAGCTCTCGAGCTGCTTCAAGATTAATGTCGATGACGATCTCCGCGGTATCTATCACGCGGTCGAGAACATGGCGCAGATCTCGAAATTCGGCGGTGGCGTCGGCGTCTATCTCGGCAATATCCGCGCCCGGGGCAGCGCCATCCGCGGCGTAAAGGGTATGTCTGGCGGCGTGAATCCATGGATCAAGGTGGTGAACGACACGGCAATCGCGGTCAATCAGCTCGGCAGCCGTCTCGGCGCCATCTCGGTGACGCTCGACATCTGGCACCTCGATATCTATGACTTCCTCGACCTCCAGACAGAGACTGGGGACATCCGTTCAAAGGCGTTTGATATCTTCCCAGCGGTCTCCATTCCCGATCTCTTCATGAAACGCCTCCAGGCCGATGAGAGCTGGACGCTCTTTGATCCGCATGAGGTGAAGAGCCTCTACGGCAAGAGCCTCCAGGATCATTTCGGTGAGGAATTCGAGACATTTTACCTCGAGCTCGAGAAAGATGAACGGCTCACTATGAAAAAAGCCGCCAGCGCGAAGGATATCTTCAAGAAATTCCTCAAAACGACAGTCGAAACCGGCATGCCGTATGTCTTTTTCCGCGACACAGTAAACCGCCTCAACCCGAACAAGCACGCGGGGAATATCTACTCAACCCAGCTCTGCACCGAGATCTGTCAGAACACCTCTTCTTCGAAATTCATCGAGGAAACAATCGAGGATGGGAAGATTGTCCTCCGCTACGAGCCAGGAGACCTGGTCGTCTGCAATCTCGCCTCGGTGAATGTCGCCACCGTCCATGAGCCGAAGGTTATCGCCGATGTCTTCCCGGTCCTCATGCGCATCCTCGACAATGTCATTACCCTCAACTACTATCCCATCCAGGAAGCCAAGCGTACCTCAGAACGCTATCGTTCGGTCGGCGTCGGCTACCTCGGTCTCGCTGAATATCTCGCGACTCGGAAAATCGCCTACGATACCGAGGAAGCCCGACAGGAGACCGACCGGCTCTTCGAACGCTATGCCTACCACACGTATCGCGCCTCCGTCGACCTCGCCAAGGAGCGCGGGACCTATGAGCTCTACCAGGGGAGCGAATACTCCAAGGGCATTCTGCTCGGCCGGAACCTCGCTTGGTATGAGAAGAATACGGTTTTCGCCAACGAATGGCGTGCACTCTTCGCGGATATGAAAGCTCACGGTGTCCGCTTTGCCTACCACACCGCACCAGCACCGAACACCTCAACGGCTGGCGTTGTCGGTACCACCGCTGCACTCCTCCCAATCTACAAGCGCTACTTCGTCGAGACCAACCTCTCGGCCCCAACCATTCGTGTCGCGCCGAAGCTCTCGAAAGACAATTTCTGGTTCTACAAAGAGTACATCCACATGGACATGGCCGATGTCATCAGCCTCATCGCCGTCGTCTACAAATGGGTCGACCAGTCAATCAGTTTCGAATGGATGATCGATCCGTCCAAAGTCTCACCCACCCAACTCTACGGCTACTATATCCAGGCGTGGGAGAAAGAGATCAAGACCGTCTACTATGTCCGCAGTCTCTCGGGTGAAGTGAAGGATGGCTGTGTCTCCTGTAGCGGTTAACTATGGCTCTGTAGAGCCGTAAAGTTTATTTTTAACTTGAGAAAAATTCTATGGCTATCGAAATCGAAAGAAACCGTCTCTTCAATCCAGAAGGGGACGATACCGTCGAGCACCGCACCATCATCAAAGGCGCCACGACCGGCCTCTTCAATCTCAATGCGGTGAAATACCCCTGGGCGAAGTCACTGTATCAGGTCATGGTGGGAAACTTCTGGGTTCCCGAAAAGGTGTCCGGTCTCAAAGATGACGCTCGGATGTTCCACAGCGATCTCTCGCCCGAAGAGCAGCGTGCCTACAAGGGGGTTATCTCCTTTCTTACTTTCCTCGACTCCCTCCAAACCGTGAACCTGCCGCACTTCTCGGACTACGTCACGAGCCCCGAGGTGAACCTTATCCTCTCGATCCAGGCCTATCAGGAAGCGATCCATTCCCAATCCTATGCCACCATCTTGGAATCGGTCGTAGATTCCAAGGAACGCGACGAAATCTATTATTTCTGGCGCACTGACAAGGTACTCCTCGAGCGCAACAAGTACATCGGTCAAATCTATCAGGATTTCATCGATGCACCATCGGATAAGACGTTTTTCCGCGGTATTGTCGCCAATTTCCTCCTCGAATCGATTTACTTCTACAATGGGTTTGCTTTCTTCGATACCCTTACGGATCGGATGAAAATGCTCGCGACCGGCCGAATGATCGCCTATATCCGCCGCGACGAGCTGACCCATGTGACAATTTTCTCGAACCTGATCCGCGAGATCAAGCGGGAATTCCCTGATCTCTACGATGAACCACTTGTGCTCGAGATGATGCGGACCGCGGTCGAGCAGGAGATCGCCTGGTCCACCCACATCCTGGGCGATCGTATCCCCGGGATCAATGGCGAGACGACCGCTGGCTACACCAAATGGCTCGCCAATCGCCGCCTCGCGATGCTCAATATCGACCCGCTCTTCCCAGAGGCGATCGACAATCCATACAAACATCTCGACCGCTTACAGGACGTGAACAGCGACAAGGGGAATTTCTTCGAGACAACCGTTGTGAACTATACCCAGTCGTCGAGCATGAACGGGAGCTGGGATTTCTGACAGCGAAAAGAACTCCGTACTCAGCGAAGAACACGCCTCATGGTGTGTTTTTCATTCTCAAGTTGAGAGAAAGCGGTGTATAATAAGGAAAAGAAAAAATTATGAAGAAAAGTCTCGCGCTTTTTGCTTTCGTGCTTGGAATGTTTTCCTTGGGATTTACTGAGACGGCCTTGGCCCAGCAGTTTACCGATCCTCAGTGCCGGGCAATCAATCCCGGCAAGAGCGCCGTGACTACTGGCGACTGCGCCACAGACTTCCCGGGTACTTTTCGTGTCGGAGACTTCATAAATAATGCCTGTACGATTTTGGGCTCTTGCTGTGCTCTCAATACCCCTCCCTCACCACCCGCGTGCGTCCCTATGACCTGTGAGTCATCTGGTGGCAAATGCCTTTATTCCTGCGGGACAGGAAGTAGTCCGCGACCCGAAACTTGCCCGAGTGGACAACAGTGTTGCACCATCCCGAGCTGCAGCGGGACATGTGTCGGAAGTGTCACGACCACCTGCTCGACCTTTCAACGCCGGAGCGCTCCCGGAACCTGCGCAACACCCGGAGAATCCTGCTGTACCAATGAAACATTCCCTACCTGCAGCGGCACCTGCGAATATATGAGCTGTGGTTCCGGTGAATCCCAGGTCCCTGGGGCTGTCTGCCAGAGTGTCTACGATGTTTGCTGTACCACCAATCCGGTCGACATGGTGACAGACGTAACCGGTCCGCTCCTTAGTGACTATCAGCTCCTGGAACAAATTCCTGGCTCGAGCAATGCCACTGGTCTGCTCAACACCTATCTCGAAGATCTCTATCGCTTTACCTTTTGGACCATCGCTATTGCCGTCGTCTTCATGCTCACGGTCGGTGGCTTCATGTACCTGACTTCTGCTGGCAATACGTCACGGATGGAGAGTGCCAAAACAGTCATCTTTGACGCTATCCTCGGACTCATCCTCGCGCTCGTCGCTTGGCTGTTCCTTTATGTGATCAACCCCGACCTTGTCAACGTTCGCCTCCCCTCAATCAGCATCACCCCCGCAACAGCACCGACTGCGCCGACCCCGCCCGTTACTCCGCCGACTGGATCTCCTTCGGACGCCAATTGGCCATCCGATGCCGCCGAACGATCCGCCCTGCCGTCCAATGTCAAAGTCAACAAAGCAAACTGTGCCGTCCTCGGACAATCTTCCTGTACGAGTCTCGCCGGAACAGCAGCCATGGGAGCGATAAGCGCGCTGAGTGCGGCGTGCGGGGGTTGTTCAATAACCATTACTGGCGGAACTGAATGCTGGCTACACGGGTCGAGAGACCCTCGCTGCAATGGGACTCATCATCGGCCGGGTGATTATGCTATCGACCTCGCTCACTCAGACGATCTCGACAACCATATTCGATCAGTTGGAACTGTCATCTGCTCGCCTCGTGGCCGACCAATGTACAAAATTGGAAACGCCTTGTACTGGGATGAAGACTCTGGTCATTGGCACGTCAATTTCAACTACTCTTCCTGTAGTGGTTTCTGATTAGCCTTACACTCGTGAAAAAACTGTTCATCATCTCCGGATCCATTTTTTTCCTCGTTCTCGCTTTTTTAGCCGTTTACAATTTTGCTTTTCGGCATAACAACGCCGATCCGGTCGCGGATCCAAAAAAGAAAGAGGAGATCGAGAAGAAGCGCGAACGTGAGACTGAGGCCGTTTCACGATCCGTTGCTTTTCAGCAGATTGTCACCGAAAGCGTTCTCCATCCCGTGGCTGGAGAAAATAGCATTTTCTACTACTCCAAACGAGATAGTGCCATAAAAGAAACGTCTCTCGATGGAAGAGAGACCACCGTTCGAATTGAGCGAATCCCCGGCACACCAGTCCGTATTGTCTGGTCGCCAAGCCGACTCGGCGCACTCGTCCTCACGAAAGAATCGGGTGGCGACCGCTGGTACTACGCCGATCTCCGTAATAAGCTCGTCTCGCCCCTGAAGCAAGACCTGTCCCGCTTCGCATGGACAAGCCTCGGCGATCGAGTCCTCTCTCAGCAAACCGATCCGGTGAGCGGGGAGCGCTCGCTCAACATCGCTTTTCCTGACGGCTCCAACTGGAGCAAACTCGCCGATCTCGGTAAGGATGATTACTTCATTGCTGCCCCTCCCCAGTCGAGCCTTGTCGCTATTTGGCCCAAGACCGACGGCAATCGCGAAGGTGCGCTCGAAATCATGAACATCAATGGCGATAACCGCCGGACGATTCTGACGGGAAAGTTCGGGGCCGACTTCCTCTGGTCGCCCAATAGCCAACGAATACTCGTCCAGAGTGTGGTGGGGCGCGGTGACCATACGCTCGCACTCGGACTGACTGATGGGAACGGCAGCGGATACAAGAACCTCTTCGCGCCAACGCTCGTCTCCAAGGTGGCCTGGTCAAAGGATAATGAGACGTTCTACTACGCCTTACCGGGAGCGTTCCCAGCTGACGCGGTCCTGCCGAACGATTATTTCGGCAAACCGATCTACAGTAAGGATACGTTTTGGAAAATGAATGTCCGGACTGGAAAAAAGGAGCGCCTGGTACCGCTCGAGGAAATGACCGAGGCATTCGATGCCATCGATGTCTTCCTCGCCCCAACTGAAACCGATCTCTACTTCGTCGAACGCGCCTCCGGGAAGCTCTACCGCATCACACTCTAATCCGAAGCGCCGCAAGACAGAACGCCAGACTTCCCCAAACGGCCAATGCGAGGTCGTTTTTCATATACGGCGTATCGGCCAGTCCGTACACGAGATAAAAGGCCACAAGCGAGAATCCGAGAATGAGTACCCGGTTCCCTGGGTCTCGACAAAGGCCCCGAAAACCCTTCCTTATCACAATAAAGACGCAACCGAGCCAGCCAATGAGCGCTAGCACTCCTCCCTCGAGCAAGAAATGTAGGTAGAGATTATGCGGTGTCGGAACCGCCCATTCGAGGTAGGAA
>CAZCTF010000029.1:7136-10654 GCA_964501755.1 uncultured Bdellovibrionales bacterium
TTCGCCTGGTTTTCAAGATAGACCGTCTGAAAACGACCTGTACCAATACCGATCGGGAATGAGTCTTCCGCTATTTTCACCGCCGCCCGCCAAATCATAATCCGGGAAGCGAGCGACGAACGCTCGTCACCTGAAACGAGATTTTGCCATTTTTCAGTCCCTCGTTCCTGGAAAATCACTCCTCCGAGAATAATGATCGCCGCAAGAAATAGGGGGAAGTGGTGACGAAATTCTCTGACTCGCCACAAGGAAACAAGTCCTGCGAACGCCGCCAGAGTGGCCACCCAGGCTGCGTAGGAATGTGTCGCCCAGAGCACAAAAAATATACTACCTCCGAGGAAAAGCATCGTTAGTCGGAAGCGGTATCTAATCCGAGTCATAAAAAAATAGCTTGCGATCAGGACTCCAGGAGCCACCAGCATCGCCAAATAGTTTGGCGAGAGGTAGAAACTCGTCAGCCGGCCGTCATAGGAAAGCCAGCCCGCCATATAGGCGGCGGCACCCGCAAGAGACGCTGCCGCGATGCCGAGGAGCCAGCTAGATGCGAGGGATTCGATCCGCTCCCTCGTTTCGGCATGCATAAGGATGGTTATGAGAAAGAGGATCGGAATAATATAAAAACTCTTGATCTCTCCCCAGCCCGAAAACGAGTGCGGATTAAGGCTGTACGCGAGGACAATGCCCGAAAGGAAAGGCCCAGCAAAAAGAAAGAATCGGAACTCCTCTCGAAAAATTACCGAGAGCCTTTCCCACACCCTTCTCGGATCGTGCAGAATAAAGGCCAGAACGCTACATCCGATCGCCATTTCCGACCAGTACATCGGAATCCCTCCGCCGATACCGAGGTGGGCGACCGGGAAGAGAAGAAAAGCCAACCAAAGAAAGGCGAAAGATGATTTAAGTAGCCTACCCGGCCTACTTCCAGAAATCACGGGGTGCATCATATACGTACATTCTATCAGGCCGGGCGACGCTCGAGAGAAAGTGTGATGGCAAAGAGAAGCGCCAGAAGAATGGTCACGTGCAGCGAAAAGAGTGCCGTTTCGACGAGCGAATGCACGAGGTAAAGAGCGAGTGCGCCACCGATCGGTGCGGCCCATGGGCTCGACCGCCGGAGGCGAAGTATTTTTACTGCGGACCAGACAAAGAGCGTTAGAAGCAGGACTAGTCCTATAAGACCGGTTTCGGTTGCGACGTCGAGATAGAGGTTGTGTGCATAGAACGGCGTCTCGGGAGTATAGAGTGGACGGGCCGTAGCGAGATAGTTTCCGAGGCCAACGCCAAGAACTGGACTTTCACCAATCGCCCCAGCTGCCTCTTTCCAGAGGGCGATCCGCTCCGTGCTTGAGGTATCGGAAAAGGAAAAGCTGGTCAGAAAACGACTGAACACCGGCGGGGAAAGGAAGACCAGAAACAATACTCCGACGAAAACTGCGAGCCGTAAGCGGTTTTTCTCTAATGAGAAAATCTCTGGATTCGAGAGGGTAAGGTAGGCGAGCCCCCCCGCCAGAAGACCAATGGCACCCCCGCGAGAAAACGTGAGGAGATCAGCAAGAAAAATGATCATCGCGATAGAGAGGTAGCCCGTCCGGCCAGTCATCCGCAACATGCCGAGAGCCAGAAATCCGGATACACCAAAGAAATAGGCGGCAACATGTGGGTCGGGAAAAACAGCCGTCGCTCGTAAAACAGTTTCACCACCAAGATTGACCATGAGGCTTGGGTACTGCGCGACAAGCGCAGCGAACTCGTGACCGAGAAAGAATGGGAGTATCCGATCGACGATAAAGTGGAAGGTCGGCCCAACACCAAAGATGAACTGGGATAAAAAGAGAATGGTCGCGGTGAGTGCTGCCCCTGTCGCACCAAAGAGCATTGCTCGGATGAGTGACTCGAGCCTGCCGATCCGTCGTTTTGATGTGTCATACCACACGAATACAAGCGGGAGGAGGTTCAGGAGGAAGACCACCTTAGGAACAGCCAAATCAGGACGTGCGGCCCAGATACCCGAAGCAGCTGTAAGGAGAAAGAATGAGATCAGGGCGCCAGAAAAAATCAGGTTCGGCATCTGGAACGAGCGTCGAGAGAACGTGCCTACCAGGAAACTAGCCAGCGTCGCCGCGGCTAGAAGCCGAGCAATTGGAACCTCACCCATAGTAAAAAAAGGGACGGCGAACTGAAAAGGAAGCACGGCGAGGAGGGTAATTGAGAGAAGGTGGGTCATAGTGGTCAGAAAAGGCTCCGGACACGCTGTCCAAGAGAAAGAATCGCCCATTCATATACTGGGCGCCATTTCTTGAAATACTGCCTTTGGCTGGCATAATAAGCCTGCTTCTTTTCCCGGAAAGTCTTATGGCTTTGGCCACCCGCATGGCGAAACTCAACGAAGGGATATACTCCGACCCAGCCACCGGCTTCGGTCGCTCGCCGAGCAAGGTCTACGTCTTCAAAATAGAGGAAAAATGTCTCATCAAATCCGCCGAGTGAATGGAAATACTCTCGGCGAATAGCTAGTGCTGCGCCAGAAACCCAGTCCGATTGCTCGATATCCTGAGCATGCCAAGGATGGGGTAAAAACTCAGGCGCTACATAGGAAAGCGCAACCCGCGAAAGACTCGGGAATGCGCCCGCGCTCCATGCCTCACGCTCGCCCGTCGACCGAGAAAGCGCCATCCCATAGAGAGCTTTCGGTCGGGTACAGAACGCAGCCAGCAGCGCTGGAAAATCGCCCTTTACCATTTCCGTATCCGGATTGATAAAAAAAAGCACCTCGCCCGCTGCAAGCCGGGCCCCGACATTGTTGGCTCGTCCAAATCCCTCATTGATCGCCCGGTGAATGATGTGCGGAGACGCCTCATGGATGCCAAGATCATCGACCGCTGCCCGCTCGACGGGATCGTTGTTGACAACTATATATTCGACTGGTACGGCCTGCCGGCATGCCATCTGGTGGACCGAGGATAGCGACTGGCGGAGCAGTTCGGCGCTTCGGAAATTAACAAAAATGAAAGAGATATCTGGCTTCATAGGGAAACGTCAGTATACGCCCGTTCTACCTCCCGTGCCAATGGCCGGGGCGCATACCTGGTTTCTATCCAATTTTTGATTTTCCGTAGCAAAAAATAGATCCGTATCCAATAGCGCCGCCACCCCCGACTTTCCCGGAGAAAAAACTCTGCTCCCGAGCGCACCAGCCAATAGACCTTGGCTGGATTTTCTCGGCTCGCCTCACTATGATAGACCACTGCGGCCGGGACGACCCAGCGCAAAAACCCGAGACACTCAGCCCGGAGCGAATACTCGGCATCCTCGTAGTAGAGAAAGTAGCGCTCATCAAGAAGCCCGAGCACATCAAGTGCTTCGCGAGGAATAAAAAGGGCACAACCCGTCAAAAAGTCCGTTTTATAGGGATCGCCGAGAGACTTTATTATCTGCTGATGTTCCGTCCGCATTCGGAAGAAGTTCGTCCTTCCTCCTGCAAACCAAGGTGCTTGCTCTGGGCCAGAGTAAATGACAGG
>CAZCTF010000030.1:0-10615 GCA_964501755.1 uncultured Bdellovibrionales bacterium
CGCCCCCTACACCTACACATCGACCAGCTTGGCAACTAAGAACGCTAGCACCAAGCTCGTATAGTTATCTCACCGCACACCAACAAGAATAGCGGCGAAAATCAAGAGGCCGAACTAAGAAAGAGCATTTCCACAATTCTCTCATTCCCCCGCACCAAGTGGTGCGACTCGTTAACAAAAATAAACAACAAGCCGGACGCCCATGCCTGTTGTATGTTTGGTTTTGTTTTTTCTCCCCGGAGCATTTTATCCGGGCAGAGATGTGTCTCTCGATAATAGAGAGTACGCTTTCAGAGTATACCTACTTGAAAAGAAGTCAACGTATAAAAAAATAACTCCCCCAATGGTTCCCTGAAAGAAATAAGAAAAAGAAAACGGGTGACCTGGGTTGCAGGTTCCCCGTCGATAGACCGGGCTTATTCATGCTGTCCTCCAGGTGTGATCCACAGATTCAAATCGTCGAATTGGAGAATGTGCTGCCCGTCCACGTAGTTGTCGCCGGACTAGAGCTGTTGGACGGTGTCCCGGGGCGGGTTGTTTACTGCGAGACAAGTGAGCGCGCAACGGTCACTGCAGAAGCCACCGAAGAGATTCGGATGACGGACCGCATCATCACGCCGGAAGACGATAGCGCACTGGCAGCATGACATGTAGACTCGTTCGTCATACATGTTGACCTCCTTCCTCGGTCACCCAATTGCTGCACGCCGTGCACGCCGTCGGGCCCGGGATGTCCTGGGAGATGCAGCCCGCCCGGACGCAGTGCCACGGGTCAAGCATGTGGCCAGGAGTGGCTACGCGGCGTTCAGGTGCCGGAAAAAGGTACACCACGGCCGCTTGCGACCGTTCGCCTCCATCCCTGGAAGGCTGCATGACAGACTGAGCCATGGATTCACCTCCAAAAAAAGTGGCGATGGCTCCATTCTACTCCTCCCGAGTACCGTTTATAATTCTGTGTCAATCCCGTTAGAGGTAGGACGCGTTTCTGGCAATAACTCAACTTCGATGAAAAGTGAAGACTCATTTTATCTCAAGATACTACCCTCCGTTTCAGACATTGCGACCGCGACCTCTAATGGGATCAATCCCGTTAGAGAAAAGTCGCCGCAAGCGATCTCAGTCGTGCCGGTAGCACGGCGTTCTCTAACAGAATCAAATCTAGAACCCGACGAGCTGGACCTCTTCCTTGAGCTGGACGCCGAGCTCGGTGCGGACGCGCTGCTTCACGAGCGAGGCGAGCATGACGACCTCTTCCGCCGTCGCGCTGCCCGTGTTGACGAGATAGTTCGGATGCATCGGACTCACCTCGGCGCCGCCGACGCGTTTGCCCCTGAGCCCCGCATGATCGATGAGCCAGCCAGCGGGGAGCTTATCGTCCTTGGGTACTTTCCCCGTATCCTTGGAAAATTCTTCACAGAGCGCCGCATCGGACACAGCGGGGTTCATGAAGAATGACCCGGCGCATTTCGCGTTTTGTGGATGTTTGGCTTCGCGCTGGCGAATCGTCTGGTCAGCGACACCGGCCAGCGCGACCGGATCCCCTTCGGCGAGGCGGAGCTGGGCCGAGAGGATGACGAGCTCGGGGTGCGACTTGAAAGAGCTGTTCCGATAGCTGAAATGACAATCCCGCTTCGAGAATTCCCGGAGCGTCTTGCGTTCACGGTCGTAGACCTTCACCGAGAGGACGACGTCTTGGATTTCGGCCCCAAAGGCCCCAGCATTGCCCCGGATCGCACCGCCGAGCGATCCCGGGATTCCGGCGAGCCGTTCCATCCCGGCGAGACCGCGCGCATTGGCTGTCTGGACCAGATCGAGGAGATTTGTCCCAGCGTCTGCATAGATATCGCGGTCCGTGAAACGCATCGCGGCATTGGCCACGCGGATGACGAGCCCACGGAACCCGTGGTCGGCGATGAGGAGATTGCTCCCCCCAGAAAAGACGAATGTTTTTAGGTTGTTTTCGAACGCATAATCGAGTGCCTCGATGAGTTCGGGCGCCGTGGTGACACCAGTGAAAAAATCGGCTGGTCCGCCGATTTGAAAGGTCGAGAATGGTGCAAGCGGAACATCCCGCCGAATGGAGAGCATAGGATATGAAATCGACTCCACCTGACAATACCCTAGGAGATCGGGACTGGAGGGACAATCGCCATCATGAGGAGGAACGCGGTACAGGTCACGGCAGCAACGAACAGTCCCGCCACGAGCACAATAAGTTTCTTTTTCATAGACTTTTTATGTTTACGGCTTCAGGAGTGCGGCAGCGACCTGCCAGACGTCTCCTGCGCCCATAGTGATAATAACATCATTCCGCCCGATATGGCGAGCGAGCATCGCCACGAGTGCGTCGCGATCCGGTGCATGACTCGCTTTATCGCGCGCGGAGTGGTTGATCCGCTCGACGAGATCGGTCGACGCGACACCACCCTGCGTCTCACGGGCGCTCCCATAGATGTCGAGGACCATGACTTCGTCGGCTCGTTCAAAGCTCTCCGCAAATTCCTCGAGCAGTGCCCGAGTCCGCGTGAACGTATGCGGGTGGAAAATGACGCGCAGGCGTCGATCAGGATAGAGCTCGCGGAACGCAGCAAGGGTCGCGCGAATCTCAGCCGGGTGATGTGCATAATCATCATAGATGAGCGCGCCTTTCTTCTCTCCGAGGTATTCAAAGCGCCGTTTCGTCCCAGAAAAAGCCGCGATCCCCTGCCGAACCAGATCGAGATCGAGTTTCAGATGGAGCGCGATCGCGATCACTGCGAGCGCATTCTCGATATTGTGCCGCCCGGCGAGCCGCGTTCGAAAACGACCGATCGACTCACCGTGGAATTCGACAGCGAACTCCTGGAGCATACCTCCCCGACGTTCGGCTTCCGAGAGGACGCGGATGTCGGTCGCGCGGATATCGTTCCCATCAAGGAGTCCATAGGTATACCGGGCCGCTTTGACATCGCGCGCGAGGAATTCGGCCCGGGCATGATCGCCACAGACGACCACAAAACCATGACGTGGAACACGCGCGAGGAACTCGGCAAAGACGCGCTCGTAGTCGGCGACCGTAGGGAAGAAATCCGGGTGATCATAATCAACGTTCGTGAGAATAACACCGAGCGGCTGATAGAACGCCAATTTATTCTGGTACTCGTCCGCCTCGATGACGAGGAGTGGCCCGTGGCCCGAGAGCGCGCTCCCGCCCCAGCTCCGGATCTCGCTCCCGATAATGGCCGATGGGTCGGTGCCGGCCGTACGAAGCACATCCGCGAGGAGCGCCGAGGTCGTTGTCTTGCCATGGGTGCCGCAAACAGCGAGCGTCATTTTCTCTTTCGAGAGCGCGCCGAGTGCCTCGGGATAGGACCAGACAGGCTTGCCGGTAGCGCAAGCGGCGGCGAGTTCTGGATTGTTCTCGACCGTATAGGCGGTCGAATAGACGAATGCATCGGCATCGACTGGAAGATTGGCTGGATCAAATGGCGCCATCACCGGTATCTCGAGGCGCGAGAGAATCGCGTCGGTATAGAAGACTTCAGGCGTATCAGAGCCCGTCACGCGATTCCCCATGCCGATGAAAAGCTCGGCGAGCGCGGCCATGCCGGCCCCCTTGATCCCGATGAAGTGCCACCGCGTAGAATCCGAAAGCGCCATACCGTTAGTAGAGCGTCATCAGTCCACGTGCGATCATTACCGCCGCGTCCGGATGGTAGTAGTATTTCTGAAACGATTCTCCCATGGCTTTGGATTTTTCCGGATGGCCGATGACATCGGCGAGCACCTCGAGGAGGATGTGGCCGCCGAGATTGGCCTCCTCGATAACGACCGCCCCGCCCCGCCGGGCGATTTCATAGGCGTTCTCGCGCTGTTCATTGTTGGCAGCGGTCGAAAGCGGTACGAGGATGGATGGTTTGGCAAGTGCGGCGAGTTCGGCGATCGTCCCCGCCCCCGCGCGTGAAACAACGACATCGGACAGTACGTAGACATCCGAAAGTTCAGCGGCTGGGAGAAATGGGAGGGCGATATAGCCAGTGCCAGGTTTGATACCGAGCGCGGCCACTTCCTCTTGGACATGGGCCAGATTGCGATCGCCGGTGAGGTGGAGCACCTGATACTGATTTTCGATGAGTTCCGGCACCATGCGGACAATCGCCTTGTTCAATCGCTCGGCGCCGAGACTGCCGCCGATGACGAGCACGACCGGACGGTCCGTCGTGAAGCCAAGGTTTTCGCGACCACGCTCGGCGTCACCCGTGAGAATCTCTGGTCGGATGGGATTGCCAGTCAGTGCGATCTTGTTCGCCGGAAAATATTGTCGGGCTTTCTCATAGGCGATCGCAATCCGGGACGCATAGCGAGCGACAAAGCGATTCGCATGGCCAGCGACCGCATCCGAATCATGGAGGAGGATCGGGATACGATAGATCCAGGCCGCGAGTGCAATCGGTACCGAAGCGGCACCGCCCTTGGAAAAGATCGCGTCTGGCATGAACCAGAGCAGATACCAGAGTGACTGAACGAACGCGACTGGCAGCTTAAAAAGATCGATGTAATTCTGAATCGAGAAGTAGCGCCGCCACTTGGCGGTCGGAATGAATTTACACGGAATGCCGGCCTCGGTCATCGCCTTTTCTTCGAAAGCGCCACGGCTCCCCATGAAGAGGAATTCGACATCACCCTTCATCTCTTCGGAAAGGGCGCGGGCGACCGCGATTAAGGGAAAAGTATGTCCGCCGGAAAGTCCGCCTGTCAGTACTACGCGTTTCGCCATACGTATTGGTGCCTATGCCTTTAGTGTAGAGTGGCGGGATATATTGAGCAAGACGCCAACAGCAGCCATGAGCACCGCGAGCGAAGTGCCACCGAAACTGATGAACGGAAGCGGGATACCGGTGAGTGGGATGAGACCCGTAATGGCCGCGATATTGATGAACGCCTGGCAGACGACCCAGGCAACGATACCGACCGCAAGGAGCTCGCCGAACTTGTCCGGTGCCAGCCGCGCGACCTGGATCCCCCGCCAGAGGAAGAAGAGGAAGAGCGAGACAACGACCGCAGCACCCAAGAGACCCGTCTCCTCGGCCAAGACCGCAAAAATCGAATCCGTCACCGGTTCGGGGAGATAATTAAACTTCTGCCGACTGTGGCCGAGACCAACCCCGAACCAGCCGCCGGTACCGATCGCGAGAAAGGCCTGGGTCATCTGATAGCCCGCGCCGAGCGGGTCATGCTCGGGATTGAGAAAAACGAGGAAACGCTGCATCCGGTACGGCGCAATCTTGATGAGAACAAAAAGTGCGAGGAATGCGAGCGCGACGAGACCAGCGATGTGGCGCACATTCGCCCCCGAAGCGAAGAAGATAGAGAGGGAGATGCAGAAGATGAGACCGAGCGTGCCAGTGTCCGGTTGTTTGATGATAAGAAAGCCGACGACCGAGAGCACGATGAAAAACGGGAGGAACCCCTCATAGAAATCTTGGCTCGTCCGTTGCCCGCGCCGCGAGAGCCACGCCGCGAGATAGAAGATGATCGCGATCTTCATGATTTCCGATGGCTGGAACGAGAAGAGTCCGAGATCGACCCATCGCGCCGCGCCATAGACCGTCGTACCGAACCCTGGGATGAAGACGAGAACAAGGAGGAGGAGCGCAATCGCAAAGAGTGGGACGACGAAACGCCGCCAGAGCTGATAGGGCACGCGCTCAGCGACGAGGAGAAGAAGCGTCCCGACAGCAAGACCGACGAGCTGCTCTTTGAAAAAGTAGTACGGGTCGTCGAAACGGATATTGCCGTAAGATACACCGGCCGATGCGATCGTCAGGAGGCCGATGCCGACCAGCGCAAAGACCGAAAGTTTCAGCCAGCGATCACTCGCCACGCCACTATTTCGGAAGATTGTCCACGGTGTCTTTTTTTTCATGTTGCTGTTCGGTTGCGGCACGCGAACGCTCCGCTCGCCACGCCGCTATTTCGGCATGATTCCCTGAGAGAAGCACCTGAGGCACGCTCCAGTCACGGTACACTTCCGGCTTTGTGTACTGCGAGTGTTCAAGTGTCACGCCGTCAGAAAAGGATTCCGTCACCGCGCTTTCGTCATTGCCGAGGACACCCGGGAGAAGCCGTGCAACCGCATCGACGACGATCATGCTCCCCAGCTCGCCACCAGTGAGAACGAATGGGCCAATGGACAATTCCTCGTCGACGAGGTGTTCCGCGACACGCTCATCGACACCCTCGTAACGGCCCGAGAGAAGCACAATACGCTCATACTTTGCCAGTTCGCGCGCTTTCGCCTGGTCAAATTGTTTCCCCTTCGCGGACAGTAGGATGATACGCGTCCCCGGCGTATCGCGGACGGCCTGAATCGACTGAAGCGCCCGGTCGAACGGTTCGACCATCATCACCATCCCTGCCCCACCACCATAGGGTGTATCATCGACCTTGCTGTGCTTGTCCATGGAAAAGGAACGGACATCATGCGTCATAATCGATATGAGACCGGCATCTTGGGCACGATTCAAAATCGAGGCCTGAAAATAGCTCGTGAATGACTCAGGAAAAATGGAGAGCAGATCGAAACGCATAGTCAAAAAGAGGCACCCACGTGCTCATTCATAGTATCATGGACTAATTTCCGGGAAAAAGAGACCGTCCACAACAGAGACTGTCTCAAGCAGTACAAAAGGGATATGGGCGGGCACACGCGTGCATATCCCTTTTGTACTGCCCAGGAAGCCCCAGACCCTCCCGAACACCTACATTTATTCAAGCGCACTCCACTTCACCGACCGATTCAGAACGACACTTTTTTCGGTGGTCGTACCATCTTTTTCTTTCACCGTAATCGTCACTGGCACATCGTTCAGTCCCGGCTGCTTCTCGACGAGGAGGTCGTAATCTGTCACGTCGAAATCATCGGGTAAACCATAATTCCAGGTGACTGAGCGGGTCGCACCGAGCGGAATTTGGATGATCGCGCCAAAATACTTCTTGTCCAGTTCGCTGCCGAAAACCGCTGGCTTCGCATTGCCAGAGACGCTCTCGAGCCAGCTCCCTTCGGGAACATAGATGCGCGAGAATGACTGGTAGTCTTTTGTCATGAAGTCCTTTTCTTTCGCCGTGTGCTCATAGGTCACGACCAGCTTGGCTTTCGGCTTCTCGCCGGAAAGGTCAATCGAGTAGTCCATGGCGCGGCGCATCCGGTAATCGGTCTTGAACGAATTCATGTTCGAATCAACGGCGAGGAGATAGTCGTTCTCCCATTCGCGGTTGATTTCGCCGCTCCAGCCTGCTACCCGGACGATTTCCTGTAGCCGCTCATCATGGAACGAAATCTGGATATCTTTCTTATGAAGATCATCGAGCACTACTTTGAAGAGCTCATACTTCCCCCCGAGCGAAAGACCCTTGGCCCGCTCGAGGATGATATTGCCGAGGAGATTCATGATGGATTTGCGCTCGCCGCGGCTAATCCCCTGTTTGTAGAACGCCTGCTCGACCTGATACTCGAGATCAAGGACGCCTGTCTCCGCATCGTATTCGCCCGGGAAACCCGGTACCTCGACTGGTCCGACGACAGAAAGAAATGAGGTGAGCACATTGGTCGTGATACCGATGACGCCATCGAGCTCCTCTTCGCCCTTACCCATCTTGTAAAAATCTTCAGCCGCTTTCGCGTTCACCGACCAGTCCGGCGAAACATTCGAGTCGCGGAGTTTCAGACTCTTCACGCCGAGCGTTTCTGGGAGCGGATAGGGTGCTGGTACCGTGTCCGGAATGCGGCCATCGAAATTCACCACGTCATGCGAGGCAAAGCTTGTGACCGATCCATCCTTCACTTTCAGGATACCGAACGAACCGATGAATCCGCCTCCGGGACGGAGTTCCATGTTGTTCTGAAAGAGCACCAGAAAGACACGTTCCTCGCTGCCCGTATTCATGAAGGCGCTGACGAGTTTGGCAAGCGTCCCGAGATCACCGGTGAACTCATGTGAGAACAGCGAGTCCGATGAATCATCGTATCGTGTATACCAATAATACCCGCCGGCGGATGCGAGGAGGATAACGACAAAGAGTGTGGCGAGAAAAGCCTTCATAGCTACAACGGTAATATGCTCTTACATCTTACCAGACAGGAGATCGTTCAGACGGCGACGATACTCTTCCGGCGTCGGCTCATGGGTCTGTGGCTTCATCGGTTCCTCAGGAAGCGCGGACTCGGTCATGGTGGCATAAGCTTCGGCCGTCGCATCGATGTCGGCTTTCATAAGCCGTGACTGCGCGCCCTGAAGCGGCGTGATCGGCCCCTCGATGATCGGCAGATTATCCGGCGCAGCCGCATGGGCGACATAAGGAGAAGCAGTGTCTTCGTCTCGAAGCCCCGCTCGCTCCACCTCATACGACGGCTGGTACTCTTCCGGCGTAAAGGTCTCTTCGATCGCCGGTTCTTCGATTGCGAGGTCTGCCGGCCATTCTTCCGGAGCGATCGCCGATTCGGCAAAGGTATCGGCTTCAGCGGCCGACTCCTCTTCGTATTCGGTCATGACCGGCTCCTCAGCTGGCGACGCTTCAAATGTTTTGACTTCCTGAGCGGACCCCTCAGCCCCAGTCGAGGATGCGATCACTTCCTGAGGAAAAGCCTGTTCATCCCGACCCCAATAGGCTGGTTTCCGCGGCTTGAAGGTTTCTGGCGAAATCACATACTCCCCATTCCCCGACTGCGGCACAGAACGTTTCGGAAAGATCCGTTCGATTGCGCCATAAACGATGAAGAAGAGCGCAGTAAAGAAAAGCGCGGTGCCAATGATGTAGGCAACAAAACGCGGCCAAGCGGAAAGACTCGGGATCGCGACCGGATCGGTGACGATGCGGATATCGAGATCAGTCTTCTGATTGTAGTAGCGGCTCGCCGTACGAACGAGCTCGGCTGCCACCGCTTTGGAGAGCGCGAGCGCCTCGTCCTGATCACTCCCCAGAGAAGTGATATGGATCACATCGCTGGTACCCACCACGCGGACCTCAGTAGCTTCTTTCCAGATCACCCGACGTTCAGCTGGCGTTCGACCAATGAGCGGATTCTCAATTCCCGCACCGACTTCGTCATAGACCGAAACGGCAAACGAGGTCTCACGGGCGAGCGCGGCAAGGTTCGCGGCGGCTCCCCGAGCGAGATCGGCCTTCGGGAGAATGAGGAGCGAGAGCTCGCCACGATAGCCGCGGAGTTCGTCCATCCAAAACAAGCCCGCTGCGAGAAGGAGCGGGACGAAAACGGCCCAGAATGATTGACGGAAAAGGTTAGGCAACATGTTTGGTGGTCCACTGATATTCCCGAGCACGAGCATCGATCGCGTCCTGATATACTTCGGCCGTGCGCCGAGCGATCGCGTCCCAACTGAACGCATCGTCGATGCGCTGCCGGGCGAGCTCACCAAGACGCTTCGCCTCATCCGGACGGTTGATATAGTGCGCCATCTCCTGCTTCAAAGCCTCGACGTCTTTCACGGGGAAAACTGCCCCATAGCCGCCCCGGACAACCTCAACGTTCGGCGCGATATCGGAAACAACAACCGGAAGACCGTAGGCCATCGCTTCGAGCAAAGCCATCGACATCCCCTCGTTCTCAGACGGCTGGACAAAGAGTCCGGCGTGCGTGAACAAGGCAGCGAGATGCTTTCCTTTCTGTTCGCCGAGGAACAAAATGTTCGAACGGCCGGCTGCCATCGTATGGAGATATTTCTCGTATTCCGGCGTATTGGCCGGCGCACCGACAATCGCGAGCTTGAAATTGTTCGGCAGCTTATTGGTATCCTCGAGCTCCATGAACGCTTTGACGAGATAATGGATGCCCTTGTGGCCAACGAGGCGAGAAACCGAAAGCGCGTACCGCTCCGGGCGAAGCCCCCACTGGTTCAAAGTCTCGGCCGACGCCTCTATCTCGACTTCCGCGCCGTTCGGGATATATACCGCATCGCAGTGATAAAACTCCTTTGCGTATTCCGCGAGATCCTGACTCACCGTGATCGTCCGTTCCGGCACCTTGCAGGTAAAGAACTCAGCCGCCTTCAGGAAATTCCGCGCAACAAAACCCCACTTCTTATGGAAGTAATCGCGACTATGGAAGGTCGAGATGACACGTGTCCGCGGTTTCAGGATGCGCGGGACGATAGAGAGGATCGACGGCCCGATGGAGTGATAGTGAATGACATCGTAATCCTGAAAGAGCGCATGCGCGGTCGCAACGAGCGTGTGAGAGATCGCGTCAAAATGCTTGGTGGGGATAGATGGCAGCGAGATGAGACGGACGCCACGGAATGTCTCCATCGCTTTCGGCGTGTAGTGGGGACGCGTATAGACGCTCACTTCATGACCAAGCTGTACCAGACGAGTGGCAAGCTTTTCGACATGCTTCTCCACGCCGCCAGACTGGGTCGGAATACCTTTCTGGCCAATGAAAGCAATTTTCATAGCGGTTCTCGGACCATAAGGATTAACGAACTATAGTAGCAAAGAAATGCGTTTCTGTCAACCCCGTTAGAATCTTGCCATACGCTCTGAATGGACTCTGCATTTTAAGCGATTATTCTAACGGGGTCAATAGTATTTTGTGGCTTAAATAAGCAAAAAACTGGCT
>CAZCTF010000031.1:0-10484 GCA_964501755.1 uncultured Bdellovibrionales bacterium
GAATGAGGATCGAACGGGAAAGGGGTCGGGAAAACGGAAGTTTTCCCGTTGCGGAGAGCAGTGAGTCCGCGAACGTTGAGAACCGAGGGGTTCTCAAAGAGCGAAGTGAGTGAGATCCCCCCGTCTCCGAGCGCACAAATGGTAGAGTGAGTGATATCCCCTCCCATCTGAACTTATCGCGCACAAAAGCGGTATTGAAAATTGAAACTGGAGGAGTGGTCCCGTCCCAGCGGGATTGAATGGCAACAGTCTTGTTCCCTGCTTGTCTATATTTCATTACAATGTAGCTACAAACAGCAATCCCGCTTGAGCGGGGAAAACTGACCTATCTTGTCAAAGCGGAAGCGTGGCCGAGTGGTTGAAGGCAACAGTCTTGAAAACTGTCGTACCCGAAAGGGTATCGAAGGTTCGAATCCTTCCGCTTCCGCTTTGATCGGATGAAGCAGTATCGTGAGTTCGAATCCCTGCCTGCCGGTAGGTGGGTTTCCACTTCCGCAATTTTTCGAAAGGGATTTCAGAACCAAAAATATGGTCGGTGCGAAGCCTATAGGGTATGGTGTAGACAGAAACTATGAGAAACAATTACGGCTTACCCCTCAATAGCCTTCAAGAAATTTTTGAAAGAGATACAGTGTGCGTATATTGCAAGAAGACTATGGAAAGTCATAGCGAACGTAGCAAACGTACAGATTGGTTTACAATTGAACATTTGAACTACTTACCGCCTTGGAATAATCCTGAGACAGTTACTATTTGTTGTTGGAGTTGTAATTCTAGTCGAGGAAACAAGAAAATTAGAGACTGGTTTAAATCATCTTATTGTATAAGTAAAAACATAAATGAAAAGACCGTTGCGAAACCAGTTCAGGAATACATTCAAAACATAGAGGACAGAGAATTTATACTTAAATTGGATAGGTAATCTTTGTGGCCCCTACGAGTTTGAGACGCGGTGAATTAATGAATTAGGGGGGGTAGCGACTCCGCCAAGCCGTGACAAACGTGGTATAGTAGAAAAAACGAACATTCACTATGGAACCAATACTCGTCGGCAACCCTATCCTGTCTTGGCGCGCTCCAGAACACATCCATGTCCGGCCGAACCCGCGCGGACTGATGATCTCGACCATCCTCCTCGCCCTCATCATCGCGTACGCCGTCTTCACCAATAGCCCGCTCATGGCGATCGTCTTTATCCTGATCGGCATTGTTGGCTACCTCTTCGTCACGCGCGACCCGCGCGAATTCGAGTTCATGGTGACGGACAAAGGACTCGTCGGTGGCAAGACGCTCTACGCCTTCGACGACATCCACTCATTCTGGATTCATGGCGAACCGCCGCTCGAGGGTGTGCTCAGTATCCATTCCAATGGCATCCTCTCCCCATTCATCCATATCCCAATCGGCGACGTCCCAGCCGATGAACTCCGCGAACTCCTCGTCGAGTTCATTCCTGAGGAGAAACACGAGCCGACCGTGATTGACACTCTGGAGAAAATGCTGCATATTTGATTGGTCCTGAAGCCGTTTCAAGCCACCCAACAGTGGTGAGAAGTCGCTTCTTGGGCCATTTTTTGCGCTCGTAGCTCAGTGGATAGAGCATCAGGTTGCGGTCCTGAGGGTCGTAGGTTCGATTCCTGCCGAGCGCACACGTGTAGTGTGTCCCCCCGCGTCGATTCCGTCCTCGTCGTATAATGGATAAGACATCGCCCTCCGAAGGCGGAAATGCAGGTTCCCTGTCTGCCGACAGGCAGGGATTCCTGGCAAAATACTTAGGTAAGCGCTCGTCGTATAATGGATAAGACATCGCCCTCCGAAGGCGGAAATGCAGGTTCGATTCCTGCCGAGCGCACAAAAATATCAAGGAGAGAGTCTCAGATACGAGCAGATATTGTGGTTCCCTGTCTGCCGACAGGCAGGGATTCCACGCGAGCGCACAAATTCGACTGACAGCGGATAGAATGAAATCTCCCCTGCCGAGGACACCAGAAAGGTGGCGGAGCCGGACCGCTCAAAACCGCAAAAGAACCTGGAGAAAAGCATCGGCTCGAACCATATTTTAGGAGAAAGAAAAAAAGGAATTTTTTTAATCATAAAATCTAAAATTACTATCTAAGAAACCTATGAATATGAATCAAAATGATTTTGCAAAAATTCTTTTGATTGGATTAGCTATCGTTGTTCTTGGCAACGCTGGATACTTTGTTTTCGCAAAGAAGTCCGAACCTGTCGCACAAACTCCGTCTCCAATAACCAACACATCGCCAACTCCTGTTGTAAAAGATGAAACTGTATCTTGGAACTCGTACACATATTCCTCGATTGAATCGGGAATCTTGCCCAATCTAACTTTTAAGTATCCTTCTCTATTCGGAAATAATCCGACGTTGATTTCGTCTCGTAACACAAATCGTCCGGGAAACATCTCTGAAGATTGGGGAGGATTCTTTGAATTTAATCCGACTGGAGCTTTTGGTGATCGTGGATTGCGCATAGAGTTTTTTAAGAAAGTAAATTCTGAAAATAGTTTTGAAAGTTACGTATCGAAATTGGCGACAAGTGGCGGCTGGGGTTCGCCAAAATACTTTCAAGCTGGTGGTTATAACGTGGCTCGTATAAGGTTTGCTTCATCTTCTCACTATGATGCCAATGTTGGTTGGTATTTTGTAGAGCTACCCAATAAAAGTATTTTGGCGATCTCAACAAGTGGTGATAAGAAGTTCCTTTATGATGACGACCAAAGTGGAAATTCTACAAGAGATAAAGTTGTTTCCACTCTTGTAATCGGTCAGTAAAGAACTTACCACCATAGAAAAACTTGAAATTGTCAGCGGTGCGACTCCGCCGCCTTTCCGAATTTTCGCGGGGGGATTTTTCCGGAAAAATGCGTTCGGACTAATTCAAGAATGCTGCACAGATTTGCTATACTAAAGAGGCTATTCTAAAAAAGTAGACAAATTACCCCTTGACGAAGGCGGTTTTTTTGTCTATAGTTATGTCGCTCGTTAACAAGAAAAGAAGAGAGAACCACCCCGCGCCCTGAAAGGAGTCCACTATGACCTCTCTCCCCGCCGTGCGCCACGTCGCGCTACTGCCGTGCCGGGGCGAAGAAAGCCCGGCACTCCACCTCCACTTTGAACGGCCGCTCGAGCCGCACCACCAAGCGATCATCCTCGGCGATCTCGCCGTCTACATCCTCAAGGATGAGGGCGAGACCTTCGAGCCCGACTTCGGGGACGATGTCGTCTCGCTGCAGCCGGCTGCCAGACATGGCCGCCTGAGCGAGCTCCGCTACGTCGCGCTACTTCGCCATCTCGGCTTCGAGCTGACCGGCGACCTCCCCTTCATCGGCCATGGCCAATGCCCGGCCGACAACGAAAACCATGATGGCGAGGTGCACCATGTTCCGACGATTCCGCCGGCCATGCACTGATCTACCCTTCCCCAACCGTTCGCCCGCTATAGAGAACTCTCTATCGCGGGCGCTTCTTTTTTATTGACAGATCGAGATAAATTCCGTATCATCAGGGAGTTATTTTACAAAAAAAGTAGGGCAAGGGAAGCGCTCATCTCAAACAAAGGCAAAGGAACCACAATGACAACACTTCCTAGTGTGACTGAGTTCGGGCGTTTCGAACGCTTCAACGGGCGTATGTGCTCGGTGACGTTCGCAGCGAACATCTCTCCCGAAGAACAGTGCCGGCTCAAGGCGCTGACCGAGAGCCACAACCTAACCGTTTCGGGCGGCCCCGAAAAGCCGAGGTTCTACCTCGTCTTCAAGGACAATCTGATTGAATTCTGGCGGATTCCTGGAACCGAAGCCCCCACGAAGGCGCAATTCGGTGAGCTCCTCCAAGAGCTCAGCATCGCGGATCCGCTCGAGGCCGAACCCCAGCCTCAACCGACGGCAGTCATCCTGCCAAAGACCGATACCCACGCCGCGCCACGCCGCGCCGTCTAGTATCCAACCGCGCTTTCCCCTGCCCCTCGCTCCGTCGTACACCGGAGAACCTCGCCCCTGGGCCGCACTGCGTTCCGGGGGCTCTTTTTTTCTATACACTATACCAGGGTCTATCCCAAAAATATCTTGACTGAATTTTCCTGAATTTCGGCTGTCATGCCCTCGGTGCTTGTCAGAATAACACCATTATTCCTCCTCGCTCTTCGGAACATTTCACTCAAAATTGCAGAAAAATCGTCTGAAAGCTATTTTTGAGATAAGCTTAGAGCCACTGGCCCCTCTTTATGTCTGACTTTACGACCCGACTCGATACCTTTCCGACGATCAAGAAAGCCTATTGGTACGGACTGAAACGACTCGGCATCGAGACCGTCCGCGACCTGTTCTATCATTTTCCGCATCGCTACGAGGACTATTCTGTCACAACCCCCATCGCCGATCTCGCACCCGATACACGCGTCACAGTCGAAGGTGTCGTCATCAAACTCACCACTGAGAAAACCTGGAAGAAAAAACTTCTCCTCACCGAGGCAACGATAGAGGATCGAACTGGGGCACTCCGGACTATCTGGTTCAATCAGCGTTTTGTCCAGACCGTTTTGAAAGAAGGTCAATCCGTCCGTCTCTCCGGCAAAGTCACACATGACCGGGACGGACTCGTGATGCAGTCGCCCGCTTTCGAGCGTGCCGAACGATCCACAACGCACACCGGACGCCTCGTCCCCGTGTATCCCGAGACGACCGGGCTCACTTCGAAATTCCTCCGTTGGCAAATCGCAACCATTTTCGAAAAATTAAAAGTGGTTCCCGACCCGCTTGATACCGAGATCATCGCTGACCTCCACCTCCCTGATCTCCGTACCGCACTCGCGTATATCCATTTCCCCAAGCTCGAGAAGCATGTCCTCCTGGCTGAGAAGCGCTTCGCGTTCGAGGAGATGTTCTTCCTCCAATTGAAGAGCCTCTCTGTGCGTGCCGCAGCCGACGCGGGCCGATCCCATCCGATCACGCTTTCTTCGGGGTCACGCGAAGCCTTCTTGAAAACGCTCGGTTTTGAGTTGACCAACGCGCAGGAAAAAGTGATTTCAGAGATCCTCGTCGACCTTGCTGGTACGCATCCGATGAACCGGCTCCTCAATGGCGATGTCGGGAGCGGCAAAACTGCTGTCGCGATGACAGCCATGTACGGAGCGAGCGAGAGCGGGTTCCAATCCGCGCTCTTGGCCCCGACGGAAGTACTTGCCACGCAACACGCCGCATCATTTGAACGCCTCTCCGCGCCGCTCGGAAAAAACGTCGCTCTCCTCACGGGAAGCCTCGCCACGCTCTCGGGAAAACCCATCAGTCGTGCGGCGCTCGTGAAAGCGATTGCGGCTGGCATCCCCGATATCGTCATCGGCACCCACGCCATCCTCGAGGACAGGGTTCGTTTCCACTCGCTCGCACTCGTCGTTGTCGATGAGCAACACCGCTTCGGTGTCGCTCAGCGCGCCCGACTTCAGGAAAAGGCTTTTGAAAGCGAGGACGGATCGGACTCGACTATCCCCCATTTCCTCACGATGACTGCGACACCGATCCCACGGACACTCGCCCTCACGCTCTTTGGCAATCTCGACCTCTCACTCCTCGACGAGATGCCGAAAGCGCGAAAGCCGATCATCACACGCGTAGCCGTTTCTGATGCCGCGCGGAAAAAAGTCTATGCATTCATCGAACAGGAGATTAGAAAAGAACGACAGGCATTCGTCATCCTCCCACTCGTCGAGACCAGCAAGGCAATGGAAGAGGTAAAAGCGGCGACAACCGAAGCGGCCCGACTGGAAAAAGAAGTGTTCCCCCACCGTCGGGTCGGCCTCCTCCATGGCCGGATGAAGGCGAAAGAGAAAGAAGCAATTATGAACGACTTCAAGGAAAAGCAACTCGATATCCTCGTCTCGACGGCGGTCGTCGAAGTCGGCATCGACATCCCGAATGCGACCGTCATGCTCATCGAGGGCGCCGAGCGGTTCGGCCTCTCGCAACTCCATCAGTTCCGTGGACGCGTCGGACGCGGGAGCGAACAGAGCTACTGCTTTCTCTTCCCGAGCGACGGCAAAAGCCCTGAAAGCGCCCGACTTCAAGCGCTCGAGAAAACCACGAGCGGATTCGAGCTCGCCGAGATCGATTTGAAACTCCGCGGGCCGGGTGCATTTCTCGGGACGCGCCAGTCAGGCCTCCCTGATATCGCGTTTGCGAACCTCTCCAATGTGAAGCTCATTCAGATCGCGCGTGAAAAAGCGGCACAAGTTCTGGAGGATGATCCGAAACTCACTCATCACCCGCTCCTCAAGAAGGCGCTCCAGACATTTGAGGAACGGGTCCATTTAGAGTAAGTGGCGAACACCTACTCGATTTTTCGCATTTTTTCCGTGACCCAGAATTCGCCGAAGTAGCGTTTGGTCAGAATACGGGTTTGGGAATCAATCGCGGGGATCGCTGAGAGAAACGCCACGATCGGTACGAGAAACCACTGGAAGAACATAAGCAAGGTCCGCGTCCAATGGTACCGCTTGGGGCGCGGCGGCAAGGTGAGGAGCGACATCGGAATCGAGACAAGCAGTCCGACCATACCGAGCGTCATGAGCGTTCGAGTGAAAAACGGGAGATTGTGAGCAAGAACACTTTCTTTGAATGCCTCCCCGCCAAGGAAAAGCGGCAACCAACCGAGGAAGGTGAGGAGGAATGAGGTCGTCGCCCACGAATAGTGACCCTCGAGCATCTCGAACATGATGCGGAGTTTTGTCCGGGTCCGGATGACAGCGTCCGGCCAAATCGCACGCATTGTCACCGGGAAATTCTCGATCCCGTAGGCCCAACGACGCTTCTGTTTGTACTGGTTCACGACCGTCTTCCAATACGTCGGGGCGAGCACGGCATCAAGCGAAACCGGCAGATGAATCGGCTGCACTTCATAGTCACCATGGAAATACGCCAGACACTTCCAGTAGATGACCGAATCCTCGCTGATCATGTTCACCGGCCAAAAACCGACCTTTACCAAGGTATCAAATGGTTCGGAGTGCGAAGAGAATGTCACCATCTCGCGGCGCGTCGACTGGTACAAATGCCAGAATGACGAACCGGTCACAACCACGCGGACGAGCGCGTTCGTATCCCAGAGATTGTTGTGATACATCGGGAGCGGCTGGTACGCGCGGCGGAGACGGTTCGGACTCGTCGTATAGTGATAGGTCAGTGCCGGAAAGTACTCTGGATGAATGACCGAGTCGCAGTCAAAATTGGAGAAAACAACACGTTTGTAGTCAATCCCCTTCTCATCCAGATACGTCATAAGCTCCTTCGCCGCAAACGTCGCATTGGACGCCTTGCACTTCATCTCGCCCACGGCGACGATATGCGTCGTCACAATGAAGTCTTTGAAGAGATGGCCGAATTTCTTCTGGAGCGCGTCGACTTTCGGCAGGCGCGTCGCCGGATCCTCGCGCTCCTCGGTCGCCAGGAGAACAATCATCTGATCGAGCGGGAAGCGCGACTTCACGAGCGATTCGATCGCCGGCTCTATCACCTCGACCGGCTCTCCAGCGGTTGGCAAGAGGACGACATGGACAACGTCGCGCCAATCCATGATGAGTTTCACGTTCAGAATGAGCTGCTCCGTCTCTCGAATGATGCGCTTCGTCCGGCCTACCGCCTGACGCAGACCGCGCCGCTTTCGCCACTCCGCAAAACCATGCGATGCTTTGATCTCGGTCTTGAGTGCAGCGATACGCGTCCGGAGCTTTTCGACATACTCTGCTGGACGAGCAGATTCTTCATAGCGCTCTTTCCAATCGATACGCTTCCCTTCGGCGATATTCCACTGGGCCTGGAGGGAAAAAATAGAGATGTAAATTGCGCGATAGATCCAGTATGTATCAAAAACGATAATGAATACCGCGGCATAGACCGGCGCAAAGAACGATAGAAACACCATCCCAATGAGCGTCCCCCAGGTCAGTGTTCCGGGGATCATCTCGAGCGTGCGCTGAACCAGCCGCGCTGGGAATGCGGTCGTTTTCGGGTTTGGAAAGACAAAAGTCTCCTTCTCTGTAATTTCTGACATGGTTTCAGTATACGTCATTTCAGGAGGGCGAGCGTGGTATGATAGCAGCAAGAATCATTCACGACAACCCTCCTATGCCGTTTGGAAAAGATTTTTATTGGGGTGCTGCGACCGCTTCGCATCAAGTCGAAGGCGGCCAACATAACGACTGGGGCGAATGGGAGAAGAAGAATGCCGAACGCCTCGCGAACGGATCTGAGGCCGCATTCTGGTGGAATCCAAACTGGGAGAAGTTTCGGACCGAAGCAACTAATCCTACGAACTATATTTCCGGAACGGCCTGCGATCACTGGAACCGCTATGCCGAAGATTTCGATATCCTGAAAGATCTTGGACTCGACAGCTACCGCTTCTCGATCGAATGGTCGCGGATCGAGCCAGAACCAGGAGCATTCGATGAGACGGCACTCCGCCACTACCAGGAAATGCTCACTGCACTCCGGACTCGAGGTATCGAACCGTTCGTCACGCTCTGGCACTTTACGCTTCCCCTGTGGCTCGCCGAAAAAGGCGGGGTTCTTTCGCCGGACTTTCCCGATCTCTTCGCCCGCTATGCCGAGCGCGTCGTCCGTACAATCGGGACCGACGTGCACTACTGGATGACGTTCAATGAGCCCGATGTCTACTCCGGCGCGACCTACCTCCAGGCGCAGTGGTTAGAGAAACATCGAAGCGTGTTCAAGTACTACCGCGCCAGGAATCAATTTGTCCGCGCGCATCGGCTCGCCTACCGAGCGATGAAAGCGGCCCTCCCCGACTCGATGATCGGTATCGCCAAGCATAATATCTGGTTCGAAGCTGCCAGTGGGACGTTCGTGAATCGTTTTCTCAAAATGTTCGCCGACCGATTCTGGAATCACTGGTTCCTCCGGAAGATTGCCGATACCCAGGACTTTATCGGACTCAATCACTATAACCACCACCGTATCGACAGCTGGTTCAACAAAAATGAAAATAAAATCCAGACTGACTTCGGCTGGGAATACTACCCTGAGTCGCTCTACCATGCGCTCGTCGAGCTCAAATCCTATAGAAAACCGATCTATGTCACCGAAAATGGGATCGCCGACGCGTCCGATGAGCTCCGAAAAAAATTCATCCCGGCCGCACTCAATGCCATGGAACGTGCGGTAGCTGACGGTGCCAATGTGCGCGGCTATTTCTACTGGTCGCTCCTCGACAACTTCGAGTGGGATAAGGGGTACTGGCTCCGCTTTGGACTCGTCGCCGTCAATCGGACAACCCAACAGCGTACAATCCGCGAAAGCGCCCGACAATACAGTTCGCTCGTCGCAAAATACCGCGCCGAAAATTAAATACAAGAATTGAAAAGTCCCTGCCGCGCGGTTGCGTGACAGGGACTCTTTTGTGCCAGGGGCTTTGCTCAGCAGTCGCCGAACGAATCGTCGCCGAGTGGGCTCGGAATCGGTGCGTTCCGGACGGCGGCAATGGCTCGCTCGCGGAGACGGACCGGCCGGTTGGCACGGAAACGCTGGATAGCGACGACGGCGTGCCAGCCGATGAGGCCGATGAGGCCGCTCGTGGTCAGGAGACCGATGATGGCGAACCCGTTTCGGGCGGTTTCATAGATCGACATGCTTTCTCCTCGAAGTAATCTGGGTTGATGGAAAGGGACGAAATACGATTGAACAATTGTAGCATGTAAATACGTTCCTGTCAACTCTCGACTCCTCGTTGCGTCTTGCTAAAATCGCTCGATGTGATACAGTAGCCATGCCTTTCTAGAGGCTTTTTTCATCTGGTTTCGCCTTCTTCTTTTCTTCCTTTTTGCTATAAACTAGCCACTAAAAGCTAGTCTATGGCCCCATCGTCTATCGGCTAGGACATCAGGTTCTCATCCTGAAAAGAGGGGTTCGATTCCCCTTGGGGCTACAAAATCACGAAAAAACCTTCCGAGCTGGAGGGTTTTTTCTTTTTCTGATACACTGCGCGCGATATATGTTTCTCGATATCAAACTCGGTCTCCTCTGGGCATTCCTCGTGGGACTCTTTTTCGAACAAGCACTTACGCCGGGGTGGATACTCGCCGGGGTCGTTTTCGCACTTCTCCCCGACCTCGATTTCTGGATCGAGTACGCCGAGCGTGGGACAGACGGGGGGAGGATCATCGGCGCCCATCGCACCCTCTTCCACAACCCTATCCCCTATATCCCCGCTGCTCTATTCGTCGGCACATTCTTCGGTCCGGCATGGATGACGCTTTTCATCCTCGGAGTCTTCGGACACTTTGTACACGACCTCTCCGGCATGGGCTACGGCATCCGGCTCTTCTGGCCATTCTCGGACCGCTGGTACAAATTTTTTTCAAACAAGGACGGAGAAATCCATTATGATTTTGATCATCTCTACTGCTCTTGGTCGCCCAAAGAGATGGCAGATCTCGTGAGCTCCCACGGCAAC